>JADHPA010000031.1 GCA_016778675.1 Candidatus Pelagibacter sp. | reverse complement strand
CCTGTTGCTAGTGTGTGTTTAATACGGTCTTGAGTTTCTTTTGTCTCTATTAATCTCATGAAAGCATCCAATTCTAATTTAAATAAATCATCTTCTGATAAAGTTTTATCTATAGTTGTATCTCCTCCACTCAAAACATGAGCGAGTTCTTTTGCAACAGTAACACCGTGATCACGAATTATTTTTTCATTATAAAGGTTTTCTATAATTTTATTCATTTCTATTAAAATTTCTTTTCCTGGTAGTTTAAATTCAGTCTCTGATGGAGTTTTAAATTCTTTATTGTCGTCTAAGATCTTTTTTGAAACTTCTAGTAAACTATTTCTATTCATTATTTTTTTATCTTCTGGTCTTAAATATTTTAATGGTTCTGCCTCAATTGGTGAAGTTGCTGTTTTTCCATAACCAATAATATCAAATACTTTAAGTGGTGCATAATGAGGATCTTTTTTAGCCTCATCTGTATCAAGCCATCTTGCTAACATTTCCTTACATCCACCTCCAGCTGGTATCAGTCCAACTATTGTTTCCACTAATCCAACTACAATATTTGTATGTGAAGCAACAAAATTACTTTGGACCATTACTTCAAATCCACCTCCAAGAGTTAAACCTGATGGTGCAGATATCACCGGGTGATTAGAATACTTAAGATGCTTGCAGGTTTCTTGAAAATATCTAATAAATTTTTCTATGGATTTAAAATCATTTTTGTTCGCAAAATCCATTGTATAACTCAAGTTTACTCCAGCAGAAAACTGCATGCTTTCATTTATTATAATCAAAGGTTTGTCTGTGGCTTTTTTTAAAGCATCCATTGAATCGTAATCTAGAGCATTTGCTTTAGTGGTAAACTCAACAATATTATAATCATTAAATCTATATATCTGTGCTGAACTGTTTCCATCTACACTTAATGCTTTCTTTTTAGCTTTTCCAAACGTTTCAATGTCAGTGTATTTTTGTCTAGATCCATAAAAATCTTGATTTCTATTTTTAGATAAATTTTCTAAAAAAGCATTTCCCTTAAAGTCGTCTATTTTACCAAAAAAAGTTTCAACTCCGATTTCCTCCAACATTTCAAATGGACCTTTAGTCCAGTTAAAACCTAATCTCATTGCTTCATCAATATCATTGAAATCTTTTGTAATTGATGGAACTAAAGAAGAAGCATATTTGATAATCTTAGAAATAACAGACCAAGCATACTCACCATACTTATCCTCTCTAGAAATTAATTCTTTAAGGTCTATTTTATCTAATTTAATATTAATTTTTTTACTTGCAGAGTATTCTCCTGTTTCAAGATTAATTGCTTCCATAACCTTAACTTCACCAGTTTTATTAACTCTATAAAATCCGCCCTTGCCTTTTCGACCGGTATATCCTGTTTCAATTAATTTTTTTACTAAAGGAATTTCTTTTGCAACTACTTGAAAAGGGTCATTTTCTGATAATTCTTTAATAAAACTTTTTAAAACATCAGCCATTAAATCAATACCAATTAAGTCATAAAGACCAAACACACCTGTTTTTGGTATACCCATCGGTCTTCCAAAAATTGCATCAGCTTCTTCTATGCTAAGTTTCATTTTAAAAGCTTCAGTCATTGCAACTTGCATTGCAAAAACACCTATTCTATTTCCTAAAAAGCCTGGCGTGTCATTACAAATAATTGCACCTTTTCCAAGTTCTGTTTCACAAAAAGCTTTTAGAGAGTTTATTTTATCTAAATCATTATTTTCATTTTTAACTATCTCTAATAATCCCATGTATCTGACTGGATTAAAAAAGTGAGTAATGCAAAAATCTTTTTTTTCTTCCTCTGATAAGTGTTGAGATAATATTTTGATAGGAATAGATGATGTGTTTGAAGATACTATCGCACCTTTTTTTCTTTCTTTGAATATTTTTTTATAGATATCATGCTTGATGTCTATTCTTTCAACAACAGCTTCTACTACCCAGTCAGCTTCATTTACTTCATCAAAATTATCTAAAATGTTTCCTACTTTAATGTTGTTTATTTTGGACTTATCTAACAAAAGTGGTGGTCTCGATTTGTGAATTTTATCTCGTGCTTGTTCACTTATTTCAGTTTTTAAATCCAATAAAGTTACTGGAATATTTGCATTACACAAATGCGCTGCAATTCCACTACCCATAGTTCCTGAACCTATAACTACTACTTTTTTAATTTCCATAAGATTTAAAAATTGAAGAATTGTTTATAATAAAAAAAATGATCTTAGTAAATCAATTACCTATTAATTCCTCTTAGTCTTTCAGACCTTCTTCTTAAAAGTTCTGCGCTAACAAGAATTAATGTGGACATTATAATTAAACAAGTTGCCACTGCCATTATTGTTGGGCTTAGCTGTTCCCTTAGACCAACCCACATTTGAATTGGAATAGTAGTGTTTTCAAGTCCTGCTAAGAATAACACTACGACAACCTCATCAAATGAAGTTACAAAGGCAAATAATGCACCAGAAATAACACCAGGTAAAATTAATGGTAATGTTATCTTCATAAAAGTATTAACTGGATTGCTACCCAAACTTGATGCAGCACGTGTCACACTATGATCAAAACCTGTTAATGTTGCTGTAACTGTAATAACTACAAACGGTGTACCCAAAATAATATGAGATAAAATTATTCCTGTATGTGTTGCAGCTAAACCTACTTTTGCCATAAAGAAGAATATTGCTGTTCCTGAGATAATTAAAGGCACAATCATTGGAGATATTAATAAAGCCATGAACGCTGCTTTGTATGGCATATGCCTACTACTTAACCCTAGAGCAGCTACCGTTCCAAGTACTGTAGATCCAATTGTAGCAAAGAAAGCTATTATTAAACTGTTTTTTGTCGCAAGTCCCCAAGGATTTTTAGTCCCATAGATCATGTCTTCGTACCATCTTAATGAAAATGCGTCTGGGTCAAGGGCTATCATTCCCTTAGAAAAGTGAATATATTGTTCTGCATTAAATGAAAGTGGTAAAATTACAAATAGCGGTGCTATTAAAAAGAAAAATACCAATCCACAAATTGTTAAATAAGTATAATGCCAAATTCTATAATTCCAGGATGTGTAAGTTGGTAATGCCATAATTTATCCCAGTTTAATATTATCAATTCCCACTAATTTATTATAGATCCAGTAGATTGTTAACACTCCAACTAACAGCATAGTACCTAGTGCTGCAGCAAACGACCAATCTAAAGAACTCTTCATATGATACGCAATCGTATTACTAATCAATGATCCACTCGCTCCACCAACTAATGCTGGAGTGATATAGTAACCTATAGCTAAAATAAAAACTAATAAACAGCCTGCACCAATTCCTGGAATTGTTAATGGAAAATAAATTTGTCTAAATGCAGTAAATGGAGTTCCACCTAATGATTTTCCAGCTCTCATTAAGCTTGGAGATATTGTTTTCATCACACTGTAAAGTGGCAAAACCATAAAAGGTAATAAAATTTGTGTCATTGCAACAAAAGTGCCAACAACATTATACATTAACTCAGGTCTATTATCATCAGCAGCCCAACCTAGCCAAACAATTAGATCGTTTATAGGGCCCTGTTGTTGAAGTAAAACCATCCAGCTAGAAGTTCTAACTAATAGTGATGTCCAGAAAGGCAACAACACACATATCATCAATAAATTACTATATTTCATTGGTAGTGTGGCCAATAAATGTGAAATTGGGTATGCAAGCAAAAAGCAGAATACAGTTACCCAGAATGCAACTTTTATAGTTCTTAACCAGAGGATTTTATGAACTCTCCTGTCTTCATCTTGTTGAATAATATTTCTATCTTGATCAAATTTTAAATCAAGACCTTTTAGATATTTTGCATAAGACCAATTTGGAGCAGTATTCTTTAAAGCAATCCAATAATCCACGTCTTTCCATATTTTATGGGTTGCCATAAATTGTTCTTTATAATTAGCTTTTTCAAATTTTTTAATTGTTCTATTTGTTTTTTTTAATCCACTACTAAAACCAGATTTTTCATAGTTTAATCTCTGATATAATTTTCCAGCTTCTTTGCTTATAGCCAATGGATAGAAATCTTTATAAAACGCCTCATAAGTTGCTTCATCAGGCAATTCTTTTCCATCCCATTTTTCTAAAGCAGCAAATGTGTTAGGTAATTTTTGTGTGATCATACGATCATCTACACTTCTAAATAGCATGTCTCCTATTGGAAATATGTATGTAATTATAAGGAATAAAAATAACGGACCAACAAGCATTAAAGCCTTTAGCTTATTTTTTCTCTCAGCTTTTTTTAAGCTTATCTCTAAAGGTATCCCGTCTGATGATAATATTTTTTCTGTACTCATATATAAAATTTTAAAAAAAAGGGCGGCTATTATGTAACCGCCCTAGTATTTTATTACAAAAACTTAATCTATAAAACTAAATTACAGAGTACCTTTCATAGCTTCCCACTTCTCATTGATTTCATCATTATTATCTGCCCAGAAGTCAGGGTTCATAAGGATATATCTTTTTGTATTTTGAGGTGCTGTAGGCATGTGTTGTACCATGCTTGTTTTACCATCTTTAAACCATGGCTCTCCAGCATCTATAATAGCAATTGAAGATTTTCTCCAAGGAGCGTAAGCAATATACTTGGCACTTCCAGCTAAGCCTTCAGTACTTGTCATTTCTCTAAGTACTTTCATAGCATCACCATTAGCGTAGTTTGGACCATCTTTAACTAGAGCAAAGTATTCATAGTCAAGAATTTGAGCATCCCATACTTGTACAAGTGGAGTTCCTTCCATTTGAGCATTAAAGAATCTGCCATTCCAACCAGTTGCCATTACTACTTCACCATTAGCTAGTAGTTCTGGTGGTTGAGCTCCAGCATTCCAGAATACACATCCGCCATTAGGATCTTGACATAGCGCTTTGATTTTATTCATAGCTCTATCAATACCGCCATCTGCTTCAAGTTTTCTGTATGTTAAATCAGAACCCTTTCCTGGGTTAACACCATCTGCTGTAATTGCAAATTCAATGTTAGACATTGCACCTGTGTAAATTGATCTTTTACCAGGGAACTTTTTAGTATCAAAAAAGTCTTGTATTGAGTTAGGTTTTTTGTCACCAATTGTTGCATCATTGTAAGAAAAGTTCCATGAATACAAGATATTTCCAACTGCACATTTTGAAGGCATGCTAGTGAAAAAGTCTTCACTTGCAGGTGTTCCATCTGGAGCAGGTGCAAAATCTTTATCAAAATCGAATTCATGGAAAATACCTTCGTCACATCCAATGATAGTGTCTCTTGCGTACACATCAATGATGTCCCAAGTGATTTTTCCAGCTTCTTTTTGAGCTTTAATTTCTGATAATCCACCAGTGTAGTCTACCCAGTTTACAGGTATTCCAAGTTTCGCTGCTGTAGGATCACCGTACCCTAATTTTTGACTTTCAGTGTAAGCACCACCCCAAGACACTACAGTAACTGCAAATGCTGAAGTTGTGATAGAAAGTACAAAAGATAGAGCAAGTAATAATTTACTTATTTTTTTCATTTTCTCTCCTATTTAACGTTAACGTTTGTTATTTTATAAAGGGAAAGTAAAACAAGATAGAGAAGTTTAGTCAACATCCAATTATGTCTAATTTGCCTTTATTTTATTTAAGTTTTTTAGGGATTTTTTTAAGATTATTTTGGATTTAAAGCTCTGCAATCAATGCTATTCCAACCAATATTAAGTACATTACCTTTTTTTAGATCTAATCTTGCAGTGCTATTTGGTACTTTAAGAATGAATTCTTTATTTCCCAACAAATCAACTCTTAGTCTAGTGTGATCACCGTGATAAATTATTTCTTCAATTTTACCTTTATGATTATTATCCATTTTATCTGTAGGATCTATAATTGCTCTTTCAGGTCTTAGTGAAACTTTAGTCTTATCCCCTTTTGCTTTAACAGCAACTGGATTTGCTAAAATTTCTGTGCCATTTTCTAATTTAACTTTACATTTATCTCCTGAAATATCTAAGACTTGACCTGAAAATTTATTATTTTCTCCAATGAACTCAGCAACAAATGAATTAACCGGTTTTTCATACAATTCATCAGGACTTGATAGTTGCTGAACTTTACCATCATTAAAAACTGCAATACGGTTTGACATTGTTAATGCTTCAGTTTGATCGTGTGTAACATACACAACTGTTACACCAATACTTTCGTGAATATGTTTAATTTCATATTGCATACTCTCTCTTAAATTTTTGTCTAATGCTCCAAGTGGTTCATCCATTAATACCACTTGTGGATCAAAAACTAATGATCTTGCAACAGCAACACGCTGTTGTTGTCCACCTGATAATTGCATCGGCATTCTTGCTTCAAAACCATGAAGTGAAACCATGGATAAAGCTTTATCTATTTTTTTATCAGCTTCATCTTTTGGAATTTTTCTAACCCTTAATGGAAAGGCTAAATTTTCATAAACAGTCATGTGCGGAAATAAAGCATAGTTCTGGAATACCATTCCTATTCCTCTTTTGTGAGGTGGAATATTTGAAATAACCTTACCATCTAAATAAATTTCTCCATGAGTTGGTGTTTCAAAACCAGCCAACATCATAAGACAAGTTGTTTTACCAGAACCAGAGGGTCCTAGCATAGTTACAAACTCACCTTCTTCAATGTCTAGATTTAATCCTTTAACGACCAATACTTTGCCATCATAGCTCTTGTCTACATTATCAAATTTTACAAATTCTTTATTTTTAGTCATATTTTCTAGATGGATTTAAAACATTTGTGAGCTTATTTATCAAGTTTTTTTATTTTAATTATTTAATGTGAAGATCTTTTGAAAAATTACAAAATAGCTCACTTCCTTGATCCGTAACTCTTATTGCTTCAGACGCTTCAACTCCCCAATTTCCAAATTGCATAACAGCAATCATATGAAAAGTAATATTTGGCTCTAAAATTGTCATATCTCCTTTTGATATATTTAAAGTGTGTTCTCCCCAATCAGGTGGGTAACCAATTCCGATAGAATATCCAGTACGAGAGGTTTTCTCTATACCGTACTTATCAAGAACCTTCCAAAATGCCTGAGCCACATCATCTGCAGTTTTTCCTGGTTTGATAGCATCAATACCTGCTTGCAAGGCTTCATTTGTTTTTTTCATTGTATCAATTTTAAGCTGGTCAGCTTTTCCAAGAAGTACTGTTCTTGCCATTGGACAATGGTATTTTTTATGAGATCCTGAAAGTTCAATAATTGTTGCTTCGCCTTCTACAAATTTATCTTCTGTCCATGTTAAATGAGATGCTGATGTGCCTTTGCCAGTTGGAAGCATTGGAACAATAGACGCATAATCTCCACCAAACTCAGGAGTTCCCTTTATTAGAGCAGCTTGTATTTCTGATACAGCATCACATTGTCTTACCCCAGGATTGATTACTTCAAAAGCTTTCTTCATTCCTGTTTGAACGATTAATGATGCAGCTTTCATTAAATTAATTTCAGTATCTGATTTTACAACTCTAACCCAGTTGACTAATCTTTCACAATCTGAAATTTTTGCATTGGGCAAGCCTGATTTTATTTTTTCATAACAGTAGGCAGTAAAATAATGACTGTCCATTTCAACTCCAATAGAAAGTTTATCCCATTTTCTTTCTTTAATAATATCTGTTAAAGCTTCGTAAGGGTGAAGTGGCCAATTATGAATATATTTTTCACCATACTTTATAATATTTTCATCTTTCAAATAAGTTTTAATATATGCTCCACCAGCATCTTGGTCTCTAACAAAACATAAGGGCTCATCTGCATTAATATGAACTATGACACATTGGGCATAATAAAACGACCAAGCATCATAACCTGTTAAATAATTCATGTTCGATGGATCCTGAGAGATTAATACATCAATGCCTTTATCTTGCATTGATTTTTGAACCTTCTTTAATCTATTTTTGTATTCTTCTTTTGTAAAATTCATTTAGTTAAATTTAAATAGTTTTCCAAAACCTTCAATACTATTTTTATAGCCAATAGCATTTAGACTTTCCCAAATTAATGTTTGATTGCTAGATAAAATGACTTTATTCATTTTTTTTTCAAGCTTATCTATTATCGATAATACTGGTAATGCCGTACAAGACACAAATAATGCCTCACTATCTTCTAAATTAATTTTTGACAAAACTTCAAATAAATATTCTTCATCTACTTTTCCAATATCTAAATCAGACTCAATATCAAAATATGTTAATCCATTAACTGCAATATTTTCTTTATTAAAATAATTTACAACTGAATCGTTTATACTTTTTGTATAAGGGGTAAAAACTGATACTTTGCTAATGTTAAAAGCTTTTAAAGCCTTAATAGCAGATGTAATTGGGGTGGTAACTTTTGCTTCAGGCTTGGCTAACTTCACATTTTTTTCTATCACATCGTAACCTGCTGCAATTGTTCCTGATGTACATCCATAAGCAACACAATCTATTTTTTGATCTGGTAAAATATCTTTAGTGACATCGGTAATATCATCTGCCATTTTAGCTAACGTTTCGTTGGTCAAAGGATTGTAACAATGTATTCGATTAACATACAGATCTACATCTCTTCCATAGATCACATTATTAAAATCCTTTTCAATTCTAAAATCGCTACCAAGTGTTATAAGACCAATTCTTGGGTTCGATTTTGAAATATATTTTGGCTCAACCTTGTTTAATTTCATAAATTACCTGTAATATTTGGATTAAATATATATTGAATAAGGAGTCTAGTTAAAATAAAGTTTAAGAAAAGCGCACATAACTCGTCGACTAAAGATAATTCATTAGCGAAAGTGGGATCAGTCGTCTTTAAATTTAACTATTTAAGGGGGTTTGAATGAAATTTGGATATTTTTGTAACACTACTAATTGGAATCATAAACCATACAATCAACTATTAAATGAAACCCAAGAGATCACTATTTATTGTGATGAAAATAATTGGGACTCTATTTGGTATACCGAACATCACTTTAATCATGAAGGAATGGAATCTTGTACAAATCCTTTAATGATGGGTGTGGATGCTGCCGCTAGAACAAAACAAATAAGAATAGGTCAAGCTTGTAATGTAATTACATTTCATAATCCTATCCGTCTAGCTGAAGACATAGCTTTGCTAGATCAATTGTCTGGAGGAAGAGTTGATGTTGGTATTGGAAGAGGAATTTATGGAAGAGAAGCTATCAATATGAATAAAGAAGCTGACTTAAAAGATCAGGCAAAAAATTTTAGACTGTTTGATGAATCATTAACTATAATGAAAAAAGCTTGGACAGAAGAATTTTTTAGTCACCAGGGTGAGTTTTACACTTATCCATCACCAAATTTTACTTGGCAACATGACATGAGTCCACCTAGTGAAAAGTTTTTAGATACAAAAACAAATGAAATTAAAAAAATTAGCGTTGTACCAAAACCAAAACAAGAGCCACACCCGCCAATATGGCAAGTTGTGGATGGTGCACGTTCAATTGAATGGGCGGCACAGAATGGCTTAAATACAATAATGTGGATACCTACAGTTAAAGCATTAAAGAAAAGGTTTGAAATTTATAGAGACGCAAAATCTAAAGCAGAGGAAAGAGATGTTCCACTAGGAGAAGGTATATCTTTAGTTAGAGATATGTTTGTTGCTGAAACTATGGAAGAAGCTGAAAAAATGGCTGGTGAGCATATTATCAATTATATGAAATGGGTTTGTCATTGGAGAGGTTTGGGTAATCATATGGATCCAGGAGAAGAACTACCAGAAACAAAACATAAATTAGACTTACTTAATTATGATTTTTTACATAAAAGAAATTTATTATTTGGAACACCAGAATATGTTGTTAATAAAATAAATGAATTAAAATCAGAATTAAATTTACAAAATCTTCAAGTTTGGTCTAATTTTCCTGGAATAGATCATGAGGCTTGCATGAGAAGTATAAAACTGTTTAATGATGAGGTTATACCAAAGATTAATTTAGACAATTCAAGTATCGAAAAGGCAAGTTAATGAAATTAGAGCTTAGAAAGTTTACAAAATTTGTAGATAAAACTTTTATCGAAGGTGGTAAGGAAGCTAAAGAGCCTGTTTTGATGGTTTCTGTTGCAGCTGTATTTAAAAATCCATGGCATGGAAAAGGCTTTGTTGAAGATTTAAAACCAATTATTTTAGATTTAGCACCTAAATTAGGTGATATTTTAGTTCCAGAGTTAATAAAGGAGATTGGATCACCTGAAAAAATTTTGGCGTATGGAAAAGCTGGTACGGTCGGACTTGATGGTGAAATTGAGCATGCCTCAGCATTTATTCACACTTTAAGATTTGGAAATAAATTTAGAGATGCGGTTGGGGGAACGTCTTATTTAAGCTTTACCAATACCAGAGGTCCAGCTGGATCAAAAATGTCTATTCCAATGATGCATAAAACAGATTCAGGTCTAAGACCTTATTATTTAACTCATGAATTTACGATTCATGATGCTCCTTTTGATGATGAAATTGTTATAGCAATTGGTGGGGCCTCCACAGGTAGAGCTCATGCTAGAACGGGTGATCGTTATCAAGACATGAAAGAAATGGGAATAGATCCCAAATAAATTAATGTTTCAAAATTTTGA
>JADHPA010000030.1 GCA_016778675.1 Candidatus Pelagibacter sp. | reverse complement strand
ATATTGCAGGATTAGTAGAGGGTGCATCTAAAGGCGAAGGCCTGGGAAACAAATTTTTATCACACATTAGAGAGGTTGATGCTGTAATTCATATGATCAGATGTTTTGATTCTGATGATATCCAAAATGTAAATCCTACGGTTGATCCAGTAAGAGATTTGGAGATTATTGAAACAGAAATGATGCTTGCTGATCTTGAATCTATTCAAAAAAGATTAGAAAAGAGTAATAAAAAAAATGTAGATGAAGAGCAAATAAAAATATTAGAAATTGCATTAGATTGCATAAATAATTCTAAAGATATTCAAATTCTACGTGACCAATTTGAAAAAAAACTATTAAATCAAAGTGGTTTATTATCTTTAAAGCCAAAAATTTTTGTATGTAATGTTGATGAACCAAGTGTTCAAAATGGAAACAAATATACTGAGGCTTTTATTGGTAAATTTGGAGAAAAAAATACCTTAATAGTTTCAGCTGATATTGAAAATCAAATAAATCAGTTAGAAAATGAAGAAAAAGAAAACTATATGGAGATGATCGGTTTAAAAAAAACTGGTCTAAATATGTTAATTCAAAAGGGTTATAATATTCTAGAGTTAGATACCTATTTCACATCCGGACCTGAGGAAACCAGAGCTTGGACTATTCAGAAAAATTGTACAGCACCAAAAGCAGCTGGTGAAATACATTCTGATTTTGAAAAAGGTTTTATTAGAGCTGAAACAATTGCTTATGAAGATTTCATAGCTAATCAAGGTTGGGTAAATTCTAAAACAAATGGAAAAATGAGACTTGAAGGAAAAGATTATATTGTCAAAGATGGTGATATATTAAACTTCAGATTCAATACGTGACCAAATTTTCTTCATACTGAAATAAACTAAAACTGTCAAAATTATTAAATATAAGATGGCTTTAAATCCCATCTTGTGTCTGCTTTCTAAGTGCGGTTCAGCTGCCCACATTAAAAATGTTGTAACATCTTTAGCCATCTGTTCTTTTGTTGCAGGAGTCCCATCTCCATATTCTATTAAATCATCAGTAATTGGCTCAGCCATTTTAATTTTATTACCATACATAAATTTATTATAGTAAACGCCATCATCAAGTTTCACATCACTTGGCGCATCTTCATAACCAAGGAGCAATGAGTAAATGTAGTCAACTCCTCCACTTCTAGCTTTGGCCAATACAGACATGTCTGGTGGATAGGCACCACCGTTTGCAGCTTGTGCAGCTTTAACATTTTCGTAGGGCATAACAAACTTATCTGATAATTTTGCTGGTCTTAGAAACATTTCGCCTTCACTGTTAGGTCCATCATTCACCTCATAACTTGCGGCTATTGCTTTCACCTGTTCCTCAGTAAATTCTGGTCCGCCTGGTTCTGATAAGTTTCTAAAACTTACATATTTCATCGAATGGCACGAAGCGCATACTTCTTTGTAGACTTGATAACCTCTTTGCAATGAAGCTCTATCAAACTTACCAAAAAGACCTTTAAAGCTCCAATCTGTTTTTAAATAATCTATTTTTTCTGCCGAATTAACCTGAATTGTTCCAGTTATAATGAATATTATTAGATAAATGATTTTAAAAATATTGTTCACTGAATTAATTTAAACTTTCTTTTTTTTTAACTGCTGAGGCCATTGGAGACCCTCCTAAAACTGGCTCTGTAATACTGAGTGGTAAAGGCATAGTTTTTTCTTTAAAACCTAATATTGGAAGAACTACTAAAAAGTGAATAAAGTAATAACCAGTTGCTACTCTAGCAATTAATAAGTACAGCCCCTCAGCTGGCATTGCCCCTACGTAACCAAGTATTAGTACGTCAGCGACTAAGATCCAATAAAACTGTTTATACAAAGGTCTAAATACAGCTGATCTTATTTTAGATGTATCAAGCCAAGGTAGAGCAGCTAAAATTAAAATTGCTGATAGCATTGCAATCACACCTAATAATTTATCAGGTACAGATCTTAAAATTGCATAAAAAGGTAATAGGTACCATTCAGGTACAATGTGAGCTGGCGTTACTAATGGATTTGCTTCAATATAATTATCAGCATGACCTAAAATATTTGGTGTATAGAACACAAAAAAAGCAAAAACGATCATAAACATTAGTAAAGCAAAACCATCTTTAATGACAATATAAGGATGGAATGGAACTGTATCCTTTGATGGTTTTTTAATATCAATACCTACCGGATTATTATTTCCAGGTACGTGTAGTGCCCAGATATGAAGAACTACTAAGCCTAAAATTAAAAATGGAATTAAATAATGTAACGTAAAAAATCTTGTTAAGGTTGGATTATCAACTGAATAACCACCCCATAGCCAGTTCACTATACCCTCGCCCACTAAAGGTATTGCGCTAAAAAGATTTGTAATTACAGTTGCACCCCAGAAACTCATTTGTCCCCATGGAAGAACATAGCCCATGAAAGCTGCTGCCATCATTAAGAGATAAATTATAATTCCCAAAATCCAAATAATTTCTCTTGGGGATTTATATGATCCATAAAATAAAGATCTAAATATATGAATATAAACTGCTAGAAAAAACATTGAAGCACCATTGGCATGGATATACCTTATTAACCAACCATAGTTAACGTCCCTCATGATATGTTCAACACTTTCAAAAGCCATGTCAGCATGAGCAATATAGTGCATAGCTAAAGTCAAACCTGTTACGATTTGCGTTATTAAACAAAAAGTTAAAATTCCACCAAATGTCCACCAGTAATTTAAATTTTTAGGAGTTGGATAATCTGTTAAATGACTGGCAAGAGATAAAAGTGGCAGTCTATCATTAAACCATTTTCCAAACTTTGATTTAGGTGTGTATTCGTGATCACTCATAATAATTCTTATCCGATTTTTATTGTATTACTATTAACGAATTCATATTTAGGTATTTCCATGTTCGTTGGCGCTGGTCCTTTTCTAATTCTACCAGATGTATCGTAGTGCGATCCATGACAAGGACAAAACCATCCATTGTAGTCACCTTTATCATTTAAAGGCACACATCCTAAATGTGTACAAACTCCCACCATAACTAGCCACTCTGGATTTTTAGCTCTATCCTCATCTTTTTGAGGATCCTTCAAGTCTTCCATCTTAACGGCTCTTGCTTCAGCGATTTCTTCTGAAGTTCTTCTTTTTATAAAAACTGGTTTTCCTCTCCAAAGTACTGTGATTGATTTACCGGGCTCCATTGTACTTACATCTACTTCAGTGCTTGCTAATGCTTTAACTGATGCATCAGGATTCATTTGATCAATTAAAGGCCAAACAACTGCTCCTACACCTACCGCACCTACTGCATACGAGGCTGTAAATAAAAATTCTCTTCTTTCAGGTTTTTTGTCAGACATCTGTAATTTTTTGTATATTGTTATCTAATATATGATTTCATATAAGAAAAAAGTTTTTTTTCTACTGAAACAATGACACAGAACCAATGAATTTGAGACCTAAAATAGCCTTATATGAACCTGATATTCCCCAAAATACAGCCGCTATTATAAGAACATGTGCGTGTCTGGGTGCAGATTTAGAGATAATAGAACCTTGTGGTTTTCTGTTTAGCGATAAAAGATTTAAAAGAGTAGTAATGGATTATATGGATGAAAAAATGATAAAATTCTATCAAAGTTCTGAAGAATTTTTTAAATCAAAAAAAGATCAGCGAGTTATATTACTAACTACTAAATCTTCCGAATCTTATGCAAAATTCAAATTTGAAAATAATGATACATTATTATTTGGTAGAGAAAGTGCCGGTGTACCTAATCATGTGCATAATTCTATAAAATATAAGTTAAAAATACCAATGAAAGATAATAAAAGATCTTTAAACATAGCCTCTTCAGTTGCTATAATTCTTTCAGAAAATTTGAGACAAACTATTTTTATTAAATGATGGATAAGGAAATTAAAAAAAAAATTGCCTCTAATTGGTTCAAGTTATTACAAAATACTATTTGTAATGATATTGAAAAATTAGAAAACCACAAACTTAAATTTAAATCTAAAGTGTGGAAAAGAAATCAAATTAAAGATGAGGGTGGAGGTGAATTTAGAATTTTAAAAAATGGAAAAATTTTTGAAAAAGTTGGAGTAAATTTTTCTGAAGTTTATGGAAAATTTTCTAAAGAAATGGGTAAAAAAATACCTGGCGCCTCAAGAGACCTTAGATTTTGGGCATCTGGAATTTCTGTTGTAATGCATATGCATAATCCCCATGTTCCTGCTATTCATTTTAACACAAGATTTATTTATACAACTCATGGCTGGTTTGGAGGGGGAATGGATGTAACACCCTGCATAAAAGATTCTAAAGAAAAAAAATTTCTTCATAAAGAGTTAAAAAAAATGTGCGATAGACATAATAAAAATTATTACAAAAATTATAAAAAATGGTGTGATGAATATTTTTATCTTCCTCACCGAAAAGAAACCAGAGGTATTGGTGGTATTTTTTTTGATTATAAAAAAGATAATTGGGAAAAAGATTTCAAATTTGTGACTGATCTTGGTGTTACTTTTCAAATGTTATTTAATTCAATAATTAACTCTAAATATCAAAAGAAATGGACTACAAAAGAAAAGGAGATGCAGTATATTAAAAGAGGTAGATATGCTGAATTCAATTTACTCTATGATCGAGGAACTAAGTTTGGCCTACAAACAGGTGGTAATGTCGAAGGAATTCTAATGTCATTACCTCCAATAGCAAAATGGAATTAATATGGATAAAGAACCAATAACATCTGCTGGACTTGAAAGTTTAAAAGAAGAGCTAATCTTTTTAAAAGAAAAAAAACGTCCTGAAATAGTAGCGGCAATTTCTGAAGCTAGGTCACATGGAGATTTAAAAGAAAATGCTGAATATCATGCGGCTAAAGAAGAGCAGTCTCATAATGAAGGAAGGATTGCTCAAATCAATGATATTATTGCAAGAGCAAATGTAATTGATGTTACCAAATTAAACAATGATGGAAAGGTTATTTTTGGTTCAACTGTTGACTTAGAGAACCTTGATACTGGAGAAAAAATTACCTACAAAATTGTTGGTAGAGATGAAGCAGATTTGCAAAAAAAACTTATATTTTTTCAATCCCCGATAGGCAAAGGATTAATTGGCAAAAATAAGAATGATTTGGTTGAAATTAAAACTCCAGCTGGTGTTAAAAACTTTGAAATAAAAAACGTTAAATATATTTAATTATTTACAATTTTTTGAATTTCTTTCTCTGAAATCTTAAAATTATTATTACTCCAAATTTCCTCGATAGCTTTTAATTTTTTTCCTAATTCTATCCCTTCAGGAATTTGATATTTCTCTATCAATGTATTTGCTTTAAGGGGCAATACTGGAATTTCTTTTTCCTTAAAAATTTTAATCAGTTTTATCAAATTATCATCTACTTTTTTGGATAAAAAAATTTTAAAATAAATAATATCGTTCAATGCCTCCCTTCCATTAAAATAGAGAATTTTATCTAAATTTTTTTCTGAAAAAAATGACCTATTAACTTTTTTGGAATAAAATTTATTTAAAAATAAAAGACGTTTTTGATCCTTTTTTGATAAATTGTATTTATAAATAAAATAATCGACATTATCTGTCCCATCAATAATCATTAGAGATAATAATAAAATAAAATCAACGTTAGCAATATTTTTTAGTGCAAAACTATTTAGTTTGCTGAATAATGAAATATTCTTAAGTTGTGGAAAGATAAGACTTATTATTTCAAGGCTATCTTTATCTTTTGCTAATTTTGTAAACCCTCTTGATCTTACTAATTTTTGTAACTCATCCAGTAATCTTTCAGCAGATATATTCATCATACCTGTAAGATTTTTTTTAATTATCTTAATGACTGATGTCTCATGCTTAACTTTTGAATAATTTAAAAAAAATCTGATATATCTCAAGATCCTTAGGTAGTCTTCTTTAATTCTTGTTTCTGCATTTCCAATAAAAAGAACCTTTCCATTTTCTAAATCTTTCTTTCCATCAAAGGGGTCAAAAAGACTTCCATCAATATCAGCATAAATAGAGTTTATGGTAAAATCTCTTCGTGAGGCATCTTCTTTCCAATTTTCAGAAAATTCAACTTTGGCATGTCTACCATCGGTATCAATGTCTTTTCTAAGGGATGTAATTTCAAACTTAATATCATTAATTAATGCTGTAATCGTGCCATGCTTGATACCACTTTCATAATATTTGATATTTTTTTTATCAAGCGCCTCACAAACATCTTTAGGATTTAAATTTACTGCTAAATCAATATCATCAAAGTCTTCTTTATTAATAATTTTTCTGACACATCCACCAACATATCGAATTTCACTATTTACAGAAAATGAGTGAATAGCCTTAAATAACTGCTCTACCTCAGTTTCTTTTTTTATTTTTTTGAAGCCTAAATTTATATGATTAAGATTTTGAGATCTAAAAAAAATTTTATCTAATAAGTTGTTCATATATGGCTGGGGCGCTAGGATTCGAACCTAGGATGCCGGTACCAAAAACCAGTGCCTTACCGCTTGGCTACGCCCCAATATTAATTGCATATAACACAAAAAAAAAAAATTATATAGTTTTTGATTCAATACACCAATGACTATTGAATTTCCTTTTAAATTGCCCGTATGCGTTACTGCAATCCTTTTGAGAATGAAAATAGGCTACAATTGAAGAGCCCGATCCTGTCATTCTAACAAATATATTTTTTGGTAAAGTTACCATAAAAGATCTGATCTTATTTAGTTTTGGATATTTCCTTAAAGCAATCTTTTCGAGATCATTATTTAGGGCTTTTAAATATTGTGGTTGAAACATTTTTTGTTGCGGTCTTTTAAATTGAGACTTTGAAAATGAAACAACTTTTGAATAGATAAGTTTTGTAGAACAGCCAAAATACGGCTTAGCTATTAAAACATATAGTGCCTTTTTATTAACAAATCTCTTAATTTTACCATTTGATGAAAGAATGGTATTGCCTGGTTTTAAGCCCAAAACGACATCAGAGCCTATCTTAGCAGCTAAATCATTTAATTTTTTATTTTTAATCTTTAAGATTTTTTTACTTATCAAAAAATTTATTAAACTTGCAGCATTCATTGAACCACCTCCCATACCAGCTCCATGAGGTATATTTTTTCTAATTTTTATTTCAAATTTTTGATTATTTAAAAGCTTCTCTGCGTCTAATAAGTTTAGCAAAGTTGATATAGTATTAATTTTGCTAATATTTTTTGAAAATTTTCCTGTAAAAAATATTTTGTGATTATTACTTTTTATTTTTTTTAAATAGATCAAATCATGTAAGCTTATAAAGGATATCAAACTTTCAATCTTGTGGAGTTTTACAGCTCGTCCTATTACATTCAAAGCAAGATTTAATTTTGCATGAGATTTTATTTTAAATGAGGTCATAGGTTAAGATTGCTTGATTCCATCAATTAATTTCTCTTTGATGTTTTTTTTCATTTCATCTTCTGTCTCTTCAAGCTTCAAAACATATTGCCAAAAATACCTTGCTTGTATTTTTCTATTTAATTTCCAAAGAATATCTCCATAGTGATCATTAACTATTGGATCTTGAGGCATTAATTCAACAGCTCTTTTTAAAAAGTTTTCAGCCTTTTCATATTGTCCAACCAAAAAATAAGCCCATCCAATAGAATCTATTATATAAGGATCATTACTTTTTGAAGCATAGGCATTTTCTAGCATTTCAAGAGCTGTATCTATTTTATATTCTCGCTCAAGCCACGAATACGCTAAATAATTTAGTACATAAGCATCATCTGGGTTAATTTCTAGTGATTTCAAAAGATCGTTGTCTGCGTTTTTATAGTCACCAGAGCGCTCGTAACTTCCTCCCCTCCTGTAAAGGATCTCAGCATATAAATCAGAATTACTATCAATGTTTAGGAGTATTTGGTCATAATAATTTATCGCCTTTGCGTATTTTTTTGCATTTTTATTGAAATTTGCAATATCAAAAATCATTTTCTTGTTAGGATTTTTAATTCCTTTAAATTTTGAATTAATAAACTTTAAAGAAACATCTTTATCCAAATTATTTAATATAATTTGTGCTTCTTTCTTTATTTTAAACCAATAATAAAATTCATTTGTTTTATCAAAAACTTCTAATGTCTTTTTAGTATTTTCATAATCTTCATTTGTATAATAATTTTCTGCTAGAAGAGATAAGTTTAAAGTAAATTTTGGGTTTAAATAATTAGATATATTCAAATAGAAATTTGATTTTTCATAGTCCCCTTGAGATGAATATAAATTAGCAACTAGAAAAAAAAATTCACCCATAATATCACTGGAATTAGTACATGAAAAAATATCTAAAAAATTTTTAAATTTTGTATCCTCTATCCATTTTTTTCCTTGGGAAATTAAAAGAGAAGAATTTAGATAATCAAAGTCATCTGTGATTTGCTTTGCCTCATCATATTTTTCACTTTCTATCAAATAGTTCACAAAAAAAAATGCATACCTTGAATAATCTGCATCATTTTGAGAATTAATTAATCTTTTAAAGTAAGTTTTTGTACTTTGATCACCTAAATAACACCTTTGGAAAACTTCATTGATATAAGAAAAATTGCCAAATTTTTTTTTTGATTTGGGAATTTTTTTCTCATTAAAGACATAAAGATATTCTTTAAAAATTTCTGCAATAATTAGGGAAAATCTATCATTATTAATAAGCTCGTAGGATCTATTAATATATTGCTCACTACTTTTATAGTCCCCCTTTTTTAAACTATCTATTGCTAATAATAAATTAGCTTGAAAAAAATTAGAATTATCTTTTGTAGAGTTTTGTTTAATTTGATTGATTGCCTTTTTTACTTTGCCATTTAAAACTAATGCAAATGTGTATTTCTCTAAGTAAATTTCATGCTGTTTAATTAAAAATTTTGATGAATTAAAAAATTTCAGTGCCTGAGAATTATCTGAATTTTCATATGCAACAATTCCAGAAAAATAATTAGATAAAAAACGTGAATTAAAGTCGTTTAAAGTATTATTTTTTGAGTATAATGGGCTTTGATAAATTAATAATATTAAAATAAATTTAAGAAATTTTACTAACATTTTACTATTGTATGTCTAAAAAAGTAATAAATCAAAATTCGAATTTTAAAGCTAAATTCTTAGACTCAATTGGATCAGACTTTGTTTTTAATGAAAAGCCTATTAATCGATTAAAAGATACTAACTTAAATTTAAAAGAAGCAAATAAAATCGATAAAATAACTCAATTAACTGAACTGAAAAAACAAATAAACTCAATTAGTGATTGTAGTCTAAAAAATAATTCAAAGAATATTGTTTTGGGTGATGGAAATATTAATAGTTCAATTATGTTAATTGGTGAAGCTCCCGGAATAGAAGAGGATAAAACTGGTTTGACTTTTAGAGGTGAGGTCGGAAATCTTTTAGAAAAAATGTTACTCGCAATTAATATCAAAAAGCAAAATATTTATACATCTTATGCTGTTAATTTTAGACCTCCTGAAGACCGAAAACCAACTTCAGCTGAAATAAAAAGATATTCACAATTTCTACAAACACATATTTCAATAATTGACCCAAAAATAATTATTCTCATGGGTAGTACTGCTATGGAGTCTTTAACAGGCCTGAATAGTAAAATATCCAATGAAAGAGGAAAGTGGAAAGAGATAATTGTTAAAAATACTAGCTATAATGTTATTATAACTTTTAATCCTTCATATCTTTTGCGCACACCAGAAAATAAAAAATATTCTTGGGAAGACTTAAAAAGGATTAAAAAAAAAATTATAGATCTAAAGATTAATATTTAATGAAAATTGTAGCTGGTGTTGATGAAGTTGGCAGAGGAAGCTTGATTGGTCCAGTTTATGCAGCTGCTGTAATATTAAATAACTCAATTAACCAAAAACTACTTAAAGACTCTAAGAGTTTAACAAAAGAAAAAAGAAACGAGCTTTATAAATATATTAGACAAAATTCAGTATGGGCAATTGGCCAAGCATCTACTAAGGAGATAGAAAAAATTAATATATTGCACGCTAGTCTACTAGCTATGAAAAGAGCAATTCTTAAATTAAAAAAAAAAACCTTCTTTAGTGCTAATAGATGGAAATAAACTGCCCACAATCAAAAATTATAATTTAAAATATATAATTAAAGGTGATCAAAAAATTTCAAGTATTTCAGCAGCATCAATTATTGCTAAAGTTAGCAGAGATAAATTTATAACTAAACTTTCTGAGGAATTTACTCAGTATGGTTGGGACACAAATTCTGGTTATGGTACAAAAGAACATCTAAAAGCAATTAAGAAATTTGGTATTACTAAATATCATCGAAAAACTTTCTCACCTATTTGTGATCTTTTATAATTTTCACGTGTAACAGCACAACATCTGGTTCCCTCAAAAAATTCAGACACAATTTGAATCTAGTTATTTCAATCTCAGGTTGACGCAAGAATCCGCATGGAGTCTAATTGTTTTATACAAAATGGAAAACAATTTTAAAAATAAGATTATTAATGGTGACAGTCTCGAGGAATTAAAAAAAATTCCAAGCGAAACTTTTGATCTTGTTTTTGCTGATCCACCATACAATTTACAATTAAAAAATTCACTCACAAGACCAGACAGAAGCAAAGTCAGTGCTGTTAACGATAAATG
>JADHPA010000029.1 GCA_016778675.1 Candidatus Pelagibacter sp. | reverse complement strand
GGATGCAAGAATAACATCTATGCTAGTGTTAGCTTTATTTTATGGAATGTATTTATTGGCATGGAGGATATATGAGGACAAAGAAGAAGTGGTTAAAATAACTTCTATAATTGCAATCATAGGAATAGTTAATGTTCCAATTATTAAATATTCAGTTGATTGGTGGAACACACTCCATCAACCGGCATCAATAAACATCATAACAACTAACACAGCAATTCACCCATCAATGTTAATACCTTTAGGCTTAATGACTGCGGCATTTGCTCTTTTTTCATTACTCATTTTTTTAATGAAATATAATACGGAACTGATAAAACTTAAAAATAAAGGATTAGATAGATTATGATAATAGAAATAATTTCAATGAATGGGTACGGAGCTTATGTATGGTCAGCCTTTGCATTTACATTGACTAGTTTTACAACTTTATATTTTGTGATCAAATTGCAACTTTCAAAAGAACAAAAAAGATTTGCAAATAAGTTTGGTTCCCTAAGTATTGAAAAAGCTAAAGCTGCTAAACAACAAACTATCAATAACGAAATATTATCCAATATATCAAATATTTAACTAATAAACCATGTATGGTAAAAAGGTTAAATTACGATTTTTATTCTTGGTATTGCTTCTAGCAACTGTAATTTTAACTGTTTTTCTAATTCTACAATCATTAAAAGAGAACGTTATATATTTTCAATCTCCATCTGAAATAAATTCTCTAATAGAAATAGAGAGCAAAAAGATAAGAGTAGGGGGTATGGTTAAAGAAAAATCTGTAGTTATCAATTCCAATAAAGTAAATTTTATTATTACTGATTTTAAAAATGAAATTAACGTCACTTATTCAGGTGCCGTACCAAATTTATTTGCTGAAGGAAAAGGAGTAGTTGCTGAGGGTTTTTTAAAAGACAAAAATTATTTTTCTGCAACAAAAATTTTGGCAAAACATGATGAGAATTATATGCCACCAGAAGTCAAAGAAGCTTTAGGAGTTAAATAAATTGTTTGCTAATCAAATAGGCTATTATTCGTTAATACTTGGATTGTTATTTTCATTTTTACTCTGCACAATAGCTATCCAAGACTTTAATAAAGTTAATAAAAAACTTAATGAAAACATAATAATCTTAACTTTCCTTCAGTTAACTTTTGTGATTGTAAGTTTTTTTAGTTTAATTTTATCTTTTATAAATTCAGATTTTAGCAATGAGACAGTTTTTAATAATTCACATACAACCAAACCATTATTTTATAAAATTTCTGGAACCTGGGGCAATCATGAAGGTAGTTTGTTATTATGGTTATTAGTTCTAACTTTATTTATTTTTCTATTTTTACTAAAATCAAATTCACAACCAAAAAAATATAGAATATTAACTTTATTATTTCAGCAAATTATAATTATTGGATTTTTTTTATTTGTATTAACTACCTCAAATCCGTTTAATTATTTATTTCCAATTCCTAAAGAAGGCCTTGGTCTTAATCCAATATTGCAAGATCCGGCATTAGCAATACATCCTCCAATTTTATATTTAGGATATGTTGGTGCCTCTATAATATTTTCAGCCTCACTGGCAGCAGTTGCTCAAAATTATATTTCTCAAGAATGGGCACAGCACATAAAAAAATGGGTTTTAATATCTTGGATTTTTTTATCATTAGGAATTATGCTGGGTTCAATTTGGGCTTATTATGAATTAGGCTGGGGAGGTTTTTGGTTTTGGGATCCTGTTGAGAATGTTTCTTTAATGCCCTGGTTATCGTTAACAGCTCTTTTACATTGTATTGCGGTATTAGAAAGAAGAGCCACATTAACATCATGGGTAGTTGTGTTATCTATTACAACATTCACCTTAAGTATGTGTGGAACATTTTTAGTTAGATCTGGCTTACTAAATTCTGTGCATACTTTTGCAAACGACCCAGCAAGGGGAATTTTTATATTAATCTTCCTGTTTGTTTTAATAATCTTATCTTTGGGTGTATTTTTTATTTTTCATAAAGATAATAATGTTAATCAAAATAATTTTTTTTGGCTTAGTAGAGAAACATCCATTTTAATAAATAATTGGTTTATGATGTACTTTTTGTCTGTTGTTTTAATAGGTACAGTTTATCCAATTTTTTTAGATGTTATTTCATCAGAAAAAATTTCTGTAGGACCTCCATTTTATCACAAACTCATAGCTCCATTTTTAATACCCTTTTTATTATTTATGGCCTTGGGCCCAAGACTTAAATGGATCAAGTCAAAAATTGAAAAGAAATATTCAATAATTATAATATTTATAATTTCAATAATTTTAACGTTTTTTATAATCAAAAATCTAACAACAAATATTCTTTTCTATACTCTTTTGTTATCAGCTGCTTTTTTTCTTTTTTTCACAACTCTTAAAGAATTTTTGACTAAAAAATTAAATAATAGTTCACAAACAATTGCCCACTTTGGTTTTAGTTTATTAATATTGAGTATTTTATTTAATGGCATCTTATCATCAGAGGTGATTACCAATATGAAGATAGGTGAAAAATTTAAATTTGGAAAAGGAGAAATTTTTTTTAAAAAGATTGAAGAAAGAAGAGAGAGTAATTTTAATTCAATTATTGCTTTTTTTGAAATTAAAGATCTGGAGGGAAACGTTGTTGAATTAGAACCAGAGATAAGAGTTTATAATCAACCTCTAATGGTTACTAGTGAGGCAGATATAAAAACAACATTATTGGAAGATAAATTTATAGTCATGAATCTTGTTAAAGGTAATGAATATTTTAATGTTAGATATCAATCAAAACCATTTATGGTATGGATTTGGATTTCCGTCTTTTTATTAGGTCTTGGTGGAACGATAGGTTTATTTAAAACTAGGACATGAAAAAAAATATAACTATATTAATTACAGGCGTAGTTTTAAGTTTTTGTTTTATAATTTTTTACAAAGGATTAAATAATCCAAATACTTATGCACCAAAAACTAGCATTAAAAAAGATATTCCAATTTTTAATGCAGTAGATTTCTTTTCAAAAAAAACTGTTAGTTCAGATGAAATTTTTAAAGATAATACTTATTATATTGTAAATATTTGGGCATCTTGGTGTGTGCCTTGTAGAGCAGAACACCCTCTATTAATGCAATTAAATAGAAATCATTCAGTTAAACTAATTGGTTTAAATTACAGGGATAGTTTTAATAATGCAAAAAATTTTATTGATGAATTTGGAAATCCCTATTCAAGAATTTTAATTGATAAAGATGGTACTTTAGGTGTTGAATTTGGTGCTTTCGGTGTCCCGGAAACCTTTTTAATAGATAGAAATAAAAAAATAATAAAGAAATTTATTGGCCCAATTGATCAAGAAGCTGTAAATAAGATTGAGTTAATTATTAAATGAAAATTTTTAAGATATTTATAATACTTTTATTAATTACAAATTTTTCAGAGTTAAAATCTGAAGAAAAAAATGATATCTTAAAAAATAAAATATTAAAAAATATCCGTTGTTTGATTTGTCAGGGTCAGTCTGTATACGACTCCGAGTCAGAATTTGCATCTAGTATAAAATTAATTGTTGATAGAAAAATTAATGAAGGACTAAAAGAAGAGTATATATATGAATTTTTAAGAGAAAAGTATGGTGATTGGATAGTTTACGATCCACAATTAAATAAAAATACTTATATATTGTGGTTATTACCGTTATTGTTATTTTTGTTAGGTGGTGCAATAATGAGAAAAAAAATTAAAATTTAAATACTAAATATTCATGGAGCTAAAAAAAATATATTTATTGTTATCCTTGTTGCTTTTTTTTACTCCAGCAAAGAGTGAAACAGAGTTCAGCTTCTATGCCGGCACCTTTGATACCATAGATAAAGAAGGTGATGATGAGGCAACTCTATATGGTTTTGAACATAATAATCCAATATTATTCAGAGATACGTTTATTGGAAAATTTTCTCCGATTACAGGTGGATTTGTTACAGATAAAAGTTCAATTTATTTGTACACTGGGGTTCAAGCTGAATATGAGTTGGGTCCTTTAAATATTGTACCCAGTTTTGCACCTGGTTATTACGAGCAAGGTGATGGAAAAGATTTAGGAATGGCTCTAGAGTTTAAAAGTGAATTAAAATTTAGTTTAGATATTTTTAAAGAATCTAAAATAGGATACTCTTATAGTCATATTTCAAACAATGACTGGGGAGACAAAAACCCTGGTGTAGATAATCAAACAATTTCATTTTCAAAAATTTTTTAATTTAATGAAGTTAAATGATTGTTATAATTTTAATGACTTTAGAAAATTAGCTAAAAAAAAATTACCTTCACCTATATTTCATTATATTGATGGTGGTGCAGATGATGAGCAAACATTAAGAAGAAACACAGAATCTTTTAATGATTGTGATTTAGTTCCTAATATACTTGCTAGCGTTGGTAAGCCTGATCTTTCAGCGACTGTTTTTGGTAAAAAGATTAATATGCCTATCTTTCTTTCCCCAACTGCAATGCAAAGACTTTATCATCATGATGGCGACAAAGCATCTGCTAGAGCTGCTGAAAAATTTGGTACTTTTTATAGCATGTCAACTATGGCTAATAATACAATTGAAGAGATTGCAGAAATCTCAAATGGTCCAAAATTGTTCCAACTTTATGTTCATAAAGATCAATCAATAACAGATGATTTAATTGATAGATGTAAAATATCTGGCTTTGACGGCATGTGTTTAACAGTAGATACTTTAGTTGCTGGAAATAGAGAAAAAGATCATAGAACTGGATTTACCACTCCTCCAAAACTTACCCTTCAAAGTTTAATTAGTTTTGCAATGAGGCCTGAGTGGGTATTTAATTATTTTACTCATAAAAAATTTGAATTATCTAATGTTAAAAACAAAACAGACAAAGGTACCAATATTTCAAAGTCTGTAATTGAATATATTAATGAACAATATGATCCAGCTATGAATTGGAAAGACGCTGAATATTGTGTGAAAAAATGGAATGGTCCATTTGCACTTAAGGGCGTGATGTCAGTCGAGGATGCAAAAAAAGCTATAGATATAGGATGCTCTGCAATTATGATTTCAAACCATGGCGGTAGACAACTAGATGGTTCAAGGTCGCCTTTTGACCAAGTTAGTGCAATTCGAGAGGCTGTTGGAGATAAATTAGAGATCATATTAGATGGTGGAGTAAGACGTGGAACTCATGTTTTAAAAGCTTTAGCAGCTGGTGCAACAGCTTGTAGTTTTGGAAAAATGTTTTTATTTGCATTAAGTGCAGGAGGTCAACCAGGTGTTGAACGTCTATTGCAAAACATGCATGATGAAATTAATAGGAATATGGTATTAATGGGCTGTAAGACCCTGAAAGAATTAGATGCGTCAAAATTAATCTATAGAAAATAGTTATTACTTATCAAAATTATATATAAAAAAAATAAATTAAATTATAAAATATTAATATTAGAATTAAATTATTATGAAATTAGCAAAAAATTTAGAGAGATTAGGAACTGAGTCTGCATTTAGTGTTTTGGCTGAAGCTAAGGCTTTAGAGGCTAAAGGAAATCCAATGATTCATTTAGGGTTAGGTCAGCCTGATTTTAAAACACCCCAACACGTAGTAGATGCTGCAAAAAAAGCTTTAGATGATGGTCACCACGGATATGTAATGTCCAACGGTATTCCAGAATGTAGACAAGCTGTAACAAGATGGATTAAAAAACGTTATAGTGTTGATGTAGATTTTGAAAGAATTTTAATCATGCCAGGTGGAAAACCTACGATGAGTTATGCCATTCAATGTTTTGGAGAACCAGGTGCTGAAATAATTCACCCTACACCTGCCTTTCCAATATATGAGTCAATGATTAATTATACTGGATCAACATCTGTACCTTATGATTTAACTGAAGATAAGGATCTTAAATTTAATCCAGAAAAAATTTTATCACTAATCACTGATAAAACTAGATTGTTAGTATTAATTAACCCAAACAATCCAACGGGTAGCTTTGTGGAAAAAGCGGATATTGATGTATTGGCTGAAGGTCTTAAAAAACATCCACACGTAACTATATTAAGTGATGAAATTTACAGTAGACAGATTTTTGATAATAAAGAAATGCCATCATTTTTTAATTATCCAGAGTTAAGAGAAAGACTGATTGTATTAGAAGGTTGGAGTAAAGCATATTCGATGACGGGATGGAGACTAGGATGGAGTTTTTGGCCCAAGGAATTAATTTCACATGTTAATAAGCTTTTAATTAATAGTGTATCGTGTGTAAACGCAGCAGCTCAATTTGCAGGAATTGCAGCATTGGATGGTCCAGATGATTCAATTAATGAAATGATGGTAAAGTTTACACAGAGAAGAAAACTAATTCATGAAGGTTTAAATAGTTTGCCAGGTATAGAATGTAGCCTTCCAGGAGGAGCTTTTTATGCATTTCCAAAGGTAATTGGAACGGGAATGAATGGTTCAGAATTTGCAAAAAAATGTATGCATGAAGCAGGAGTAGCAATAGTTCCAGGAACAGCTTTTGGTAAAACTTGCCAAGATTACGTAAGATTTAGCTTTGCAGCCTCACAAGATAACATATCTAACGCATTGGAAAATATCAAAAAAATGCTAGGCTAGGACTAATGAGTGAATTAGTTCTGCCAAAGATAGATAAAGCAACGATAAATAAAAAAGAATATATCTTTAAAAATCTTGCAAAAATTATAAATCCAGAAAATGTTTTAAGTCATGCTGATGACGTTAAGCCATATGAAACTGATGCATTAGCGGCTTATACGCAGACACCACTTGCTGTTGTGATGCCAGAAAATACTGAAGAAGTAAGTAACATTTTAAAGTTTTGTTACAAAGAAAATATTAAAGTTGTACCAAGGGGAGCTGGCACTGGCCTTTCAGGTGGTGCACTACCTTTAAATGATGCAATTTTATTAAGTCTTGGGAAATTTAATAAAATTATAGAAATTGATTTTGAAAATAAATGTGTAGTAACCCAACCTGGTGTAACAAATCTAGGAATTACTCATGCTGTCCAACATAAAAATTTTTACTATGCACCAGATCCATCAAGTCAGCTTGCATGTTCAATAGGTGGTAATGTTGCTGAAAATTCAGGAGGTGTTCACTCTTTAAAATATGGAACAACAACTAATAATATTTTAGGTGTTGAAATGGTAATGATGGATGGAACGGTTTGTAGAGTTGGTGGAAAAACTCTTGATCAAGAAGGATATGATTTGATGGGATTAATTTGTGGTTCAGAAGGATTATTAGGAGTGATTACTGAAGTGACAGTTAAAATTTTAAAAAATCCTCAAGTAGTTAAAGCGGCGTTAATAGGATTTCCAACAATTGAAGAAGGTGGAAACGCAGCATCAGAAATAATTTCAAGTGGAATTGTTCCGGCGGGCATGGAAATAATGGATAAAGCTTTAATAGAGGCAACAGATAATTTTAGTAAAGCAGGTTACCCACGAGATGCAGAGCTTTTATTAATTGTAGAATTAGATGGAACTGAGTCTGAAGTAGATGAATTATTAAAACAAGTAAGAACTATTTGCGAAAAAAATAATTGCTCAAGTTTAAAATTTAGCAAAAATGAAAAAGAAAGACTATCATTTTGGGCAGGTAGAAAAGCAGCATTTCCAGCATGTGGAGCTATGGCACCAGATTATTACTGTATGGACGGATCCATACCAAGAGGAAAACTAGCAGAAGCTTTACTTGAAATAAAAAAACTTTCTGAAAAATATGAGTTGCCAGTAGCAAATTGTTTTCATGCGGGAGACGGAAATTTACACCCGTTAATAATGTTTGATGGGGGTGATAAAGAACAATTAAGAAAAACTGAAGAATTTGGAGCTGAAATACTAAAAGCCTGTGTAAGGTTAGGAGGAGTTATAACTGGAGAACATGGGGTCGGAATTGAAAAAAGAGAACTAATGTGTGAGATGTTTAATAATACAGATATTCAACAACAATTAGATATTAAAAAATCGTTAGATGAAAAAAATTTGTTAAATCCTGGAAAGGTTTATCCAATATTAAGAAAATGTGCAGAGGAAGGAAGGGTACATGTCCACAGAAATGAAGAAAAATTCCCAGATCTTCCAAGATTCTAACAACATCTATTATCCAGAAGATGAGCTGCAAGTTTCAAATCTAGTTCAGGAGCTTTATAAAAAAAACCAACCAACAGAAATAATTGGCACAGGCTCAAAAAATTTTATTGGTAACAGAATACAATCTGCAAAAAAACTATCTATGTCTAAATTGTCAGGTGTAATTGAGTATTTGCCTGAAGAACTTTATATTAAAGTTAAAGCTAACACGCCATTAGAGTTAGTTGAAAAGGAGTTAGAAAAAAATAATCAAGAGTTGGCTTTTGAGCCTATTGATTTTGGATTTATTGAAAATGGAAAATCAAATAAGGGAACTATAGCAGGTCATTTAGCTTGTAATTTTGCTGGCTCTCGAAGATTTAAAGTTGGAAGTTTAAGAGACCATATATTAGGTTTTAGAGGTGTAAATGGTAAGGGAGATATAATTAAATCAGGCGGAACAGTTGTAAAAAATGTTACAGGTTATGATTTATCAAAGCTAGTTACAGGATCTTTTGGAACTTTAGTAGCATTAACTGAAATAACATTAAAGGTTCTACCTAAAAAAAAATTATCTAATACAATTACAATTTATACTGATGATAAAAAATTAGTTAAAGATTTATTCGAAAAAATTTCTGGCTCAAGCAGCGAAGTCTCTGGAGCTGTTTATATTCCTGAAGAACCCAAAGATGAAAATTATGACCAAAATAAAGAAATGGTTTTTAAATTTAATGATTTAAAATATAAAGGGTCATTTTTAGCGTTAAGAATAGAAGGAGATAAAATCTCAATAGAAGAAAAATTAAAAGCTTTAACAATTGAACTTGAGTTTAGTAATTTGAATACAATAATTTTGGATGTTCATCAATCAATACCATTTTGGAAAAAAATAAACAATCTTGAGATATTTAAACAAACAAAAAATAACCTCTTAAGAGTAGTAGTGCCTCCTTCAAAAGGCCCTAAGTTGATGCAATTTCTAGGCAATAAGTATAAATATTACATTGATTGGTGTGGCTCATTATATTGGATAGAGGTTCAATCAAAGAAGAGCTCTAAGGTAAGTGATATTAAAAAATTAACCAAGGAATTAGGTGGCTATTTAACTATCATAAAGACATCGGAAGAATATGATTACGAAGAAACGATTTTTACAGTAGACGATACAAGACTTTTAATATCAGAAAAGATTAAAAAAAGTTTTGATCCTAAAAGAATTTTTAATCCGGGAAAAATGTACAGAGGAATTTAATGCAAACAAACTTTACTGAAAAACAATTAAAAGACAGTGATAATACGGCAACAGAAAAAATTTTTAAAAAGTGTGTTCATTGTGGTTTTTGTAATGCAACTTGTCCAACTCATCAAATATTTGGTGATGAATTAGATGGGCCTCGGGGAAGAATTTATTTAATTAAGGATATGTTGGAAAATCAAAAAAAACCAACAGCAAAAACGGTAAAACACATAGATAGATGTTTGTCTTGCTATAGCTGCATGACCACTTGTCCTGCTGGAGTAAATTATATGCACATCATTGATCATGGAAAAAAATATATTGAAAAAAACTATGAAAGATCCTTTTTTGATAGAACAATTAGGAACTTTTTATCAGTAGTGTTACCGAATACTGGATACTTTAGATTAGCAAGTTATATGGTTAAATTAGCTAAACCTTTTCAATTTTTAATGCCATTAAAAATAAAAGATATGATGAACTTGATGCCAACAAGTTTTCCCAAAAAAACCTTAAAACAAAAAGAAATTTATCCTGTGGCTAAAAATAAGAAAGTTGCAAGAGTTGCGCTTTTAACTGGTTGTGTGCAGAAAGAAATTTCTCCTCAAATTAATGAGGCCACGATTAGACTCTTAAATAGACATGGAGTTGAAGTAATTGTTCCTAAAAAAATTAGATGTTGTGGTTCTTTAAATCACCACTTAGGCAAAGAAGATGATGCTCACCAGGATTTTATAAATAATATCAATACTTGGTATGACGAACATCAAAAAGGAAATTTAGACGCTATTTTATCTAATACTTCTGGATGTGGAACTACCATGAAAGACTATGGTTTCATTTTTAGAGATGATGAAAATATGAAAAAGAAAGCTAAAGTAATTTCTGATTTAACTAAAGATGTCACTGAATATTTAAATACAAATTTAAAATTAAATTTTAACTCTAAAGAAAAGAAGTATAAAATTGCTTATCATTCAGCTTGTTCAATGCAACATGGACAAAAAGTACACAGTCAACCCATGTCATTACTTTCAAAAACAAATAATGAAATTATGGAAATTCCAGAAGGACACATCTGTTGCGGATCTGCTGGTACTTATAATATTTTGCAGACTGAAATTGCAAAAGAATTATTAAGTAAAAAAGTAAAAAATATTGAAAGTTTAAAACCTGATTTTATATCAACTGGAAATATTGGTTGTATTACTCAAATTTCTAATGGAACGAAAACTCCAATTTTACATACCATTGAGATATTAGATTGGTATACTGGTGGCCCAAAACCAAAAATATTACAAAAAAATTAACTATGAAAAAAATTATAATTACAAGAAGGTTATTAAAAGAGTCTGAAGATAAAGCATCAAAAATATTTGATGCAAAATTTAATAGCAATGATGAATTATACTCTCAATCAAAACTAATTGAATTGAGCAAAGGACAAGATGCAATCCTAACTTCTTTAACTGATAAGATGGATGAAGAAACTATAAACAAACTGCCAGATAGTATTAAGATAATTTCTAATTTTGCAGTTGGTTTTGGAAATATTGATTTAGAAGCAGCCAAAAAAAGAGGAATAGCTGTAACTAATACACCAGAAGTTTTATCTGATGCCACAGCTGAGATTGGAATTTTATTAATACTTGGAGCATGTAGAAGAGCGCCAGAGGGCATTCAGGCTGCAAAAGAAAGTAGCTGGAAATGGTCAGCAGATTATTTGATAGGAAAACAGTTAACTGGTACGAGGCTTGGAATTTTAGGAATGGGGAGAATAGGTCAAAAGATTGCAAAAATTGCAAAATCTTTAGGAATGATTATTCATTATCACAACAGATCAAAACTAAGTGACGAAAAAGAACA
>JADHPA010000028.1 GCA_016778675.1 Candidatus Pelagibacter sp. | reverse complement strand
CAATATAGAGAAATGGCTGCCTTTGCACAATTTGGATCTGATTTAGATGCATCAACACAAAAACTTTTAAATAGAGGTTCAAAACTAACTGAACTTTTAAAACAAAAACAATATTCTCCTATGACAGTTGCTGAGCAAGTAATTTCAGTTTTCTGTGGAGTTAAAGGTTATTTGGATGATGTAGAACTTAAAGATATTGCTGAGTTCGAATCTAAGATTATTGAAAAATGTAAATCTGAAAAACCAGAAATTTTAGAATCTGTTTTAAGCTCAGGTAAGCTTGAAGAAGATACTGAAAAATCATTAGTTGATACTATCATGGAACTTAAGAAGAACTTTAATTCTTAAAATATGGCAACACTAGACGACTTAAAAAAAAGAATAGCGAGTGTAAAGTCTACACAAAAAATTACCAAAGCCATGAAAATGGTTGCGGCCGCTAAACTTAGAAGAGCACAAGAAAATGCTGAAAAGGGAAGACCTTATTCTGAAAAAATGAATAACATTATTCTTAATTTATCTAGTGGCATTTCTGATAAAGAAAATGCCCCTAAGCTTCTTTCTGGAACAGGTGAAGATAAAGTGCATTTATGTATTGTGTTAACATCTGATCGTGGTCTATGTGGTGGTTTTAATACAAATATTATTAAAAAAGCCAAAGCATATTTTCAAAAAATATCTGATGAGGGAAAAACTTTAAAGATTATAACAGTTGGTTCTAAGGGGTATGATCAATTAAAAAGAGCTTATAAAAATGATATTGTAGAGAGAATATCTTTTAAAGATTCAAAAACTATTAATTATCTAGATGCTGAAAAAGTGGGTAAAATGATAATTGAAAACTTTGAAAAAAAAGAATTTGATGTGTGTACAATTTTTTATAATAAATTTAAGAATGTAATTACTCAAATACCTCAAGAACAACAAATAATTCCTTTAAAAACATCTGAAGCAGAAGAAAATTCTTCTGAGGATAATTATGAATTTGAACCAGATGAAGATGAAATTTTAAGCAATTTATTGCCTAAAAACATATCTACTCAGATTTTTAAAGCGATGTTAGAAAATTCAGCTAGCGAACAGGGCTCAAGAATGAGTGCAATGGATAATGCAACCCGTAACGCAGGTGAAATGGTTGACAAGCTAACTATTGAGTATAATAGAAGTCGTCAAGCAGCTATTACAAAAGAACTAATTGAAATTATATCAGGAGCGGAAAGTTTATAATTATGAGCAAAGGAAAAATCACACAGATCATTGGAGCAGTAGTAGACGTAAAATTTAATGGAGAATTGCCAGAAATTTTATCAGCATTAGAATGTAAAAATGGAGACAACAGATTAGTTTTAGAAGTTGCTCAGCACCTTGGTGAATCAAGCGTAAGAACTATTGCAATGGATGCTACTGAAGGATTAAAAAGAGGAGACGAAGTAACCGCAACAGGTGCTCCTATCCAAGTTCCAGTTGGTCCAGAAACTTTAGGAAGAATTATAAATGTAATAGGTGAACCTATTGATGAAAAAGGTGAAGTTAAAACAAAAGAGAAATGGCCAATCCATAGAGCTGCACCTGAATTTAGTGATCAGTCAACAGAGACAGAAATTCTAGTTACAGGAATTAAAGTAGTTGATCTATTAGCACCATACGCCAAAGGAGGAAAAATTGGTTTATTTGGAGGTGCGGGTGTTGGTAAAACAGTACTTATTATGGAATTAATTAACAACGTAGCAAAAGCCCATGGTGGATTTTCTGTGTTTGCTGGTGTTGGTGAAAGAACTAGAGAAGGAAATGATCTTTATCACGAAATGATAGACTCAGGCGTTATTAAGCCAGAAGGCCCAGGATCAAAAGCTGCACTAGTGTATGGTCAAATGAATGAACCCCCAGGAGCTAGAGCAAGAGTTGCCTTAACAGGTTTAACTGTAGCTGAATATTTTAGAGACCAAGAAGGACAAGACGTATTATTCTTCGTTGATAATATCTTTAGATTCACTCAAGCAGGTTCAGAAGTTTCTGCACTATTAGGAAGAATTCCTTCAGCAGTTGGATATCAGCCTACACTTGCAACAGACATGGGTAACCTTCAAGAAAGAATTACAACTACTAACAAGGGTTCTATTACATCTGTACAAGCAATTTATGTACCAGCAGATGACTTGACTGACCCCGCACCCGCAACATCTTTTGCTCACTTAGATGCAACAACTGTATTATCGAGACAGATAGCTGAAATTGGAATTTATCCAGCAGTTGATCCGCTAGACTCTACTTCTAGAATTTTAGATCCTAGAATAGTTGGTGATGAGCATTACAGAGTTGCCAGAGAAGTGCAAAAAGTTCTTCAAACTTACAAATCACTACAAGATATTATTGCGATTTTAGGAATGGATGAATTATCTGAAGAAGATAAATTAACAGTAGCTAGAGCACGTAAAATACAAAGATTTTTATCACAACCTTTCTTTGTTGCTGAAGTCTTTACTGGATCACCTGGAAAATTAGTTGATCTTGAGTCAACCATTAAAGGTTTTGCTGCAATATGTAATGGTGAGTATGATCATTTACCAGAAGCTGCATTTTATATGGTAGGTACAATTGAAGAAGCTGTAGAAAAAGCAGAAAAAATGGCGAAAGATGCTGCTGCATAATGAGTGAAGAGTTCAAAATAGAAATTGTAAACCCAGAAAAATCTTTTCTTACAAAAGAAGATGTAACAGAAGTTGTTGTACCTGCTTTTGAGGGAGAAATGGGGATTTTAAAGGACCATATCTCAATTATTTCATTTTTAAAGCCAGGGATTATTAAAATCTTTTCTAAATCAGGAGAGGATAATTACTATGTTGAGGATGGAATTGTTGAATTTAAGAATAATAATTTATCAGTTCTAACAAGTTCAATTTTTAATATCAAAGATATTGATAAAAATAAAATTAGTGAACTACTTACTCAAGCAGAAGAAAATTCAAAAAATAGTGAAATTACGGATCAAAATAAATACTTAGTTGATCAAAAAATTGAAGTTTTAAAAACTATAAATTAATAATTTTTCTTACTTGGTCTTGGATATTTTTGTAAACATGCATTTTAAAATCTACAACTAAGTCAGTTATTTTTTCAAGCTCAATCCATTTCCACTCAGAAAATTCAGGTTGTGCAGTTTTAATATTTATTTGATTATCTTGACCTAAAAATCTCATTACGAACCATTTTTGTTCTTGGCCTCTATATTTTCCTTTCCAGATAATTCCAAGTAAGTTTTTTGGTAATTCATAAGAGATTAATCCATCACACTCTTTAACTAGTTCAACATTTTTTATACTAGTTTCTTCTTCTAATTCTCTATAAGCAGCATCCAAATAATCTTCACCTTTGTTAACTCCACCCTGAGGCATTTGCCAAAAATTTTTTTGATTATCTATTCTTTTTGCAACAAAAACTTTATTTTCTTTGTTTAATACAACAATGCCAACTCCACTTCGTAAAGGGAGGTCTAAATTAGTGCTTGTCATTTATCCGTTAAGTAGTTTTATGGCAAAATTTAACTGGTTATCAGTTTCTGAATTGAACTTAAAATCATCAGAACCTTCTACAACTTCTATATCAGGAGTTACTCCAACTTCTGAAATAGATTTTCCAGATGGAAGATAATATTTTGCAATTGTTAATCTTATGGCGCCTCTATTCTTAAGAGGTATTATTGATTGTACCGATCCTTTCCCATAACTATTTTCACCAACAATAATTGCTCTTTTATGATCTTTTAATGCACCAGCTACTATTTCAGCCGCAGAAGCTGATCCATAATTAATGAGAACTAATACAGTTTTTCCATTAGTTAAATCACCTTTTTTTGCAAACCATTTTCGATTTTCAGATGGCTGTCTACTTTTCGTTGATACAATTTCACCATTATCTAAAAAAAAATCAGATATTTTAATTGCCTGAGAAAGTAATCCACCTGGGTTATTTCTTAGATCTAGAATATATCCCTTAAGCTTTTTATTATTATTTAGTTTTTCAATTTTTTCTTTCACTTGTGAACTACTATTTTCATTGAAAGAAGTTAATCTTATATAACCTATGTTATTTTCTAAAAGTTCAAATTTTACAGATTGAACTTCAATTATTTCTCTTGTGATATTAAAAATTAATGCTTTTTTTTCTCCTCTTCTTCTAACGGTTATTTCTATACTTGAACCAACAGGTCCACGCATTAACTCAACAGCTTCTGTTAAAGACTTTCCTTGAACTTGAGTATTGTTAATTTTAACAATATAGTCACCAGCTTTTAAGCCAGCTTTTGAAGCGGGAGTATTATCTATTGGCGATATTACTTTAACAACACCTGCCTCCATACCTACTTCAATACCTAAACCACCAAATTCTCCGCTTGTTTCAGTTTGCATACTTTCAAAGCTTTCAGGCGTCATATATGCGGAATAAGGGTCTAAAGATTGTAATAAACCGTTTATGGCAGCATCCATACTTTGTGACTGATCAATTTCATCAACGTATTCATCATTTATTTTTTCAAGAACTTCACCAAATAAATCAATTTTTTTATAAATTTCAGAGTTATCAGAAAAACTTTTTTGAAAAATAAATAAGAAAACTAAAACAAAAAAAGGAATCTTTTTGATTAGGCTCATATCATCACTTTTTCTTTAGGAATTACTTCAGACCAAATTTTTTCAAGTTCATAAAATTTTCTTTTATCAGGATGGAATATATGGACAATTAAATCAATACCATCAACCAATTTCCAATCTCCACTTTCTTTTCCTTCAATTTTAGAATTTTTAACTCCATTAGATCTTAATTTTTCCAGTACCATTTCTGATAAAGCTTGAATGTGTCTTGATGAGGTACCACTTGCTATGATTAAGTAGTCGGCCATTGAACTTTTATTTTTAAGATCTATTGAAACAATATCTAAGGCTTTATTGGAATCTAGTGTTTCTAAAATTAAGTTTTTTAAATCTGAGTTTTTTTCCATTAATATATTTAACCTTATCAAACTTTTCTTAATTGAGAAGATGAAATATTAACCTTCTTAAATTTAATAAATGATAATCTTTTTTTATTTACACCATTATAGGTGACTGACTTTAAAGATTTAGCCTTGTATCCTTGTCGATCAAACACTAGGAGATTGCATTTTTTCACAATAGATTTCCACTTGTGCCATTTATGAAAGTTAATAAGGTTGTCAGCACCCATAATAAAATATAGCTCATATTTTTTATTTTTTTTCAGATAGTTGATAAGGTCAATAGTTCTATTAGAGGATATCTTTTCTTCATAAAATCTTATTTTTATGAAATCATTTTTTGCAATTAGTTTTTTTGCAAATTGGATTCTATTTTTTAAATTTGATTTACTAATATCTTTGAATGGATTTTGTTTAGTAATCGCCCAGATGACATTTTTTAGATTAAGTAATTTTTTTGCCTGTTTTGAAATTTCTAAGTGCCCTTTGTGAGCAGGATCAAATGTACCTCCTAATATTCCAATTTTTATTTTTTTGTTATTTTCTAATTTTACCATTACTAACTATTTCGTATTTATATGAAACAAGCTGTCCAAGCCCAACGGGACCTCTTGGAGGTAAGGTGTTTGTAGAAATACCAACCTCACCACCAAAACCAAACTCACCACCGTCAGCGAATTGTGTAGAAGTGTTATGCATAGCTATAGAACTTTTAATATTTTTTAAAAATTGATTGGCTGTTTTTTTATTTTTTGTAACAATAGAGTCAGTGTGCATAGTTCCATATTTATTAATATGTTTTATTGCTTCTTTATAATTTTTAACAGTTTTTACTGAAACAATTGCTGATAAATACTCTGTAGACCAATCCTTATCTTTTGCAGGATATATTTTTCCTTTGTAATTTTTTCTTATAAGGTGATCTCCAAAAATTTTGCAGTTGTTTTCTTCTAATTTTTTTAAAATTGGATTACAAAATTTTTTAATTATTTTTTGGTGCATCAAAATTGTTTCCGTAGCACCACAAATACTAGTATTCCTTAACTTTGCATTATAAACAATGTCTACTGCCATTTTAAGATCAGCATCTTTATCTATGTAAGTATGACAAAGACCCTCTAAATGCCCAATGATAGGTACGGTTGAGGACGCTTGTACTCTTTTAACCAAACTTTTTCCTCCACGTGGAATAATCACATCTATATAATCTTTCATTTTTGAAAGCATGTAATCAACTATTTTCCTATCTTTGGAGTTTATAAATTGGATAAAATTTTGATCTACTTTATTTTCTTTTAATGATTTTCGAAATAAGTTTGCTAAAATTTTGTTAGTATTTATAGCTTCTGAGCCACCTTTTAATATTACTGCATTCCCAGATTTAAAACATAAACTTGCAACATCAGATGTAACATTAGGTCTGCTTTCATAAATTATACCCAATACACCTATAGGCACAGACACTCTACTTATTGTTAAGCCGTTTGGTCTACGCCATTTTTCTAATATATAATCAACTGGATCTTTAATTTTTACAATTTTTTCAATAGATTTTTTTATACCAACTAATTTTTTATGATCAATTGTAAGCCTATCTATTAAATTATTCTTTAAGCCTTTTTTTTTAGCAAATTTGATATCTTTTTGGTTAGCACTGATTATAGAGTTTTTTTCTTTATCAAGTAATAAAGCATATCTCTTTAAAATTTTATTTTTAGTTCGTGTATCAATTTTATTGAGGATGGCCTTTCTAGCATTTTGGCCAATTGAATTCATAATCTTGTTCATTCTATATTTCCACTATATCATCTTTATGTATAACTTCTGATTTTGCAACATATCCTAATATTTTTTCTATTTCTCTTGAGTGATAACCTTTAATTCGTTCTATTTCATCAGACGAGAATGAACTAAGTCCTCTAGCACACTCATTGTTATTTTTGTCTAAAACTTTTATATGATCACCTTTTTTAAAATTTCCAGTTACTTTCTTTACGCCAGCGGCTAATAAACTTTTACCATTTGTGAGTGCTTGTCTTGCACCATCATCAATAATAAGAGCTCCTTTTGGGGAGACAGAACTAATGATCCATTTTTTTCTAGCATCTAATTTTGAAACTTTAGGTAGAAACCACGTACAATTATTTTCCTCAATCATTTTTTTTATAGGTCTATTTAATAAACCATTTGCGATTACCATTTTACAACCTGACAATTGACAAATTTTAGCAGCATCAATTTTTGTTTTCATTCCACCTGTACCAAGATCACCAATACTTTTAGTGGCTATTCTTTCAATATTCTTATCAATATTTTTTATTTCATTAATAAGTTCGGCATTTTTAAAAATTTTTGGATTTTGAGTGTAAAGACCATTAACATCTGAAAGCAATATAAGTGTGTCTGCTCTAGATATTTGAGCAACCCTTGATGCCAACCTATCATTGTCACCATATTTTATTTCAGTTGTTGCCGTTGTATCATTTTCATTTACAATTGGTATGAAGCCTAACTCAAATAAATTATCAAAAGTTCTTTTTGCGTTTAAAGCCCTTCTTCTTTGTTCAGTATCCTCTAGTGTTAAAAGAATCTGAGAAATATTAATTTTTAACTTTGAGAAAGTTCCTGAAAATAAATTCATCAACTCTATTTGACCAATTGATGCAACAGCCTGGCTTTTATCAATTTTAAGATTTTTTTTATTTATGTTGAGTTTTTTGCAACCCATGGCAATTGCACCAGAGCTTACAATAATTACTTTTCTATTTTTTTTTATTAGTTCTTTAATATCTTTGGCAAATTCAGATAACCATTTATTTCTTATTTTTTTATTATCATCTATCAGTAAAGATGAACCTATCTTAACTACAATAATTTTTGAATTTTCAAGATACATATGAAAGTAATTTAGCTTTTATTTGAGATATTGATTCTTTATCTAGTGTTGAAAGTATAACAACTTCTGAGTTTTTATTTTTAGAAAATTCTTTTAAAATTTGACTTACTTCTTCTTTTTCTAGTAAGTCAGTTTTATTTAATACAATTAATTCCTTTTTATTTAGTAAATCTTTACTATAGCTACCAAGTTCAGTTCGAACTTGTTTGTAGGTATTTTCAAGATCCTCGTTAGTAATATCTAATAAGTGCATTAAAGTTTTACACCTTTCTATATGTTTTAAAAATTGAATACCTAATCCCACTCCTTCATGTGCACCCTCAACTAAACCTGGAATATCAGCTAATGTAATTTCTTTATCATCATAACTCGCAACTCCTAAATTTGGGTTTAATGTCGTAAATTTATAGTTAGCTATTTTTGGCATTGCATTTGTGATGGCAGCTAATAAACTTGATTTACCTGCATTAGGCAATCCCACTATCCCAACATCTGCAATAGTTTTTAATTGTAACCAAATTATATATTCTTCTCCTATTGCACCCTTAGTGAATTTTTTTGGTGCTCTATTAGTAGAACTTTTAAATCTTGTATTTCCAAGTCCACCCTTTCCACCATTAGCAACAACAAATTCTTCACCTTCTTTTTTAAAGTCAAAAATTAAAGTTTTATTATCTTCCTCAAAAACTTGTGTTCCTATTGGTACTTTTAAAAATAAATCATCACCGCCACGACCTGTACGGTTTTGTCCTGATCCATTTTCTCCACGTTCAGCTTTATGATGTTGTTGGAATCTGTAATCAATAAGTGTGTTTAAATTTCTTTCAGATCTAAAAATTATGGAGCCACCTTTGCCACCATCACCACCATCAGGTCCTCCGTATTCAATAAATTTTTCACGTCGAAAACTTGGAGAGCCATGTCCTCCATTGCCTGCTTTTATATAAATTTTAACTTGATCAAGAAACTTCATAATACAACTCTCAATTTTTAGTTGTACTACTAATTGGGTTTTACTGAAACGAATGTTCTGTCTGATTTACCTTTTTTAAAAACAACTTTACCTTCAACAACAGAAAAAATAGAATGATCTTTACCCATACCTACATTTTCGCCAGGAAAAATTTTTGTTCCTCTTTGTCTTACTATTATGTTTCCAGGAATTACTACTTCACCACCGTATTTTTTAACGCCCAGCCTTCTACCAGCACTGTCTCGTCCGTTTCTTGATGATCCACCTGCTTTTTTTGTTGCCATAATTTACCTAATTTATTTACTTGCTACTTCTGCTTCTACTTTTTCAACTTTTTTAGTTGGTTTTATCATTTTTCCTGCTTCAGATAAAACTTTACCATCTTTTGAAAAAATTTTGCTAATTCTAATTAATGAAAACTGTTGTCTATGTCCATTCTTTCTTCTTGAATTTTGTCTTCTTCTTTTCTTAAAGATTAAAACAGTTCTATTTTTACCATTTTCAACAAGGTCAGCCTCAACTTTTGCTCCTTGTACTACAGGAGAGCCAACTTCAATAGTTTTATCATCACCGTAAGCTAAGATTTCTTTAAATTCAATTTTAGTTTCGGGCTTTGAGTCCTCTAATCTTTCGATTTTAAGTATCTCACCAGCTTTAACTTTGTACTGTTTTCCACCTGTTTGTATTATAGCGTATGACATTGTTTTATCTTTTTTTTATAATGAGCAATATAGTCTCGCGCAAATCATAGTCAAGCGTGAATAAGTTAGAAATTGTCCTTTAAATCTCTCAATTTTGAGAACGTTTCAACTTTATTAGATCTAAGAAAAATATTACAATCTAGCTCTTCTCTAATTGTAGATGGAATAGTGGGTAAATTATTTTCTAATTTTTTATCTATAATTTTTATTTTATTTTTAAGATTTTCATTATTTTTGTCATGTGTTATACAAAATTTAGCATTTTGTTTAGTATATTCATGTCCACAGTAAATTTTAGTTTTTAATGGAAGTGCTTTAATTTTCATTAAAGAATTAAACATTTGTTCATAACTTCCTTCAAAAATTTTTCCACACCCTAAAGAAAAAAGAGTGTCTCCAGTAAAAGCAGCCTCCTCATTGAAAAAATAAAAACATATATGTCCAAGAGTATGACCTGGTATATGAATTATTTTGGCCTCAAAACTTTCCTGCTTCCATATTTCTTGATCATCAACAAGAGTATCTATTTCTGGAATTCTATGTTTATCTCCCTTGTAACCAATAACACGAGCATTATATTTTTTTTTTAATTCTTGATTACCACCCACATGATCATAATGATGGTGAGTATTAAGTATATATTTTAAATTAATATTTTTTTTTTCTAAGTATTTAATTATAGGTTTTGCTTCACTGGGATCAATAGCACAAGCTATGTTATTTTTTTCATCAATAACAAGATAAGAATAATTATCATGTAAACAGGGTATTATTTGAATTTTCATTTATCTTTCAATTAAAAAAATACCCAATTCTGCTGATAAGTTTTTTATATTTAGATTTAATTTATTTATAGTTGATATTTTTTCATTTTTTAAAGCTATTGATTGATCTAGTTTTATATTTCGATTTTCACAAAAATTATAAAAATCTTTCAATGTGCACATATGTAAATTAGGAGTATTATACCATTCGTCAGGTAGGTTTTTTGTTATTGGCATTGTTCCTTTAAGCAATAAGTGAAGTCTGACTTTCCAAAAACCAAAATTAGGTATAGTAACAACAGCTTTTTTTCCAACACGTAATAATTCTTTTATAACAATTTCAGGAGTGAGAAATGCTTGTAATGTTTGACTTAAAATAACAAAATCAAAAGAACTATCTGGAAATTGCAAGAGATCTTTCTCTGCATCTCCCTCTATAACTGTTAATCCTTTTGATAAACATTTTTGAACATTATTTTTTGAAATTTCTATTCCTCTAATATCTATTTTCTTACTGTCTTTCAGATACTCCATTAGTGTACCATCGCCACATCCCACATCCAGAACTCTAGTATTCTTATTAATTAGATTTGATATTATCTTAAACTCTTGTTTCATATTTAACTCTTAGAATAAGCTGTTTTAATATAATCACCTAAGGTATTTAAAAATTCAGGGACTTTTAATAAAAATGAATCATGACCTTTATCAGACTCAATCTCAACAAATCCAACATCAGCACCTATGGCATTCAATGCAATAACAATTTCTTTATTTTCAGAAGTGGGATAAAGCCAATCGGAAGTAAAGGATATAACAAGAAATTTTGTTTTAGTATTTTCAAATGCTTTAGATAAATTTCCATTATGTTCTTTGATAAGATCAAAATAGTCCATTGCTCTTGTTATATATAGATAGCTATTTGCATCAAATCTATCAACGAATACAGATCCTTGATATCTTAAATAACTTTCAATTTGAAAATCAGCATCAAAACCAAATTTTAAATCATCTCT
>JADHPA010000027.1 GCA_016778675.1 Candidatus Pelagibacter sp. | reverse complement strand
CCCGTCGATCCTATTTCACCCCCTTAAGTTGTAAATGGTGGAGGTGGTGGGTACTGCCCCCACGTCCGTAATGGTTATTACGAAATTCGTTTATCGTCGTAGTTGGCAAGCCAACACTATTACTATAAAAGCATTTGATGGAGATTCAATAAAAATCATGAAATTAACAAAAGAACAATCACAAGAAATCAAAGATCAACAGGCCCAACAAAATCAAACAAAAAGGGTTACTGCTCCTGAACTTGAAAACATTCTTTATGAAGCAATACCAGCCCTTGATCACGGCTTTGTAAGAGTTATTGATTACATGGGAGATGACACATCAATTGTTCAATCTGCTAGAGTTTCCTATGGAAAAGGAACCAAGCAAGTTTCAACAGATGCAGGCCTTATAAAATATTTGATGAGACATTGGCATAGCACTCCATTTGAAATGTGTGAAATTAAATACCATGTTAAACTTCCAATTTTTATTGCACGACAATGGATTAGACATAGAACAGCAAATGTTAATGAGTATTCAGCAAGGTATTCAATTTTAGATAAAGAGTTTTATTTACCATCACAAGAAAATTTAGCAGCGCAATCTTCAAGTAACAGACAAGGAAGAGGAGATGTTATTGAAGGTGAACAAGCAAAAGAAGTTTTGGAACTTTTAAAAAATGATGCTGAAAGAACCTATGACAATTATGAAATGATGCTGAATGAAAGATTTGATGGCTCAACGATCGATGAAAATAAAAAAGGACTTGCAAGAGAACTTGCTAGAATGAATTTAACTTTAAATACTTATACCCAGTGGTACTGGAAAACAGACTTACTAAATTTGATGAATTTCTTAAGACTAAGAGCGGACAGTCATGCACAATATGAAATAAGAGTTTATGCGGACATCATGTTAGATACTGTTAAGAAATGGGTACCTATAACTTATGATGCATTTATGGATTATAGGGTAGGTGGAACAGAGGTTTCAGCTAAAGGAAAAATTATAATTCAAAAACTTATCAAAGGGGAAGAAGTTGACCCAGATAGTTCAGGCTTATCTAAAAGAGAATGGAATGAGTTAATGGTTTCTTTTGATCTTAAAGATAAGTTGATTTAATTTTTCTAGCAAAGTCTAAGTATATTTTAGAAATTTCATGCTCAGGATTAGCTTCAACAATTGGTTTTCCTTCATCACCACATCTTCCAACCTCAGAATTTATTGGAATTTCACCTAAAAATTCTTTTTCAAATTCCTCAGCTGTTCGTTTAACTCCACCCTCACCAAATATTTTATATTTTTTACCATCATCACCAGTAAAATAACTCATATTATCAACTAAACCTAAAATTTTAACTTCAAGTTTGTCAAACATCTTAATGCCTCTTTTAACATCAAGAAGGGCTACTTCTTGAGGAGTTGAAACAATTATTGCTCCATCCATCTTAATTTCTTGAGAAAAAGTTAATTGAGTATCACCAGTTCCAGGAGGCATATCAACAATGATGAAATCTAAGTTTTTCCAACCAACTTTTTGTGTGAAAGTTTTAATTGCACTAGTTACCATAGGTCCACGCCAAATCATTGGAGTTTGTTGATCAGCTAGAAAACCAATGGACATACATTGAATGTCATATTTTGTAATAGGAGTTAAAGTTTGACCATCACTTTTTGGTTTTTCATTTATATCAAACATTTTTGGTATTGAAGGACCATAAATGTCAGCATCAAGCAAACCAACCTTACAACCAATTTGTTTTAATGCTAAAGCAAGATTTGTTGCAAAAGTTGATTTACCAACTCCACCTTTTGCACTTGAAATTGCTATGGTAAATTTTGTTCCAAGAATCGGGTTTTTAGTGAACTTTCTAGGCTCCAGTTTTTTTTTCATTGCGTCACTTGGTTCTGGTTTTTTATCTGTCATGTGGCTATCAATACTTGTTTTTCTAATTAAAGGCACTATATACTTAACTATATGTCAGATGATTTTCAAGGTAGAGGTGGAAGTCCATGGGGAACACCCCCTGGAGGAGGAAATGGTTCAGGTAGAGGTCCAACACCACCAGACATAGATGCAATTATTAAAGACATCCAAAATAAAATAAATAAATTTTTACCTGGTGGAAGTAAATCAGGCGGAAAACCAATTGGTCTAATCTTAATTATTTTACTTTTTGTTTGGCTTGCAAGCGGACTTTATAGAGTGGGACCTGACGAACAAGGTGTTGTCCTTAGATTTGGTAAGTTTATAAAAACTACCCAACCAGGATTGCACTACCATATTCCAGTTCCAATTGAGACAGTTGAAACTCCTAAAGTTACAAAAGTTAATAGAATTGATATTGGTTTTAGATCAGAAAGAGACAGTGGATTTTCTCAAGGCGGTGGAGTGGCCGATGTTCCTCAAGAAAGTTTAATGTTAACAGGAGATGAAAATATTGTGAACATAGACTTTTCAGTATTTTGGGTAATTAAAGATGCTGGTAAATTCTTATTTGAAATTCAAGACCCTGAAGGATCTGTAAAAGCTGCAGCCGAGACTGCAATGAGAGAAGTAATTGCTAAAAGTGAAATTCAACCAATTCTAACTGAAGGAAGAGCTGAAATTGAAATTGAAACACAAAAAATTATTCAATCCATTTTAGATGAGTATCAAAGTGGAATTCAAATTACACAAGTTCAAACTCAAAAAGCTGATCCACCGGATCAAGTAATTGACGCATTTAGAGATGTTCAAGCTGCAAGAGCTGATATGGAAAGATCTAAAAATGAAGCTGAAGCATATGCAAATGATGTTATCCCAAGAGCAAGAGGGGAAGCTGCAAAAATTATGCAAGCAGCAGAAGCTTACAAACAAAAAGTAGTTGCTCAATCAGAAGGTGAAGCAAGTAGATTTATATCAATCTTCAATGAATATGATAAAGCAAAAGAAGTGACACAAGAGAGAATGTATCTTGAAACTATGGAAAAAGTTTTAGCTGATATTGATAAAGTAATTATTGAGAAAAATGCTGGATCAGGGGTCGTTCCTTATTTACCACTACCTGAACTAGGAAAAAAGAAGGTAACTAATTAAATGAAAGTACAAAAAATTTTATTACCCATTATAGCAGTTTTAGGAGCTGCAGTTTTCTTTTCAGTATTTATTATTAAAGAAGTTAATCAAGCAATAGTTTTGCAATTTGGTGACCCTAAAAGAATTATTGTAGAACCAGGTTTAAACTTTAAGATCCCATTTATTCAAAACGTAGTTTATCTAGATAAAAGAATATTAAATTTAGATACTCCACCAGCAGAGGTTATTGCCTCAGATCAAAAAAGATTGATTGTAGATGCATTTGCAAGATTTAAAATTGTAGATCCATTAAAATTTTATATTTCAGTTGGAAATGAAAGAGTTGCAAGATCAAGATTGGCAACAGTTATTAACTCAAGAATTAGAAATGTTTTAGGTCAACAAGAACTACAAACATTATTATCTAAAGATAGATCAAAACAAATGTCTTTAATCCAAGTAGGGGTTAATGCAGAGGCTCAAAAATTTGGAATTGAAATTGTAGATGTAAGAATTAAAAGAGCAGACCTTCCACAAGCAAACAGTGAAGCAATTTTTAGAAGAATGCAAACTGAAAGAGAAAGAGAAGCTAAGGAATTTAGAGCACGAGGTGCGGAAATGGCAGTCACAATTACGTCAACGGCTGATAAAGAAGTTTCAATAATTTTAGCAGATGCCAATAAAAACTCTGAGATCATGAAGGGTGAAGGTGATGGTGAGAGAAATAGAATATTTGCAGAAGCCTTTGGAAGAGACCCTGAATTTTTTGCATTTTACAGAGCTATGCAGGCATATGAAACAGCCTTAATCGGTGGAGAGACATCTTTAATTTTATCTCCTGACAGTGAATTTTTTAAATTTTTTGGAAATATAAAACCTAAATCTCAATAATAATTAAACATGAAAGAATTGATCATAGCTTTTGGTCTCTTCCTTTTTATTGAAGGGATTATGTATGCCTTATTTCCATCAAAAATGAAAAATATGATAAAAAAAATTGAGTTAATAAGCGACTCACAATTGAGAAGTGGTGGATTAATTTTTGCAGTTATTGGCTTTGTTATTATTTGGTATATTAAAAATTAAAATGAAAAAGATTAAAAAATTTATAATCATTGTTTTTTCAATTACTTTTGCTTCACAAGTGTTTGCAAAAGAAGTACCGAATTCATTTGCAGATTTAGCAGAAAAGCTAATGCCTTCTGTTGTAAACATTTCAACAACCACAACAGTTGTTACTAATTCAAATCCATTTCCAGGATTTCAATTCCCACCAGGCTCTCCTTTTGAGGATATGTTTAAAGAATTTGGCACGCCACAGAAAAGAAAATCAGCTGCTCTAGGCTCAGGTTTTATAATTGAAAAAAGTGGAATTGTGGTAACTAATAACCATGTTATACAAGATGCAGAAGATATTTTAGTAAGAGTTGATGGTGACAAAGAGTATAAGGCGACAGTTATTGGAGCTGACCCCTTATCAGATATTGCTGTCCTTCAAATAGAGTCAAAAGAAAAGTTCATACCTGTAAAATTTGGAGATTCAGATAAAGCGAGAATTGGTGATTGGGTAATTGCAATAGGTAATCCATTTGGCCTAGGAGGAACAGTTACGGCTGGAATTATTTCTGCAAGAAATAGATCTATTGGGCTTTCTCGTTATGAAGACTACATTCAAACAGATGCTTCTATAAATTCAGGAAATTCTGGAGGTCCCTTGTTTGATATGAACGGCGATGTAATTGGAATTAATACAGCAATCTTAGGCAAAGGTGGTTCAATTGGCATAGGTTTTTCTATACCCTCCAACAGTGCAAAAAAAGTAATAGACCAATTAATTGAATTTGGTGAAACTAAAAGAGGATGGCTTGGAGTTAGAATTCAAGTGGTTACTCAAGAAATTGCTGATGTAGAAAAGTTAGATGAACCAAGAGGAGCTTTAGTTGCAAGTGTAGCTGAGAATAGCCCATCTGATAAAGCAGGAATTAAAGATGGCGATATAATTTTAGAGTTTAATAATACCAAAATAAATGAAATGAAAGAACTACCAATTATTGTTGCTCAAACAGAAGTAGGTAAAACAGTTGATGTTAAAGTTTGGAGAAATAAAAAAGAAATTACAAAAAAAATTAAATTAGGAAGACTTGAAACTTCAGAGGATTTTAAAGTTGAAAAAAAAGCAAGTAAAAATGAAACTCCAGAAATTTCTGAAGTTAAATCATTAAAGATTATAGCACGACCTTTAAATGATGATGATATTAAGGAAAGAAAATTACCCAATCAAACAACAGGTCTAGTGATCACTAATATTGGTAAAAATAGCCCAATAAATTACTTAAACGTAGGTGACATAATTATTGAAGCTCAAAAGAAAAAAATTAAATCTATAAAAGATCTTGAAGAAATAGTTGAGAGTGCACTTAAATCAAATCAAAAAACAATTTTGATTGTGATTTACAACAATCAAAACCAAAGAAGATATATTGGTGTTAAGCTAGACTAATAATGGACAATCTGTCCAAGATCATTTTAATCTCAGGTCCAACTGCTTCAGGTAAATCAAATTTTGCTGTAAAAATTGCTAAAAAAATTAAAGGAGAAATAATTAATGCAGATAGCATGCAAGTTTATAAAAAATTAAAAATATTAACAGCAAAACCAAACCTAAAAGATAAAAAAGGTATCAAACATCATTTGTACGGATTAATTGATTTAAACAAAAAATTTTCAACAGGAGATTGGTTAAAAAAGGTAATTAAAAAAATTAAAGAAATTAAAAAAAGAAAAAAAATTCCAATTTTAGTTGGAGGAACTGGTTTATATTTTCAATCCTTGATCAATGGTTTAGTAGAAATCCCTGAGATTCCAATAAAATTTAGAAATAAAATTAGAGCAATACACAAAAAAGAAGGTCAAAAAAAATTTTATAAAAAACTTTTACAAATTGATCCTAAGGTTAAATTTAAATTTGATCCAAATGACTCTCAAAGAAGTATAAGAGCATTTGAAATTAAATCATTTACCAATGTTTCAATGTATGATTGGTTAGATAAAACCACACCAGTTTTTAAAGAAAATGAATTTTTGAAATTGTATATCAATGTCGAAAGACAGGAGTTAATCAAAAGAATAAATGAAAGAGTCTTACTTATGGTTAAAAAAGGAGCCATAAGAGAAGTTCAAAAATTTATTTCATTAAAAATTAAAAAGGATCAAACTGTAAATAAGGTCATTGGAATTGACGAATTGACACAGTATCTAAAAAATAAAATTAATTTAGAGCAAGCCATAGAACTAATATCAATTAAAACAAGACAATATGCTAAAAGACAAGCAACTTGGGCCAGAACGAGAATGACTTCGTGGGATAAAATATCTTTAAATAAAATTGATGCCTTTGTAAAAAAATTAGATAAATCATCTCTTAAACTTGACCAATTAACATAAAGTCCGATAGATTGCCTGAATGCCAAAATTATATTCAGGTGCTGAGATTGTTTTTAAATGTTTAGAAGATCAAAAGGTAGAGCATATCTTTGGTTATCCTGGTGGAGCAGTGCTTCCAATTTATGATGAATTAAAAAACCATCCTTCAATTAAACATATTCTTGTTCGACACGAGCAAGGTGCTGGTCATGCTGCTGAGGGATATGCAAGATCTACTGGAAAGCCTGGCGTTGTATTAGTCACGTCTGGACCTGGTGCAACAAATGTTGTGACAGCTTTAACAGATGCCTACATGGACTCTGTTCCTCTTGTTTGTATTTCAGGTCAAGTCCCAACTCATTTAATTGGTACAGATGCTTTTCAAGAGTGCGATACAACAGGAATAACAAGACCATGCACAAAACATAATTGGTTAGTTAAAAATATAAATGACCTTCCAAGGATAATGCATGAAGCATTTGAGGTTGCAACAACAGGAAGACCAGGGCCAGTATTAGTAGATATTCCAAAAGATATTCAATTTGCAAAAACAAAATACTTTAAACCTTCCAAAAAAAAATCTAACTTAAAGATTAAAAATAGGTTTAAGCAAAAAGATATAGATCAATTAATTGAGTTAATGAGTAAGGCAAAAAAACCTATTTTTTATACAGGTGGTGGTGTTATTAACTCAGGCCCAAAAGCAAGTGAACTTTTAAGAGAATTAGTATCTCTTACTGGATTTCCAATTACCTCAACACTACAAGGATTAGGTGCTTATCCAGGAGATGATAATCAATTTCTTGGAATGCTAGGAATGCATGGAACTTATGAAGCTAATAATGCAATGCATGATTGTGATTTACTTATAAATATAGGTGCTAGGTTTGATGACCGAATAACAGGAAAGATTGATGAGTTTTCTCCCAAATCAAAAAAAGTCCATATAGATATAGACCCATCTTCAATCAACAAAATTGTAAAAGTTGATCTATCTATTGTTGGAGATGTTGTGGATGTAATTAGCTCAACAACAAAAACTTTAAAAAAGAAAAATTTAAATCTAGTAAAATCAAATAAACAAAAAATTTCAAACTGGTGGCAACAAATTCAAAAATGGAGAAAAAAGCAATCTCTAAGTTATATTGGCAGTGATAAAATTATAAAGCCTCAATATGCTGTAGAAAGACTTTATGAGTTAACAAAAAAACAAGATACTTTTATAACAACAGAAGTAGGCCAACATCAAATGTGGGCTGCACAACATTACAAATTTAATAAACCAAATAGATGGATGACCTCGGGTGGCTTGGGAACCATGGGCTATGGATTGCCAGCTGCAATTGGTGTGCAAGTTGCCCATCCTAAGAAATTAGTTGTAGATATTGCTGGTGAGGCTTCAATTTTAATGAATATGCAAGAAATTTCCACTGCAGTTCAGTACAATTTACCAATTAAAGTCTTTATATTAAATAATCAATACATGGGCATGGTAAGGCAATGGCAGGAACTTCTGCATGAAAAAAACTATTCTGAAAGTTATTCAAAGGCACTACCAGATTTTGTTAAATTAGCAGAAGCCTATGGTTGTGTTGGTATTTGTGCAAAAGAACCTAATGAACTAGATGAAAAAATTGAAGAAATGATCAATACTGATAGACCAGTAATTTTTGATTGTCACGTAGATCAAGATGAAAATTGCTTTCCAATGATACCTTCTGGAAAGCCTCATAACCAAATGTTGTTAGGTCCAAATGATCAAGAAGCCAATAAGATTAGCGGCAAAGGAAAAGCATTAGTATAAATGACAAAATCTAAATCAGCATATAGCACTCCAACTAAATTGGGAAAAATTGATACACATATTATTGTAGTCTGGGTAGATAATGAAGCGAGTGTTTTATCTCGAGTGGTTGGACTATTTTCAGGTAGAGGATATAATATTGAATCTTTAGCAGTGGCTGAAGTTGACCATAAAAAAAACTTATCTAGAATTACAATTGTAACAACAGGGACACCACAAGTTATTGAACAAATTGTATTACAATTAAAAAAACTCGTACCAGTTCATAATGTTGCTAATTTTAAAAGAGACGATAAAAATGTCATTTTTAGAGAAATGGCTCTATTAAAAATTGTTGCAAATCCTATTAAAATTAAGAAAGCTTTAAATACTTGTAAAAACTTTAATCCAGTTGTACTAGATCAGACAAAAAAATCTGTAGTAATTCAAATTACAGCATTAAGAAGAGAAATAGATAATATGATAAAAAATTTAAAACCACTTGGTCTTGTTAGCGCTTCAAGAACTGGGGCGGTTGCAATGACGAGAGGTGCAGAAATCTTAAATTAATTAGCAAAAGGAGAAAAGAAATGAAAATGTTTTATGAAAAAGATGCAGACGTTAATCTAATTAAGAGCAAAAAGATTGCAATTTTTGGTTATGGAAGTCAAGGACACGCACATGCTTTAAATTTAAAAGATAGTGGAGCAAAAGAAGTAGTTGTTGCTCTTAGAGATGGATCGGCGAGCAAAGCAAAAGCTGAGTCTAAAGGTTTAAGAGTAATGAATTTATCTGATGCTGCCGAATGGGCAGAAGTTGCAATGATATTAACTCCAGATGAATTACAGGCTTCAATTTATAAAAATCATATTGAACAAAGAATTAAAGAGGGCACAAGTCTAGCTTTTGCTCATGGATTAAATATTCATTACAAACTTATTGATGCTAGAAAAGATTTAGATGTATTTATGGTTGCCCCAAAAGGACCTGGCCATTTAGTTAGAAGTGAGTTTGAAAGAGGTGGAGGAGTTCCATGTTTATTTGCAGTTCATCAAAATGGGACAGGTAAAGCAAGAGACCTTGCTTTATCATATGCATCAGCAATTGGTGGTGGAAAATCTGGAATTATTGAAACAACATTTAAAGATGAGTGTGAAACAGATTTATTTGGAGAGCAGTCAGTTCTTTGTGGAGGATTAGTTGAGCTTATAAAAAATGGTTTTGAAACTTTAACTGAAGCTGGCTACGAACCTGAAATGGCATATTTTGAATGCTTACATGAAGTCAAATTAATTGTTGATCTAATTTATGAAGGTGGAATAGCAAATATGAATTATTCAATCTCAAATACTGCTGAGTATGGTGAATATGTATCAGGCAAAAAAGTGGTAGACAGTGAAAGCAAAAAGAGAATGAAAGAAGTTCTTGCTGACATTCAATCTGGTAAATTTACAAGAGATTGGATGAAAGAATGTGAAGGAGGTCAAAAGAACTTTTTAAAAATGAGAAAAGATCTTGCAGATCATCCAATTGAAAAGGTTGGTGCTGAACTAAGAGCTATGATGCCTTGGATTGGTAAGAAAAAATTAATAGATAGTGATAAAGGTTAGTTTTTAATAAAAACCCAAATCGATCAAGAAACATAGCGTAAATATAACAAATATTTTGCAATCTCTAATATAGATTGTATTATAGGTTTTCAAAATATTAGCTATGAGCGACAAAGATAAAATTTTTATATTTGATACTACAATGCGTGATGGTGAGCAATCACCAGGTGCATCAATGAGTCTTGAGGAAAAAATTCAAATTGCAAGAATTTTTGATGAATTAGGAATAGATATAATTGAAGCTGGATTTCCAATTGCATCTCCAGGTGATTTTGAAGCGGTAACTGCAATAAGTAAGATTTTAAAAAATTCTATTCCTTGTGGACTTTCAAGAGCAAGTAAAAAAGATATAGATGTATGTCATGAAGCTTTAAAAGTAGCGCCGAGATTTAGAATACATACATTTATTTCAACAAGTCCATTACACATGAAGCACAAGTTAAATAAATCACCAGAACAAGTTCTGGAAGCAATTAAAGAAAGTGTAACTTACGCAAGAAATTTGACCGATGATGTTGAATGGTCATGCGAGGATGGCACAAGAACAGATATGGATTATATGTGCAAGTCAGTTGAGCTTGCAATTAGCAGTGGAGCGAAAACAATAAATATTCCAGATACTGTTGGCTATACAATTCCAGCTGAATTTACAAAAATAATTACAACATTAAAAAATAAAGTTCCAAATATTGATAAGGCAATATTATCTGTTCATTGTCATAATGATCTTGGGTTAGCAGTTGCAAATTCACTTGCAGGGGTTGCAGCAGGAGCAAGACAAGTAGAGTGTACTATAAATGGTATTGGTGAAAGAGCAGGTAATGCAGCACTTGAAGAAATTGTAATGGCAATAAGAACAAGAAACGATCTAATGCCTTATTCAACTGGAATTAAAACTGAATTATTAAGTAAAGCTTCTAAAGTTGTTTCAAATGCAACCTTTCCTGTTCAGTTTAATAAAGCAATTGTTGGAAAAAATGCTTTTGCACACGAAGCGGGCATTCACCAAGATGGAATGCTTAAAAATAGAGAAACATATGAAATTATGACACCTGAAAGTGTAGGAGTTAAAAAAACATCACTTGTTATGGGAAAACATTCAGGACGACATGCATTTAAAGAAAAATTAAATGATCTTGGTTATGGAGAAGTAACTGATGATGTAATTCAAACAGCTTTTGGAAAATTTAAGATTTTAGCTGATAAGAAAAAACATGTTTATGATGATGATATCGCAGCTTTAGTTGATGATAGTTTGGTTTTAGATAAATATATGATTAATTTAAAATCATTGAAAGTTTTTGCTGGAACAGGTGAGCCACAAAAAGCTGAAATGACACTAGATGTTTATGGAGAAGTTAAAAAAACATCAGAAACAGGAGATGGACCTGTAGATGCTATATTTAAATGCATCAAAGTATTATATCCTCATGATGTAAAATTGTTATTGTATCAAGTTCATGCTGTTACTGAAGGAACTGATGCACAAGCTACAGTGAGTGTTAGAATTGAAGAAGAAGGAAAGACTGCAGTTGGACAAGCTGCTGATACAGATACATTAGTTGCATCAGCAAATGCTTATTTAAGTGCATTAAATAAAATGATTATTAAAAGAAAAAAAGTTGCTCCTATGGAGTATGAATC
>JADHPA010000026.1 GCA_016778675.1 Candidatus Pelagibacter sp. | reverse complement strand
AAAAAGACAAAACCCAGAAACTATAGCATTGCACGGTGGTGATTATAGAAGTGACCCAACTACAAAAGCTGTAGCTGTCCCAATTTATAGAACAACTTCATATCTATTTGATAGCACTGAGCATGCAGCCAATTTATTTGGTCTAAAAGAGTTTGGAAATATCTACACAAGAATTATGAATCCAACCAATGATGTTCTTGAAAAAAGACTAGCTGCCTTAGATGGTGGATTAGCAAGTTTAACTGTTTCTTCGGGTCAAACAGCTTCAACATTTGCTATTTTGAATGTTGCTCAAGCTGGGGATAATATTGTCAGTTCTACAGATCTTTATGGTGGAACTGTTTCTTTGTTTACTCATACATTGAGCAAGCTTGGTATTGAAGTTAGATATGCTGATCCAGCAGATCCTAAAAACTTTGAAAAAGCAATAGATGATAAAACTAGAGCTTTTTATGGGGAAACATTACCCAATCCATATTTAAGAGTATTTCCCATTAAAGAAGTTTCTGATATTGGAAAAAAATATAATATACCATTAATAGTTGATAACACGGCCGCTCCTATCATCTGTAAGCCAATAGAACATGGTGCAGCTGTAGTAGTTTATTCACTTACAAAATATATAGGTGGACATGGTACAGTTGTGGGTGGAGCACTAATTGATGGTGGAAATTTTGATTGGACAGCTAATCCAAAAAGACAACCACTGTTTAATGAACCTGATGCAAGCTATGGTGGCGTAGTTTGGGGTAAGGCAGTTCCTGAATTAACTGGTGCTAATGTATCCTTTGCTGTTAGAGCAAGAGTTACTCTTTTGAGAGATCTTGGAGCTGCTTTAGCGCCTGATAATGCTTTTGGAATAATTCAAGGACTTGAAACAGTAGCCTTGAGGATGAAACAACATTGCTCTAATGCTGAAAAAACAGTGGATCATTTATCTAAACATAAAAAAGTTGCTAGAGTGATTTACCCAACCAAATATGAAGGAGATATTGGTAAAAGAGCAAAAAAATATCTTAATGGGGGAAATGGTGCTTTAATAGGAATAGAACTAAAAGGTGGTATTGAGTCTGGTAAGAAATTTATAGAAGCTTTAAAGATGTTCTATCATGTGGCAAATATAGGAGATGCTAGAAGCTTAGCTATACATCCAGCAACAACAACTCATAGCCAACTCACAGAGCAAGAATTAAGTGCAGCAGGAGTTACGCCTGGATATATAAGACTGTGTATAGGACTAGAACATATTGACGATATAATAGATGATCTTAATCAAGCACTTAGCGCTTCATAACAATTCTTTATCGTTTTAAAAACCTCTTGAGTTTTTATAAATGAGTAAAATATAGGTTGTTAATACAAAAATAGAACCTAACTGGTGTAGTGATGCATACTTTATTTCTACACCAGATATTAATGTAACAATTCCTAATAATATTTGAATAAGTAAAGCTGTATCAAAAAGAATTATATTCTTTATGGCAACTCCTTCTTTAATAAATAAATAGTTAATAATCATAACAAGGATCACAAGCAGATAGGCAGTTGATCTATGTAAAAATTGAATAATAGAAGTATTATAAAATGACTCAGAGGTAAAAAAATCTAATAATAAAACATCATTTGGAAAAAATGTACCATTCATATCTGGCCAAGTATTATAAATTAAACCTCCATCTAAACCTGATAGAAAAGCTCCCAATATAATTTGAATAATAATTAATAAAAAAATAAATAACAAAAAGGATTGTGGAATTTTATAATCTAATTTTTTAATATCAAAAAAATCTAAAATATACCAAAAAATTAAACATAAGATAAAAAGTGCAAGTGATAAATGAATTGCCAATCTAAAATGACTAACATCATTATTTTGTGTTAATCCACTAGTAACCATAAACCAACCTAAAAATCCCTGCAAACATATAAGAAAAAATATCAAAAAATATTTATTAGAATAAAAATTAGAATCTCTATATTTAATCCAAAAAATAATTAAAGGGATTAAGGTGAACAAGCCAACAATACGTGCTAATAATCTATGTGCATACTCCCAATAAAAAATTATTTTAAATTCTTTTAAAGACATTCCATAGTTAATATTTTTATACTCTGGAATTTTCTTATATTCCTCAAAATACATATTCCAATCATTTGAATTAAGTGGCGGCAATATACCTGAGAAAAGCTCCCATGCTGTAATGGATAAACCTGAGTCAGTTAATCTAGTTAAGCCACCTACAGCAACCATAAGAACAATTAGCAAAAATAGTCCTATTAACCATATCTTTAAATATTTTATATAGTTGTCGCTATTTACAAACATAAATTATACTTATAATAATTATTTTAATAACCAATTGATTAAATGTCGCCTACTAATAAAAAAAAACTTAGCCAATTAAGAATAAAACTTGATAAATTAGATAATGATTTACTTAAATTAATCAAAAAAAGATCAATTTTAGTAAATGAAGTTTTAAAAGTAAAAATTTATAAAAAAGAAATAATCGATAAAGCAAGAATAACTTACATACTTAAAAAAATTAAAAAAAAATCAATCAAGACTAAAATTGATCCAAAAATTACAAACAGAATTTGGAAAAATATGATTTGGTCTTTTATAGATTACGAAAAAAGAAACTTTAAAAAGAAATAAACTATTTACTGTGTGGTGGAAGTTTTTTTTCCACAAACATTTCATGTTTTCTAGTAGATGGATTGTATTTTTTAGCAGACAATTTAACTTTAGCTTTTTCACCACCTGCTGGCTTTTTTACATAATAAAAAAAAGGACTATCAGGTTTAGCTTCAGGGACCAATCTTACTTTAACATGTGTTTTTTTTGCCATACTATTTTAGTTTTTTAATTTGTTTTACTAAGTTAGAAATATTTTTTAATCTATTTCTGAAATTATAATTAGCACTTATAGAATTATTTGATAATTCGTCAAGGTTTAAAGATTTGTCAGAATTGAGAACTTTTTTAACTCCATTGATTGTCATTCCTTGTTCTTTAAGTAAGAATTTAACTTTTTTAAGAACTTCTATAGTCTGATTATTATAGTATCTTCTATTACCATTGAGAATTTTTGGTTTGATCTGTTTAAATTCTTTTTCCCAAAACCTTATTGTATGAGTATTAAAAGTACCCTTTTTGACATTTACTAAATCTAGAATTTTAGCAACCTCACCTATTGATTTGTAAGCATCTAAATTTTTATTGATCATTTATAGAATTTACTAAATCTTTAAACTCTTTAGAAGCTTTAAATAAAACAACATTTCTATCAGATATAGCCGCTTCTTCTTTAGTTTTAGGATTTCTTCCAACTCTACTTTTTTTTTGTCTTATAGAAAACGTACCAAATTTTGAAAGTTTAAGTTTTTTTTCAATTTTTAAATTTTCCAAGATTGTAGTAAAAAAATCATCAATTAAATTTTCAGAAATATTTTTAGAAAAACCAATCTGCATATAAATTGAGTTAATTAGATCTTTTTTTGTTAGGTTAGTTCTTGTCATTAATTAATATTATTAGTTATTTTTTCAATCAAATTTCCTGTTACCGTTTTAGAGCAAACACTTAAAGAATTTGAAAAACCTATATAATCCGTTCCACCATGACTTTTAATTACAGGGGAGTCTAATCCAATAAAAATTGCCCCATTATATAATCTTGGATCCAGTCTTTTTTTAAATTTTTTTAAATTTGAAATATTAAGTAGTGAAGACATTTTTCCAATAAAATTTCCAGTCATTGCTTTTTTTAATTCACTTGTGATAAAATTAGCAGTACCTTCGGCAGTCTTTAATGCAACATTGCCAGTAAAACCATCTGCTACTATAACGTTAACATCACCGTTCATTAATTGATTCCCTTCAATATAACCTTTAAACTCAAAATCGTTATTAGTTCTTTTATTCAATTGTTGATAAGTTTCTTTTATAATTTCATTTCCTTTAAGTTCTTCAGAACCAATATTTAATAGTGCAACTTTTGCTTCATCGTTTGGATATAATGAATTAAATAAAGAGGAACCCATTATCGAAAAATCAATTAAATTTTTAGGACTACATTCAATATTTGCACCTAAGTCTAAAACAACACTCATATTTTTTTTATTTGGCCATAATGCTGAAAGAGCTGGTTTATCTATATTATCTATCATTTTAAGATTTAACTTTGAAATAACTAATAATGCACCAGTATTCCCTGCTGAAATTACTACATCAGATTTTTTTTCTTTAACACTCTGAATCGCTAACCACATACTAGTTTTTTTTCCTCTTTTTGCGCCTTCCAATGGACTGTCTGTTCCTTTAACAACATCTTCTGTATGAACTATTTCAAAGTTTTCTCTAGGCAATTCATTTGTAATAAACTTTTCAATTTGACCTTTATCACCAAAAATTTGATAAAAGGTATTTTTATTATTTTTGAAATGGTGATTAATACCTTCAATAATTTTTTTTGGTGAACCATCGCCACCCATTGCATCAACAGCAATTTTGATTGTTTTGCTCATTCTATTTAGTTAGTTGAAAAAATAATTTACTCTTTAGGGTCCAAAACTTGTCTACCACGATACATACCTGTTTTAAGATCCAGATGATGAGGGAGTCTGTACTCACCAGATTTCTTATCCTCAACAATATTTTTAGATGAGAATTTCATATTCTGAGCTCTTCTCATCCCAGTTCTTGACGGTGATTGTTTACGTTTTGGTACAGCCATAATAAAATTAATGCTTAACTACACCTTTTATATGTGAATTTAAAGTATTATTTGCCAACAATTTCACATATTTGTCAAAATATATTACCAAATAGTCACTATTTTGAGCATTATCTAAAAAAATTATTAATTGTTCTTTTTTTGATTCATTGTTTAAATGCTCCCAATTATGAATTTTATCAATCATTCCATGAAATAAATTGAGATAATCTTTCATCTTTTTATTTATTGATTGATCGCCATAGCCTATCTCTCGTACACTTAATTCCATTTGTCTAAAAACATAATCATAGATTTCCTGAAGTATCTGTTTATTTTTGTCATTTTTGTATATTTTTAAAAAAAAAGCAAAATGTAATAAAAAAAAGATCATTCTATCAGAAAATGTATCTTGATCTTTAAAATCTTTATATAATTCTTTATTTCTAGTCAATCTAACTAAATTATTGTAAATATTTAAATAATCATTCATGAAAACATTATTATTATTAGCTCTTTTTTTTATAATTGCAAATTGTACAAACAAATTAGCTATAGATCATCATGGTGTACATAAACTTTATGTTAAACAGGAAAAAATTTTTCCTAATGAAACAAATAAAAATGATATAATTAAAATTTTAGGCCCACCATCTAGTACAAGTTTTTTTGATAATGAGGTATTATTTTTTATTGAACGAAAAGAAGCAACAGGAAATATCTTAAAACTTGGAAAAAAAGAAATTATAACAAACAATGTTTTAATTGTGGAAATTAATAAGTATGGTTTATTAGAAAAAAAAACATTTTATGACTTAAATAAAATGCAAAATTTAAAGATATCCAAAAATACTACAGAAGTTAATTACCAAAAAAATTCATTTATTTATGACTTTTTATCAAGTATGAGACAAAAAGTTAATGACCCTCTTGGTAAACGAAGAAAAAATTAACCTGCAATTACAGCTAATAACAATAAAGCTACAATATTAGTAATCTTAATCATCGGATTAACTGCTGGTCCAGCCGTGTCTTTATATGGGTCTCCAACAGTATCTCCAGTTACAGCAGCCTTATGGGCTTCTGAGCCTTTTCCTCCTTGATTACCATCTTCAATATATTTCTTAGCATTATCCCACGCGCCCCCACCAGCTGTCATTGAAACTGCAACAAATAATCCGGTAATTATAACACCTAATAACATTGCACCTACAGCAGCTAAAGCAGCAACTTGACCACCAATTTGAAATATCACAAAGTATAAAACAATTGGAGAAAGTACTGGTAATAAAGAAGGTATAATCATTTCTCTAATTGCAGCTAATGTTAATAAATCAACAAGTTTAGCATAATCAGGTTTTTGTTTACCTTTCATAATTCCAGGGTATTTTTTAAATTGTCTTCTGACTTCTACAACAACAGCACCGCCTGCTCTTCCAACAGCTTGCATTCCCATAGATCCAAATAAATATGGAAGCATTCCACCTATCAATAATCCAACTACAACATATGGATTAGATAAATCAAATGTTACAACTATTCCTTCTAACTTTGATCCTGCAACACCAGAAAAATGCTTAATATCTTCAACATAAGCAGCAAATAAAACAAGTGCACCTAACCCTGCTGATCCAATAGCATAACCTTTGGTAACAGCTTTTGTAGTGTTACCAACTGCATCCAACGCATCAGTAGTTTTTCTTACACTTTTTGGTAAATTTGACATTTCTGCAATGCCTCCTGCATTATCTGTAACTGGACCATACGCATCAAGAGCGACGACCATTCCAGCCAACGCTAGCATAGTTGTTACGGAAATAGCAATGCCATAAAGACCAGCAATAGAGTTGGTAGCAAGAATACCTGCAACAATTATTAAAGCAGGAATAGCAGTTGCCTCCATAGATACAGCTAATCCTTGAATAACGTTTGTCCCATGTCCTGTTGTTGATGATTTTGCGATACTTCTTACAGGCCTGTAATCTGTGCCGGTATAATATTCAGTAATCCAAATTAATAAACCGGTAATAACTAAGCCAATTACTCCACAGTAATAAAGACTCATACCAGTAAAAGTTTTTCCATTTACAGAATACTCATTGGTGAAACCAATAACATAATCAGTTACAGGATAAAGAATTAATAATGATGAAACAGCAGAAACAACAAATCCTTTGTATAATGCATTCATTACGTTTTTACTTTTTCCAAGTTTTACAAAGAAAGTTCCTAGTATTGATGTTAAAATACAAGCACCACCAATGGTTAATGGGTAGATCATCATATTGATATCATCGTAAAAAAATATTGAAGAAAGAACCATTGTTGCAACAATTGTTACAGCATAAGTTTCAAATAAATCTGCAGCCATTCCAGCACAATCACCAACATTGTCTCCAACGTTGTCTGCAATTACAGCTGGGTTTCTAGGGTCATCTTCAGGGATACCTGCCTCAACTTTTCCAACTAAATCAGCACCAACATCGGCACCTTTGGTAAAGATTCCACCACCTAATCTTGCAAAAATTGAAATTAAAGAAGCACCAAAACCTAGGGCAACAAGAGCATTAACAATTTCCCTTTCATCAACTCCCGCTTTTAATAAAAAATAATAATAAACAGCTATTGCTAACAAAGCTAAACCAGCAACCAACATACCTGTTACAGCACCTGATTTAAATGCTACAGCTAAACCACTTGCTAAACCTTTTCTAGATGCTTCGGCAGTTCTAACGTTAGCCTGAACTGAAACTAACATTCCAACATAACCAGCTATACCAGATAAAGCTGCTCCAATAAAATAACCCAAACCAACAAGAGGACTAAATACAATGCATATAACAACCAAAACAACAACTCCAACCACGGCAATTGTTTTGTATTGTCTTGCTAAATAAGCTTTTGCACCAATTTGAATAGCAGATGCAATTTCTTGCATTTTAGCATTTCCAGTGCTTGAGCTTAATATGTTTTTTCCAGTAAAGTATCCATATACAATTGAAAGAAATCCTGCAGCTATAGTATAAAGTAATATTGTTTCGACGATTGAGTTCATTTTGCCTTTTGGTTGTTTGGTTGTTAAATTAAACGTTTAAAGTCCGGACAATACAAAAAAAACCATAAAAGGCAATATTTAACTTTTTAAAAATGATGAAAATAACCCTTATTTTTAAGGCTAATTATTCCTCTTTTTTTATCAATTAATATGGGTTTATTATTTGAATTTTGAATTATTCCTATTTTTGAAATTTTAACTCTTAATTCATTTGAAACTTTTTTTATGATTCTTCTTTTATCTTTTGAGGCAGTAAATAGAATCTGATAATCATCACCTTTTGAAATATAACGCTCTTTCAAAAAATTTTTTTTTGATATGAGTTTATTCAAGGAATTAGAAACCGGTATATCATCTAAACTTACTTTATAAGATAGTTTTTGATTATTAATCAATTTTTCAAGGTCTGTTAATAAACCGTCCGAAATATCAATTGAAGTATTTGCAAATTTATTTAAGTGTTTAGATAAATCAATTTGAATATTAGGTTTATAGTACTGGTTAATAAAATAATCTTTTTGAATTTTATTTATTTTAAATTTATTTTTTAAAACTAATAAGCCTAAATAGCTATCACCTAAATTTCCTGTAACATAAATGTCATCATTAAGTTTAGCTTTATTTCTTTCAATAATTTTTTTTGCAAAACCAATGGAGGTTATTGTAAAACTTAATTTGTTAGAAAAAACTGTATCTCCACCACAAAGATAGATTTTATACTTTTTTTGTTCGTTATTAAGTGATTTGGATATTTTTTTTAAGTTATTTTTTGAAAAAGTTTTTTTATTACCTGACCCTGAAATAAAATAGTATTTTGGACTTACGCCTTTACAAATTAAATCAGATATTGATGATCTTATGATCTTTTTTATTACCAAATTTGGTTTTTTAAAATCTATAAAATGATTTCCTTGAATATATGTGTCTATTGATACTACTAACTCATGTTTCTTATCAAAAAAAACATCATCATTGAGGTTTAAAGAACCAACTGTCTTTTTGGAAAGTTTTTGAAAATAATTTTTAATTAAATCAAATTCATGCATTAGTATTTCTTATTTTTTTGGCAATTTTATCTAATATTGCATTCAAATATTTAGTTTGGGAGTCCTCTAAAAAAAAATTTGAAGCATCTAAATATTCCTTGATTATAATCTTTTTAGAGATTTTAGGCTTATAAAGAAATTCAAATATAGCAGCCTTAACAATGACCTGAAAAACTTTATCCATATTTGACAATTCAAGATCTTCACTTAAATAATTTCTGACCTCTTCTTTAATTACATCGTCTCTTTCAATTGTACCAAGCACCACATCTTTAATCGATTTTTTAAATCTGTGTTTTGAAAAAGTTATATCTTCATCATCATTAAAAAATTTACCATAGAGTTTTTGAATAATTATAACTCTAGGATTTTGATTTGGGTTATATGGAGTTCTCATCCTTATTGGGAAAGGACAGATGTTACAGCTAGAGCTGCTTCTCTTCCCTTTTTCTTCCTAGCTATAGCTTGACGCATATTGAGACAAGTAATAATTCCATTACCAATGGGTTTTTTGCTTTCTATGGATAGTTTCATTATTGCATCAGTTGAAGAATGAGAAATAAAGTCAAAATGAGGAGTTTGTCCTTTAATCACACAACCAAGAGCTAAAAAAGCATCATACTTCTTAATATTCTTTGAAATGGTAACTGGTATTTCAAAGACACCTGGAACATTGATAATTTTTATTAAACTAGATTTGGGCAGTGCACTCTTTGCACTACTTAATAAACCTTTTGATATATCTTTATAATAATCTGCAATAACTATTAAATATTTTTTTTTCATTAAATGATTTCCTGTTTAATAATTTTTATATCATAACCCTCTAAACCAATAACTTTTTTAAGAGATTTTGTTATTAATATCATATTTTTAATCTTTAAATCCTTAATTATTTGAGCTCCAATACCATAATTCCTTATAAGTTTATCATTTCCCTTTTTATAAAAATCTTTGTTCTTATAATCCTTGAGTGTTTGAGTAACAGATTTTAAATTTGTATCTTTTATAAAAACTAAAACACAGTTATTGAATTTCTTAAAATAATTTAACGTTTTATCAAATGAATTTGGCAATTGTTGATTGATTAAATAATTTTGAACTACGTTAGATGAAATGACTCTAACTCTTGGTATTATTCTTTTTTTAATATTACCTTTAATTAGAGCAAAGTGTTCAGATCCATCTAAAAGATTTTCATAAATTCTAATTTTATATTTTTGATTTTTAATTTTAATATCAGATTGTTTTTTAAGTTTAATTAGTTTTTCTTTTTTTAAACGATAAGCAATAAGGTCTTCAATCTTACCTATCTTTAAATTATGTTTTTTTGCAAAATTAAATAAGTCTTGACCTTTGGCCATTGTGCCATCTTCATTCATTATTTCACAAATAACTGCAGAGTTATTTTTTTTTGCAAGTTTTGAAATATCAACGGAGGCTTCTGTATGACCAGCTCTTACTAAAACACCTCCATCTTTAGCAATAATTGGAAAAACATGTCCTGGTGAAACAATGTCTTTCTTATTTACATTTTTCTTTGAAGCAATTTTAATTGTCTTTGCTCTATCTTTTGCTGAAATTCCAGTTGTTATTCCTTTTTTTGCTTCAATAGAAATTGTAAAAGCAGTTTTATTCCTTGATTGATTTATTGGGGACATCAAAGATAAATTTAACCGTTTTGCTTGTATACTATCTAGTGCTAGACAAATTAATCCACGACCATATTTTGCCATAAAATTTATATTTTTAGCACTTGAGTCACTGGTTGATATTATTAAGTCTCCTTCGTTTTCTCTTTTCTCATCATCAACTAAGATGAACATACCACCCTTCTTTGCGATATTAATTATACTTTCAATGGATGCATAATTATTTTTTTTCATTAAAATAATTTCTAACGTATTTAGATAAGATATCTATCTCTATATTAACTAGACTGCTCTTTTTTAAAGAAGATAAATTGGTTAGTTTAAAGGTGTGTGGAATAACCCAAACTTGAAAACCTTTTTTGGTTACCTTGGAAATTGTTAAAGAAATTCCATTTATACATATAGAGGCTTTATCAATTAGATTTGCTCTTTCTTTTTTAACAATTTCAAAATCAAATAAATACGATTTATCAATTTTTTTAATACTCTGTATTTTACCTACTGCATCAATGTGGCCTTGGCAAATATGTCCTGATATTTTTTGACCAAATCTTAAAGGAAGTTCAAGATTAATTTTATCATTTATTTTTAAGAATTTAAATTTTGATCTTTGTATGGTTTCATCAGAAAGATAAAATTCCATTATTTTATTTTTAATATTAATTAATGTTAAGCAAACACCGTCACAAGCAACTGATACACCCAGATCTTTACGTGTTAGCTTTAAATCAGCTTTTACAAAAATATTAATACCTTTTGATCTTTTTTCAAATTTAGTAATTAAACCTTGATTAAAAATTATTCCATTAAACATAATATTATTTGTAAAGTGTAATTACATCTTTGCCTAATTTTTTTTTAATTTTCAATTTATTTTTATAATTTTTCTTTAATTCATTAAGAAAACTAAACTCTTTATGGTTAACTAACTTTGATAAAGTTTTAGCACATTTGTATAAATAAAATTCATTAAATAATTTTTTTTTAATAATGTGTTTAGAAAGATCATTTCCCCCTTCAACTAATAAATTTCTGCAGCCAAGGACATAGAGTTTCATTAAAATTGATTTAATATCAAAGTTATCTTTATTTAATTTACTTTTGATTAAAGTTATGCCTCTTTTTTTTAACACTAATTTCATCTCAGCTTTGGCGTTATGATAAAAAATTATAGTATTTTTTTTATTAGCTGTTTTAAAAATATATGAATCTTTTTTAATTTCTAAATTTTTATCTAAAATTATTCTTTTTGGTGAAAATTTATTCAAACCTTCTAGTCTGCAATTAAGTTTTGGGTTATCCTTATTTAAAGTTTTGGAGGAAATCATTAACGAATCATTTTTATATCTAAGATAATGTGTAAATTTATCAGTATGAATATCTGAAATTCTTTTTGTATCTTTAC
>JADHPA010000003.1 GCA_016778675.1 Candidatus Pelagibacter sp. | reverse complement strand
TGGTAGACGCGCACGACTCAAAATCGTGTTTCGCAAGAAGTGAGAGTTCGATTCTCTCTTCGCCCACCATTTTTTTATGAAGATAGACAACATTAAAAATTTATTAGAATTATTTCAACACCAATACCGAAAAAAAAATAAAGAGGATATTTTTTTAAAATCGTTAAAACGACCCCAAAAAGAATATTCTTGGGAAAGTGTTTACTTAAATATTATAAAATTATCTGAAGAAATAAATAAATACATCAATAAGGGCGATAGATGTTTGTTAGTATCAGAAAATAGACCTGAGTGGTTGATATCTGACCTTTCAATTATGCTTTCAGGTGGAATAACTGTACCAGCATACACTACTTATACCGAAAGAGATTATGAATATATTATTGATGATTGCACTCCAAGTATTTTAATTATTTCTGATAAAACTTTATATTTAAAGATTAAAACAATAATTCCTAAAAAAAAATTTATAAAAAAAATTATTTTTTTTGAAATCATAGATGATTTTGATAGTAAATTTCATTTAAACATAGATGAAATTTTTGAAAAAAAAATTAGTAGTAGTAAAGATTTCTTTAATTTAGATATTCAAAGAAAGGATATAGCGTGCATAATTTATACTTCTGGAACACAAGGAAACCCAAAAGGTGTAATGTTAAGTCATGGAGGTATTCTTAATAATTGTGAGGGTGCGAATCTATTATTAAAAGAATTTATTTCTAAAATTCCAAAGTTTTTAACTTGGCTGCCACTTTCACATTCATATGAGCATACAGTTCAATTTGTACAGATAGTGGTTGGCGCACAAGTTTTTTATGCAGAAAGCATAGATAAACTTATAAAAAATATGGGTGATTGTTCTCCAGAAATAATGACAGCTGTTCCAAGATTTTATCAAAATTTATATCAGAAAATTAATTCAACATTTGCAAAATCAAAGGGTTTAAAAAAACTGCTAGTAAACCAGACTGTCATATTGGGTAGGAAAAAATTAAATAAAGAAAAATTATTATTAAGTGAAAGTATTGTTAATTTTATTTGTGAGGCTTTAGTAAGAAAAAAAATTAAGAGACAATTTGGTGGAAATTTAAAAGCTTTTATTTCAGGAGGTGGAGCTTTAGACTATGAAGTTGGTTCGTTCTTAAACGCAATTGGTTTACCAACTTTACAAGGTTATGGTTTAACAGAAACATCACCAGTAGTTAGTTGTAATTCTATAAAAGATATTCGAGTTGATACGGTTGGAAAACCATTTATGGGAAATTCAGTAAAATTAGGAAACGATGGAGAAATATTGATTAAGGGTGAAAATGTGATGCTAGGTTATTGGAAAAATGAAGAAGAGACCAATAAAGTTTTAAAAAATGGATGGTTATCTACTGGAGATATTGGAGAATTTGATGGAGAGTTTTTAAAAATAACAGATCGAAAAAAAGATATAATTATTACACCTGGCGGAGATAATATTTCACCAATAAAAATTGAAAATGATTTAAATAAATCTAAATATATTGAACAAAGTTTAGTATGCGGTGATAACAAACCTTTTCTAGTTGCTTTATTAGTACTAAGCCCAGAATATAACGACATTAGTGTAGAAGAAGTTCAAATTGAATTAGAAAAAATAAATATTAATCTATCAAGAATAGAAAAAATAAAAAAATTTTTAATAATAAAAAAGCAATTTACAATTGAAAACAACATGATGACTCCAACATTAAAATTAAAAAGATATAAAATTTTAGAAACTTATAAAAATGAAATTGAAAAACTTTTTTAATTTTTTTATAAATGGATTATTAATCGCATAAACTATAACTTTTTTTACTTAAAAAAATTTAAAGAAATAAAAATTTTTTTAGAAAAAATTTAAAATTGTTATTGAATTAAAGAATTGACATCACTTGCATAAAAAAATAAAAATAAGTTATCAACGAATCAATTTGATTCGTTTAACTTAAACAGGGAGCTAAAGATGGCTACAAGAAAAAAAGCTAAAAAAGCTAAAAAGAAAACTAAGAAAAAAGCTAAAAAAGCTAAAAAAGCTAAGAGAAGAAAAAGATAGTATCTTAATCTTTTCAAAAAACGCTTCTCATAACGTTATGTGTGAGAGGCGTTTTTTTTGCTCTAATTTTTAATCCTCAGTATCGGTAATTGGATCAGCCTCAGGCTCATCAGGTTCTACAGCTTTAGTAGGAGCTGCTACAGCAGCCTTGGCTTGTCCTTCAAGATTTCTCTTAAGTGCCTTATCTAGTTTTTTCTGTGTATCCTCTAGTGATACACCCATTACTATTTGAAATTCAGATAAAATTCTTTCGTATGCTTTTTCAAAAAGTTGTCTTTCGCTATAAGATTGATCAACCATCAAATCATCACCTTTATTTAAATCTCTTACTACCTCAGCAAGTTCATAGATTTTACCAGAAGATATTTTTGCTTCATACTCTTGGGCTCTTCTACTCCACATTGATCTTTTGACTTTTGGTTTACTTTTTAAAATGGATATACATTTGTTAACTTGGTTGATGGTTGCAAGTGGTCTAAGGTGAGACTGTTTATTTACTGGCACCATTCCATTAGCTTTATCTTTTTCAAATTTAAGGACATAAGTTTCAACATCTATTCCACCAATGTTGATTTTTTTAAATTCAGTAATTTGACCAACGCCATGTTTTGGATACACAACATAGTCTTTTACTTTGTATTCTTTTTTTTCAGTTTCTTGTTTTTTTACCTTTATAATTTCAGGTTTAATTTCATTACTTTTTGAAATTCTTAAATTATCAGTCTTAATTTCAATATTTTGAGGTGCAGTTTTTACTGAAATTGTTTTTAAATTTTTTTTTATTTTTACTGTAGTCTTTTTAATAACTTTAGTTTTTTTTGAAGTAACTACTTTTTTAACTTTTTTTATTTTTGGCTTTGAGACTTTTTTTACCACCTTCGCAGCAGTTTTCTTTTTAGTTTTTTTCTTAGTAGATTTTTTAAAGATTTTCGCCAAAATATTTGTCGTACTTTTTTTCTTCATTTCTATATTTTTCATTATCCTCAGGAGGATTTTTTTTAACTGTTATATTCGGCCAGATTTCTGAATACTTAGTATTTACTTCAAGCCATTTTTCGCTACCAGACTCAGTGTCAGCTACTATAGCGTCAACAGGGCATTCTGGCTCGCAAACGCCACAATCTATACACTCCTCCGGTTTAATTACAAGCATATTTTTTCCTTCGTAAAAACAATCGACAGGGCAAACCTCAACACAGTCCATTAATTTACATTTAATACATTTTTCATTTACTAGGTATGTCATTTTTTTAATTCTTGTTTTATTTTTTCTTTTAAATCACCCATTATTTTAGGATTTATATATAACAAACCAGCAAGTCTTCGCATTAAGTTTGCTTCATACATATCCGCATTATTATTTGAATAAATAATTTTCCACAATGATTCAATAATTTTAATTTTATCAGACTCTGGTGAATTTTTTATTTCTCTAGTAAAATCAAGTATTTGATTGGAATTTTCTTCAATAGTAGTTGCTTTTGAAATAATGTCATCTATGCTTGATTTTTCTGCTCCTAGTTCAATTAAAGTTTTTTTAATTATATCTTTTTCAGTCTCTTCGTAATTTTCATCAATTTTTGCAGCATGTATAAGTAGAGCTGTAATCTTACATAATGAGTCATTATCTCCTGAAATGGTTTTTTCTTTATTTTTAAAAAAATTAATCATTAATTAAAATTAAAATTTTTTAGAACTTTAAAAGGACTATTTGAAGTTTCTTTCTTTTTAAAAGCTTTTTTAATTTGTCTTTTTGGATTATATCTAAAATATATCTCCTTATCTTTTTCTATTATTTTATAATTCATTTTCTTAATTAAGTTTTTAAAGTTATCCTTGCTGCATCCCAATAAATTTAGCATTTCAGGAACTAGTTTTATATCTTTATCTTTATCATTATTTGAGTTTATTATCTGAACAAATAACCTTTCTAAAATATCGATCCTAACATAATAATTATCAAAATTTTCAAATCCACAAAGAAGCATAAAATTTTTATTCTTAATATCTTTATCTTCTAAAAAATTTAAGCCAAATGTTGGAGGTGTTAGATCAAAGTATTTTTGATTAAAGTTTTTCCACAATAAAGTTCTTAAGGAGACAGCTTCTGGTTTTAGTAATCTAAATAAGAAAACATGATATCTCCCAAATTTAACACCCATATCTCTTAAAATCTTTCTTTCATCCTGGCCAAGTTTTTTTAAATAGTCAGAAACAATCTCTCTTTTTATAACGCCATTATTTTCATATAGCTGATAAGCCAAAGCTTTTATTGATGAATTACTTTCTTTTAGATTTCTTAAATCAATCAGACTTTTTAGTATGTAATTAATTTTTTCTTTAATCCATTTTTCAAGAAAATCAGATAGTTTTTGCTTATCATTATTTTCTAAAATATCATCTACAATTAAAAGTAAATCTGGATTGAGATAATCTTTACCAGTAGTTAATTTTGCAATAGGAAAATCTTTCCAATAAATTTTAAAATCATCTTTTATTTCTATTAATCCAGTTTCTATGATCGATCCAATCCGTTTTTGTAATTCTGGACCTACTGTTTGTCTGGCTGCTTTTTTTAGTGACTTAATATCAGTTTCCAAGGCTCCAACTTTTAAATCCATTTCAAATTTTAAGCCTTTTAAGCTCCCAATAAATTGATCATCAATTATTACTTTATTATCTTCCATTATCTCAGTTTTAAATTCTATATCTTGTTTTAATCCTCTTGCTAGCACACTGGCTCTTTTGTCGATAAAAGTTTTGGTAAGCTCCTCATGTAATCTATCAGACAATCTATCTTCTAATAATTTTGTTTTTTCAATCCAATACCCCTGATTTTCAACCCAGTTAATTTTATTAGAAACATATGACCAAGTTCTAACATTTGCAATTCTATTTGATAAAGAATCTACATTTCCTTCTAATTTATCTAATTTCATCAGTTGTAGACGCATAAAATCATTAGTAATTCTGCCTTCTTTGCTGTTTAAAAAACCAAAAACTTTACTCACAACCTCTATATGATTGCCATACGTCTTTTTTACAAAGTCAGGTATTTGACAGCATTCCCACAGCAATTCTAGGGTCTCTTTATTGTTTTCAATATTAAATCTTTTTAAATCTTTTAAAAAATATCTTAAAACCTTTTCATCTCCACACTCATGTATTTTTCTTAACCAATGTGTATTTGGTTTTTCTTCTAGTGATTTAATTAAACTTAAAGCATTATTAAAATTTAAATTTGAATTTCTCCAAAACAACATTCTAATCTCTTCAAATTTATGACCTTCAAGTAATTCAACTTCTTCCGCAGCAATTTCTTTGCAATCTCCAGTAATACCAAAATTTCCATCATTTAAATATCTGCCTGCTCTTCCAGCTATTTGACCAATCTCAGACATATTGAGGCGTCTTTGTTTTTTCCCATCAAATTTTTTTAAATTTGAGAAATAGACATTTTCTAAATCCATATTAATACCCATTCCTATCGCATCAGTAGCAACTAAAAAATCAACATCACCTGATTGATAAAGTTCTACTTGTGCGTTTCTAGTCTTTGGACTTAAAGAACCCATAACTATTGCTGCTCCACCCTTTTGTCTCCTTACAAGTTCTGCGATTGCATAAACTTCTTCAGTAGAAAAAGCTATTATAGCTGTTTTTCTATTTATTCTTGAAATCTTTTTATGGCCCACATATGAAAGTTTAGAAAGTCTTTCTCTATTAATGAATTCGGTATCTTCATCTAATTTGTTTATGATATTTTTAATAGTGCTAGACCCCATAAACATAGTTAGCTTTTCTCCACGAAGGTTTAATAGTCTGTCAGTAAAAATATGACCTCTTTCATGATCTGCACACATTTGTATTTCGTCAATTCCAACGAAATCTAAATGTTTGTTAACTGGCATTGACTCTACCGTACAAAGAAAATATTTTGCATTTGCTGGAATAATTTTTTCTTCACCAGTAATTAGTGCAACTTTATCTAGGCTAATTTTTTTTATTATCTTGTCATATACCTCTCGTGCAAGCAGTCTTAAGGGAAAACCAATCATTCCCGAATCAAATGATAGCATTGTTTCAATCGCTAAATAGGTTTTGCCAGTGTTAGTTGGACCGAGAACAGCAGTAATTTTATTTTTACTCATTTCTATTTATGGTATCTTTAATTTATACCCCACCATATGTTGTTAGTGATAAAGAACAAAAATAGGTTAAAACATGACCGAATCGTTAGGGAAAAAGTTCTCATTTTTTTGTTTAATATTAGATTTGTTAAAACTTAACCACCAGGACCTAAATTAGATGGTTTTATTTTTAGAATTTTCCACAAACCTGATGCCGAAGTTATAATTTTATCGTTACATTTTAGCTCACAAAATAAAAATACTAGTGTATTTGTTTTTTTTAATATTTTTGTAAAACCAATTATTTCATCACCTACTTTTGAAGAACCAATAAATTTTAAATCTAAAGAAATAGTTACACACGGTGCATTTCCAGCAGCCCTGTGTGCTGCTGTGCCTGCTCCTGCATCGATTAAAGCTGAAAGAAAACCTCCATGGGTAATTCCAGCAGCATTTAAATGATTTTTATTAATTGTAGTTTTAAATTCATATTCAGTATCAGAAATAGTTCGGAATAAAACACCACCGTTGTGCTTCATAAAGCCAGGTTTAATACTTATCTCTTCAAATTTGTTGCTCATGGTTATTTATAATGTGAAAGTTAAAATTAATAAAATTATAAATACTATAATAAAAAAATATATTACTGATTTTTGTAGTGATGATTTTAATAACCAATCTAACATTTTATTTTATCCTTTTTGGTGGACCGCCCAGAACTCGAATCTGGAATCTCCCGGTTCGTAGCCGAGCGCCTTATCCAATTTGGCCAGCGGTCCTTATTAAATAATTTACCCAACATATCAAAGTTTTTAATGTAAATTAACTTATAAAATATTATGATGTATTAGCAATGACCAAAAAATCAAACGATGTGGTGATTACAGCTGCATTGAGGACACCAATAGGCTCATATAAGGGATCGCTAAAAGATATTAGTGCTGAAAAATTAGGTGCATCAACTATTAAAGAGGCAATCATTAGATCAGATTTAAAACCTAACGAAATTGATGAGATAATCATGGGTCACGTTCTTACTGCTGGACTTGGACAAAATCCGGCAAGACAGGCATCAATTTATGCTGGAGTTCCAATTTCAAAACCTGCCCATATTATTAATCAAGTATGTGGATCTGGATTAAGAGCAATAGTTTCAGGATATCAATCAATCAAATTAGGAGAAAATAATATTATTATTGCAGGTGGTCAGGAAAACATGTCTAGGGCACCTCACTCTATATTCTTTAGAGAAGATAAAAGATTAGATGAAAAAAAACTATTAGATACAATGCTAAAAGATGGATTAATAGACTCATTTAACAATTATCACATGGGAGTTACTGCTGAAAATATTGCTGAAAAATATAAAATTTCTAGGGATGAACAAGATATTTTTGCTTTAAATTCTCAAGAAAAAACTCAGAAAGCAATAAGTAAAAATAAATTTGATAATGAAATAATCAAATTAGAATTTAATATTGATAATCATAAATTAATTCTGGGGAAAGATGAACATCCAAGAGATAATTTAAACATAGAAGATTTAAAAAAATTAAAAACTGTATTTAAAAATAATGGAACAGTCACAGCAGGAAATTCATCAGGAATAAATGATGGTGCAGCAGCAACTGTATTGATGTCAAGAGAAGAAGCAGAACTAAGAGGCATTGAACCATTAGCGAAGATAACATCTTGGGCAACTTGTGGGGTCGATCCAGCATTAATGGGACTGGGTCCAATTCAGGCTATTAATATGGCATTAAAAAAGGCTGGCTGGAATATTGAAGATATTGATCTATTTGAAATTAATGAGGCTTTTGCAGCACAATGTATTGCAGTTATAAGGGAACTTAAAATACCAAAAAAAATTGTTAACATTAATGGTGGTGCAATCGCATTAGGTCATCCAATTGGCGCATCTGGAGCTAGAATAATGGTAACCTTAATTCATGAAATGATTAGAGAGAACAAAAGTAAGGGCTGTGCCTCTCTTTGTATTGGTGGTGGAATGGGCATAGCTATGTGCATTGAAAGAACTTAAAACTTTATTTTTATATAAATTGATAAGATTTATTAATTTTTTAAATAAAGTTGTTACAAAAAAGCCTATTTATTTCCATAAAATAATACCAATGTTAGGTTATATTCAGTGTATAAGTCATTTTAATATATGAGTGAAAAGCTGCTTGTCCCAGATATTGGAGATTTTGAAAAAGTTGAAATTATAGAACTTTTAGTAAAAGTTGGAGATGAAATTAAAGTTAATGATCCAATAATTACTATAGAGAGTGATAAATCTAGTGTTGAAATTCCAGCAACAGTTTCTGGAAAAGTAGAATTTTTAAATGTTAAAGTTGGTGACAAAGTATCCAAGGGAGATTTAATACTTAATATTAAATCTACAAATGATGCACCAGTTGAAAAGATTATACCTAAAGACACTGAAAGTATTATTAAAGAAGCAGAGTCTACTTTAGTTACTGAAAAAGAAAAAACGTTATCACCAGAGCCAATTAAAGAAAAAAAACAATCTTCAATTCAAGTTATTAGTGAAAATGATATCGATCCTTTAGAAACTCAAGATTGGATAGAATCTTTATCTGCCGTTGTTGAAAAAGATGGAAATCAAAGAGCTCATTTTTTAATTAAAGAATTAATCAATAAAGCATATCAAAAAGGGGCCAATATTCCTTACACTCAAAATACACCTTATATTAATACAATCCCACCTGAAGCTGAAAGTAAATCAAATGGTGATCAAAATATAGAGAGAAGAATAAGATCATTAATTAGATGGAATGCAGCTGCAATGGTTGTTAGAGCAAATAAAAAATTTCCAGAATTGGGAGGACATATAGGTACCTTCGCATCTGCAGCTACTTTATACGATGTTGGAATGAATCATTTTTGGAGAGCAAAAAATAATAAATTTGGTGGGGACTTAATATATTTTCAAGGCCATAGTGCACCTGGCATGTATGCTAGAGCATTTTTGGAAGGTAGATTGAATGAAAAGCAGCTTGATCGCTTTAGGCAAGAAGTAAAGCCAGGTGGACTTTCATCATACCCACATCCCTGGTTGATGCCAAAATTTTGGCAGTTTCCAACTGTCTCAATGGGTCTAGGACCAATGCTTGCGATTTACCAAGCAAGATATATGAAATATCTAATTAATCGGGGTTTAATTAAAGATGAAGGTAGAAAAGTTTGGGCATTTCTTGGTGATGGAGAAATGGACGAGCCCGAATCTTTAGGTGCTATAGGATTGGCAGCAAGGGAAAAACTAGACAACTTAATCTTTGTAGTAAACTGTAATCTTCAAAGATTAGATGGGCCAGTAAGAGGTAATGGAAAAATTATTCAAGAATTAGAGGGAAGTTTTAGAGGCGCTGGATGGAATGTAATAAAAGTAATCTGGGGCTCATATTGGGATTCTTTAATTGCTAACGATAAAACTGGTCACCTAGTTAAACTTATGAATGAAACTGTTGATGGCGAGTATCAAGCAATGAAAGCTCGTGATGGTGCCTATGTTAGGAAAAAATTTTTTGGAAAATTTCCTGAAACTAAAGAAATGGTTTCTAGTTTATCCGATAAAGATATTTGGAGACTTAATAGAGGAGGTCATGATCCACATAAAGTTTATGCAGCTTATGACAAAGCATCAAAAAATGTAGGTAGCCCAACAGTTATAATAGCGAAAACGATTAAAGGCTATGGAATGGGTAAAACAGGGGAAAGTGTTAACACTACTCACCAAACAAAGAAACTGGATGTAGATGATTTACTATATTACAGAGATCGTTTTGATGTTCCTTTAACAGACGAACAGGTAAAAAATATTGAATACTACAAACCAGATGAGAAGTCTCTGGAGATTAAATACATCAAAGAGAGAAGACTAAGTCTTGGTGGATACCTTCCAGAAAGAACCAGTTATGCAAAACCGATTAAAGCACCTCCAAAAGATATTTTTGATTTTATGAAAGTGTCAACTGGTGAAAAAGAAATGTCGACAACCATGGCAATGGTAAGAATGTTCACAAATTTATTAAGAGACAAAAATGTTTCGCCAAGATTAGTTCCAATAATTCCTGATGAAGCACGTACATTTGGAATGGAAGGTTTTTTTCAAAAAATTGGGATATATGCTCATGAAGGTCAAAAATATGAACCAGAAGATTCAGCTCAATTGAGTTCTTACCGAGAAGATAAAAGTGGTCAGGTATTAGAAGAGGGAATTAATGAGGCGGGTGCAATGTCTTCATGGATTGCAGCCGCTACAGCATATACAAATCATGATATTGAAATGATACCAATCTATATTTTTTATTCAATGTTTGGTTTTCAAAGAATAGGCGATCTTGCTTGGGCTGCTGGAGATAGTCAGGCTAGAGGATTTTTAATTGGGGCAACAGCAGGAAGAACAACCTTAGCAGGTGAAGGATTACAGCATCAAGATGGTCATAGCCACTTAATAGCTTCAACAATACCGAATTGTGTAACATATGATCCAACATTTCATTATGAATTAGCAGTAATTTTTAGAGAAGGCCTAAGAAGAATGCATGAAAAAAATGAGAATGTTTTTTATTATATTACAACTATGAATGAGAATTATTCACATCCAGAAATGCCAAAAGATAAAAATTGTGAAGAGGGAATTCTTAAAGGTATGTATAAAATTAAAGAATTTACAAAATATAAAAAAACAAAAATACAACTTTTAGGCTCTGGTACAATTTTAAGAGAGATGATGATTGCTGCTGAAATTCTCCAAAGTGAATACCAAATAGATAGTGAAATTTGGAGCGTTACTAGCTTTAATGAACTTAGAAAAGATGGAATGGAAGTTGAAAGATATAATCTTTTAAATCCTGATAAAGAACAAAAAGTTTCATTTGTTGAAAAATGTCTAGGTAAAAGTGAGGGTCCTATTTTAGCTGCATCAGACTATATGCGAATGAATTCAGATCAAATTAGACCTTACACAAATAAAAGCTTTTACTCATTAGGAACTGACGGATATGGCAGAAGTGATACTAGAAAAAATTTAAGAAAATTTTTTGAAGTAGATAAAGAACATATAGTTGCTTATGGGTTAAGTGTCTTAGCAAAAGAACAGTTAATTGCTTCAAAATATGCAAAAGAAGCTATAAAAAAATATAATATTGATGGCAATAAGCCGATGCCAACAAAACTGTAAGATGACTTATAAAGAAATTAAAGTACCAAATATTGGCGAATTTAAAAATGTTGAGGTTATAGAGGTATTAGTTTCAAACGGTCAGTCATTATCTAAAAATGACCCATTAATTACAATTGAAAGTGACAAATCTAGCGTTGAAATACCATCTTCTGTTGATGGTAAAATTAAGTCAGTTAAAATTAAAGTAGGAGACAAAGTTTCAGAAGGTGATTTAATTTTAACTTTAGAAGAATCTAAAGAAGAAAAAAAGGTTGTAGAAAAGGAAGTTGTAAACAAAGAAGAACTTACTGTTAATCAAAAAGATGAAAAAAAAGTTGAACAAATAAATCCAGTACATAATTTAATTAAGAATAATATTGGAGAACTTTCCTCTGCAAGTCCGAAGGTTCGTAAATTTGCTAGAGAACTTGGAGTTGATATTAATGAAATAGTAGGTAGTGAGAGGCAAGGACGAGTTATAGAGAATGATGTTAAAAATTTTATAGCAACTAAAGTTAATAGTGATCAGCTAAAAATTGAAACCCAGCCTAAAAAAATTGTAAGCGAGTTTTCTCATACTGATTTTGGTGAAGTTGAAATTAAAGATATACCAAGAGTAAAAAAACTAGCTTCTACTTATTTAGTAAATTCTTGGACAACGATACCACATGTAACCAATCATGATGAAGTAGATATAACTGAGATGGAAGATTTTAGAGCTTCGCTTACAGATATGTATACTGGTGAAAGAAAAAAAATTACTCCATTAGCATTTATTGTAAAAGCTTTAGTGGCATCATTAAAGAAATTTCCTAGTTTTAACTCTTCAATTGATGATATTGAGAATGGAAAAATAACGATGAAAAAATACTTTCACGTTGGCATTGCAGTAGATACCACTCATGGCTTAATGGTTCCAAAGATTAGAAATGCAGATAATAAAAATATTTCTTTAATAAGTAACGAGTTAAAAACAGTTAGTGAACAATGTAAAAATTTAAGAATAGATAAAAAAGAATTCTTTGGTGGCTCTATGACCATTACCAGTTTAGGAGGTATTGGAGGTTCATTTTTTACTCCAATAATCAATTTTCCTGAAGTTGCAATATTAGGTGTAGGTAAAGCACAAAAAAAACAAATTTTTATTGATGGTAAGTTTAAAACAAGAACAATGCTTCCTATTTCTTTGTCGTATGATCATAGAATAATTGATGGAGCAGAAGCAGCCAGGTTTAATAATGACCTTAAAGAAAATCTGGGTAAAAATTTTGCTTATAAGTTAGCCGTATAAACCTTCATGTCAAAAACAGCCTCATTATTTAGTGCATTACTTTGCACATTGATATGGGGAACAACTTTTATTGCCCAAGATACAGGAATGGACGATATTGGTCCTTTTACATTTAATGCAGTAAGATTTTTTGTCGGATTTTTAGCAGTAACACCTTTAGCCTTTATTTTTGAAAGAAAAAATATTTCAAAATCTCTAAAAAAAGATAAAAAACAATTTATCAATTTAGCAGTATTAATAGGATTTTCATTATTTTTAGGTTCGGCTCTTCAACAAGTGGCATTGATGTATACTGATGTAGCGAATGCTGCTTTTTTTACGATTTTTTATGTACCATTGGTCCCAGTTATAGTTTTTTTGATATACAAAAAACCAATTCATTGGAGCATTTGGCCCTCAGTCATTCTTTGTGTAGTAGGAGGATATTTATTAACTAATTTTTATAGTGCGACAGTCAGAATTGGTGACACATTAGTAATATTGGGTGCTTTTTTCTGGAGTACTCACATTATATTTACTGGAAAGATTATAGAAAATTATAATTTACCTTTAACGATTGGGGCAATACAAACTTTAATTGTTGCGTTTTTATCCTTAATTATAGGATTATATTTTGAAGATTTTATTTGGTCAAATATTTTAAAAGAAAAATTTCAAATTTTATATGCAGGTATTTTATCAGGTGGACTTGCATTTGTTTTGCAGATTTATGCACAAAAAAATATTTCTCCTGCACCATCTGCTATAATCTTTTCTCTTGAAGGTGTTTTTGCAACAATAGCTGCATGGATCTTATTAGATCAAATTTTAGATATCAATAATCTTTTTGGATGTTTATTCATTTTATTTGGAGTTTTATTTTCACAACTAGCCCCAATAGTTAAAAAGAATTAATTGTAAATTATTAAAAGTAAAATTATTCCAACTATAACTCTATAAATTATAAAAATATTTAAAGAAAATTTATCAATGTACTTTAAAAAAAACTTTACTGTAAAATAAGAAAATAAAAAAGACAATGTTATTGCTATAAAGACTAGATAATTAATTTCAAAACTTTGTCCAATGATATCTTTTAAATTTAAAACACTTGCTCCAGCCAATGCGGGTATAGCTAGTAAAAAAGAAATTTTACTAGAATCAAACCTATTAAATCTTAAGAACCTTGAAGCTGTCATTGTAATTCCTGCTCTGCTCACTCCTGGAATTAATGCTAAAATTTGAAAACAACCGATATATAAAACTATTTTTAAATTAAGATTAGAAGAAATCTTTTTATCAAATTTACATTTATCAGCAAAATATAAAATAATTCCAAATATTAAAGTAGTCCAGGCAATTATTTTAATATCCCTTAAAAAATAAATTAGACCTGTTTTATACAAAACATAACCAACTATTATCAGTGGTATAGACCCAAAAACTATTAATAATAATAATTTTTGATTATGTTTAATGTTAAATAATTCTTCTCTAAAAAAAAAGATAATTGCCATTAGGGAACCAAGATGTAAACTTACATCTATTAGCAAAGAGCTCGATTTAAAATCATATAAAGTAGAAACAACAATTAAGTGTGCAGAAGAACTAATTGGCAAAAACTCTGATACACCTTGAATTAAAGATAAAATTATAATTTCAATTAAATTTGTGAGCATTAAAAGCTTCGTAGCTTAAATAATCTTTAAATAAAACAATTCGATTTAAACATATTAGATATGCAAAAAGTATAATAAGCCAAGTAATCAACGTATAATAAAAATTATAAGTCAGTATATATGACCTTATTTGTCTTTTTTAAAAGAAAATCCTAATATAATATACATTTTGGAATAAAAAATATGTCAGATAAAATGCTAAAATTTGTAGATATAGGTCAACAAACACCACCTAAAAGAGAAGTTGATAATAGAAAAAAAGATTTTAATGAAATTTATAAAGAATTTATAAATGAAAGAGCTAGTGAACAATCAAGCAGGTGCTCTCAATGTGGAGTTCCATTTTGCCAAGTACATTGTCCATTAAGCAATAATATTCCAGATTGGTTAAAACTAACAGCAGAAGGAAGATTAAAAGAAGCATATGAACTATCTCAAAGTACAAATAATATGCCAGAAGTTTGTGGAAGAATTTGTCCACAAGACAGACTATGTGAAGGAAACTGTGTAATTGAGCAATCAGGTCATGGCACTGTAACTATTGGATCAATTGAAAAATATATAACAGATAATGCATGGGAGCAAGGATGGGTAAATCCGATAAAGGTTAACAATGAGAAAAATCAAAGTGTCGGAATTATAGGAGCAGGACCAGCCGGTTTAGCAGCGGCAGAACAACTTCGTAAACTAGGCTATCAGATTACTGTTTATGACAGATATGATAGGGCAGGCGGATTATTGATTTATGGTATACCAAATTTTAAATTAGAAAAATACGTAGTGGAAAGACGAACTAAATTATTAGAAGAAGGTGGAATTAATTTTATCCAAAATTTTGAAGCTGGTAAAGATGCAAGTTTAGATCAACTAAGAAAAAAACATGATGCATTATTAATTACTACTGGTGTTTATAAAGCTCGTGAGATTGAATTACCAGGAAATGATTTAGGAAATATTTTTCCTGCAATGGAATTTTTAACAGCTTCAAATAAAAAAGGATTAGGTGATAAGGTAGAATTATTTGATAATGGAACTTTAAATGCTGAAGGAAAAGATGTTGTTGTAATTGGTGGAGGCGATACAGCAATGGATTGTGTAAGAACTTCAGTTAGACAAAAAGCTAAATCAGTAAAATGTTTGTATAGAAGAGACAAAGAAAACATGCCTGGATCAGCTAGAGAAGTAGCTAATGCAGAGGAGGAAGGTGTTGAATTTGTTTGGCTATCAAGTCCAAAAGAATTTTTAGGTACAAATAAAGTTGAAGAATTAGTTGTAAATAAAATTAAACTTGGCGAAGCAGATGAAAGTGGAAGAAGAAAGCCAGAAATACTAAAAGATTCAAATTTTAATATTAAAGCAGATATTGTTATTAAGGCTTTGGGGTTTGATCCAGAGGACTTACCCAAACTTTTTGGTTCAGATGATTTGCAAGTTACTAAATGGGGAACATTAAAAACTGATTTTGATACAATGGAAACTAGTTTACCAGGTGTTTTTGCTGCTGGAGATATAGTAAGAGGAGCTTCTCTTGTTGTATGGGCAATCAAGGATGGAAGAGATGCTGCAGCATCCATAAAAAAATTTCTTGAAAGCAAAGAAATCAAAAAAGAAATGGTTGCTTAGTGAAAAATTATAAAAAAAATCTCAAAATACTTGAAGAAGGACATGTTTATTCAAAAGAGATGGAGCATGATGCTTGTGGAGTAGGTTTAATTGCTTCCACAGAAGGAAAAAAATCAAGAAAAGTAGTTGAATATGGAATTAATGCTTTAAAAGCTGTTTGGCATAGAGGTGCAGTCGATGCCGATGGCAAGACAGGAGATGGAGCTGGGATACATATAGAAATTCCATCTGATTTTTTTGCTGAAAAAATTGAAATTACAGGCCACGATCATGATGGATCTGAAATTTGTGTTGGAATGATATTTTTACCAAGAAATAATTATGAAGCTCAAGAAAATGCAAGAACAGTCGTTGAAAGTGAATTAACAAAAAGTAACTTTAGTATCTACGGATGGAGACAAGTACCTGTAAATCCAAAAGTTCTAGGAGAAAAAGCAAATCTTACTAGGCCAGAAATTACGCAGGTTTTATTTAAACATAATAATAAAAATTTAACTGAAAAAGAATTAGAGAGAAAAATTTACGAAACTAGAAGAAAAATTGAAAAGGAAGCAATTAAAAATGCAATTAAAGATTTTTACATTTGCTCGTTAAGCTCAAAATCAATTATCTATAAAGGAATGTTTTTAGCAGAATCAATTGCAGACTTTTATGAAGATTTAAAAGATGAAAGATTCATTTCTAGATTTGCAATATTTCATCAAAGATTTTCTACAAACACAGCACCAAGTTGGGATCTGGCTCAACCTTTTAGAGCAATAGCTCATAATGGTGAGATTAATACACTTAAAGGAAACTTCAATTGGATGAAAGTCCATGAGCAAGAAATGGATAGCCCATTATTTGATGATATGGAAAACTTAAAGCCTGTTATTCCACCAGGGTCATCAGACTCAGCTTCTCTTGATAGTGTATTTGAATTATTAAATATTTCAGGTCAATCAGCACCACTTGCGAAATTAATGTTAATTCCTGATGCTTGGTCTAAAAAAAGCAAAACACTTCCAAAGGATCATTTACAATTATTTAACTTCTTAAATAGTACAATGGAGCCATGGGATGGTCCTGCAGCAATTGCAGCAACAGATAATGAATGGGCCTTAGTAGCTACCGATAGAAATGGTTTACGGCCAATGAGATATACAATTACTAAAGATAGAATATTGTGTGCTGGGTCTGAAACAGGAATGGTTGAGATCGATGAGAAAAAAATAGTTAAAAAAGGTAGATTAGGACCTGGTGAAATAATTGGTGTTAGAATTGCTAAAGGTAAAGTATTTACCAATATAGAAATTAAAGATTATTTAGCTAAAGAATTTAAACACTTTAATAATCAAATTATTGATTTAGATAAAAAATTTCCAATTAAGAATGAAAAATCTATCTTTTCAGGAGACGAACTTAGAAAAAGACAGCATGCTTTTGGATATAGTTTAGAGGATTTAGAGCTTATTCTACATCCCATGGCCGAAGACGGCAAAGAGGCCATTGGTTCAATGGGTGATGATACGCCTTTAGCGGTATTGTCTGATAGGTATAGACCTCTTTATCATTTTTTTAGACAAAATTTTAGCCAAGTAACAAATCCACCAATTGACTCTCTTAGAGAAAATAAAGTTATGAGTTTAAAAACTCGTTTTGGTAATCTTGGAAATATATTGGATTTTACTAACTTAATTAAAGAAAATATATATGTTTTAGACAGTCCTATTTTATCTAATTCACAATTAGATAAGTTTATAAATTTTTTTGGTCAAAATTCTAAAACCATCGACTGTACTTTTTCAAAAGATGAAAATCTAGATTGTGCCATTGAAAGAATTCAAAGGGAGTCTGAAATATCTGCTAGGCAGGGCCTAACTCAACTGGTGCTAAGTGATAAAAATATTTCAAATGAAAGGTTGCCAATTCCAATGCTTTTAAGTGTTGGAGCAGTTAATACACATCTTATTAAAAAAAAATTAAGAGGTTATGTGTCTATTAATGCTCAAACAGGAGAGGCCCTAGATACACATTCATTTGCAACTCTTATAGGAGTAGGAGCTACCACAGTTAACCCATATCTAGCATTAGATAGTCTATACCAAAGATTTGAAAAAAAATTATTTGGTAAGTATGGATATGATGAATGCATAGAAAGATATGTGCAATCAGTAAATTATGGACTCTTGAAGATTATGTCGAAGATGGGAATTTCAGTTATCAGTTCTTATCGAGGGGGATGTAATTTTGAGACAGTTGGTTTAAGTAGGACAGTGGCATCAGCATATTTTCCTGGAGTTCTATCAAAAATTTCAGGCATAGGTTTAATTGGAATAGAAAAAAAATTAAGAACAATTCATAAAGAAGCTTTTGAAAGCACAGATTCTGTATTGCCTATTGGTGGCATATACAGGTATAGAAAAAATGGTGAAGTGCATCAATATCAAGGAAAGCTAATACATTTATTACAAAGTGCTGTCTCATCTAATTCATATGAGGCATATAAAAAATATGCAGAAGGAATTTATAACCTACCACCTATTCATCTTAGAGATTTAATTGGTTTTAAAACTAAAAATTTAAAATCACCGATTCAAGTCTCAGAAGTTGAGCCAATTGAAAATATATTAACTAGATTTGGAAGTGGGAGTATGTCTCATGGAGCATTATCAAAAGAGGCTCATGAAACTTTAGCTATAGGAATGAATAGAATTAAAGGTGCATCTTGTAGTGGAGAAGGTGGAGAAGATGAAAAAAGATTTGTAAAAATGCAAAATGGAGATAGTGCAAATTCAAGAGTAAAACAAATTGCATCAGCTAGATTTGGAGTAACTTTAAAATATTTAAATAACTGTAATGAAATAGAAATTAAAATTGCACAAGGAGCAAAGCCTGGAGAAGGAGGACAATTACCTGGATTTAAAGTTACAAAAGAGATAGCTAAATTAAGACATTCAACACCTGGAGTAACATTAATATCACCTCCCCCTCATCATGATATTTATTCAATAGAGGATTTAGCACAGCTAATTTATGATTTAAAGCAAGCAAATCCTAAAGCAAGAGTTGGAGTAAAATTAGTAGCATCTTCAGGAATTGGAACAATAGCAGCCGGTGTTGCAAAAGCTAAAGCCGATATAATTTTAATCTCAGGACACAATGGTGGCACAGGTGCAACGCCTCAAACAAGTGTTAAATATGTAGGCATACCTTGGGAAATGGGATTGACAGAAGCCAATCAGGTTTTAACTTTAAATAATTTAAGACATAAAGTTACATTAAGAACAGATGGGGGAATTAAAACTGGAAGAGATGTGGTTATTGCAGCCATGATGGGTGCAGAAGAGTATGGAGTAGCGACTACAGCACTTGTGGCAATGGGATGTATAATGGTTAGACAATGTCATTCAAATACATGCCCAGTCGGAGTTTGTACTCAGGATGAAAAACTAAGAGAAAAATTTACAGGCACTCCTGATAAAGTAGTGAATTTATTTAGATTTATTGGTGAAGAAGTAAGAGAAATTTTAGCTGAATTAGGGTTTAAATCTTTAAATGAGGTAATTGGCAGAACTGACTTATTGCGCCAGATCAGTAAAGCATCACCCAATCTTGATGATTTAGATTTAAATCCACTTTTTGTTCAAACAGATGCTGGAGATAATACAAGATATTGTACAACACCAGAAATAAATGAAGTTCCAGATACTTTGGATCAAGAGATTTTACCTGAAATAAAAGATAAGATAGGAAAAGTAAAAGTTTTAGAAAAAGAATTTATTATTAAAAATATACACAGAACTGTTGGAACTAGAATTTCTAATCACTTATACGAAAAATATGGATCAGAAGCTTTAGAGGCAAATTTTTTAACTTTAAATTTTAAGGGAACAGCAGGACAATCTTTTGGAGCCTTCGGTATAAAAGGACTGAAACTCATTTTAAAAGGAGATGCAAATGATTATGTTGGTAAAGGACTTTCAGGAGCAACAATAGTTGTTAAACTTCCAGATGAAAGTAATCTTGTTTCATATGAAAATACAATAATTGGAAATACGGTTTTATATGGAGCAACTTCAGGTAAGCTTTTTGCAGCTGGTCAAGCAGGAGAGAGGTATGCTGTTAGAAATTCAGGCTCAGTATCAGTTATTGAGGGTTGCGATTCTAATGCATGTGAATATATGACAGGGGGAACAGTAGTTGTTTTAGGTGATGTTGGAGATAACTTCGGAGCAGGTATGACGGGAGGTATAGCTTTCGTTTATAATATTAATAATGAATTTGATAAAAAAGCTAATCCAGAAAGTATAATTTGGCAAACGCCAGAAACAGAATACTGGATTAATTATTTAAAAGGATTAATCAAAGAGCATCATATTGAGACAAATTCAAATTTATCTAAAAAGATAATTGAAAATTTTGATAAAGAAATTTCTAACTTTATTCAAATTTGTCCAAAAGAAATGATTGATAAACTTGAAAACCCTTTAAGCATAAAACCCATTATAAAAGAAGTAAGTTAAAGTGAAGGAAATAAATATTTTTTGTTTTGGTTTTGGCCAAGTAGCAAAAAATTTTATTAAAAAATTAAGTACAGAGAACTACAAGCTTAATTTATCAGTAACTTCTAGGTCAGAATCATCAGAAAAAACCTCTAATGGTATTGAATATAATAATTATCTTTTTGATGATAAAAAATTTGATAGAGATCTATTAATTAAATTAAATCAAGCAACTCATATCTTAATTTCTATACCTCCAATTAATAAAGAAGATATTGTTTTAAAAAATTTTTCCGAATTCATTAAAACTTCAAAAGTAAAATGGATAACTTATTTATCTTCAACTAGTGTTTATGGTGATCATAAAGGAAAATGGGTAAATGAAAGTAGCAAAACAAACCCATTTACAGATAAGGGTTTGGCAAGACTTGAAACAGAAAATTCTTGGATCTCATTTGCTAAAAATAATGAATTACCGATTCAAATCTTTAGATTATCAGGAATTTATTCTAATGAAAAAAATACTCTTTCACGCTTAAAATCAAGTGAAGTAAATATAATTAATAAAACAGATCACTACTTTTCAAGAATTCATGTAGTGGATATTGCAAACTTTTTATTTGCTTCAATTTTTAAATTTAAATCAGGAGAAATATATAATCTAGCAGATGATAAACCCTCATCCTCTGAGGAAATTATATTATATGCAGCAAAATTGTTAGGAATTAAAAATGTTAAAAAAATTGAAGTAGATGAAATAAAAAGTGAAATGTTAAAAAATTTTTACAAAGAGTCAAAAAAAGTGAGTAATGAAAAAATTAAAGATTATTTTAATTACAAATTAAAGTTTCCAAGTTACGTAGAGGGCTTAAGCTATATTAGAGACAATTTTATTAAGTTCTAAAATTATTTTTTTCAGCCCCTTTTTTGTTGAAAGGCTGTGATCACCATCTTTAATTATTACTAATTTCTTTTTTGCATTAGTAAATATCTTTAAAATTTTTTTTGAATATACTTTTGGAACAACCTCATCTTTGCTTCCGTGGATCATCACAACGTCTATAAAAGATTTTATTTTTTTGTTTAAAATTCTATTTTTTCTTCCATCTTTTATTAACTGATAAGTAATTGGATATTCATAATTGCCATGTTTTAAATGATAAATTCCATTTTTAATTGTTTCTTTTTTCATTGGTTTGGAGAACTTTTTCCACATTAGGTTCTGTAAAAATTCTGGAGCTGAACCAATGCCTAAAAAACCTTTAATTTGATTTCCAAAAAATTTAAATTGGTTAAGTGAAAGCCATGCACCCATACTTGAACCTACTAAGATAAATGGATTTTTACCTACTATTTTTTTTATAGTTATTTTTACTTCTCTAGTCCACTTGCTGATATTGCCATCTGTAAATTTACCAGTTGATTTTCCATGACCTGAGTATTCAAGTGCAAGAAAACCCAGTTTGTTATTTTTGGTATATTTAAAAATAGTATTTGGTTTTTCACCCTCAATATTTGACATAAAACCGTGTAGAAAAACAACGTACAAGTTTTTCTTATAATTATTGGTAAGATATCTTATTTGTTTGTTATTTGAAATTTTGAGATATTTAAATTTATTCATATCAGTTTATTAGAATTCATTCTTAATATATAGTTCTATCAAATGTCTTCAAAATTAAAAGTTTTGCAAGTAATACCAAAGCTTGGATATGGTGGGGCAGAAACAGGTTGTTATGATCTTGCACATTACCTACCAGAAAATAATTGCTCGTCTTATATAGTTACTAGTGGAGGGGAGTTATTAAAATTCATAGATAAAAAAAAAGTTAAATTAATTAAACTTCCTGTACATAGTAAGAATCCATTATTAATAATTTTTAATTCTATAGCTTTAATCTTTATTATTTTGTTAAATAATATTTCGATAGTGCACGCAAGAAGCCGTGCACCAGCGTGGTCATGCCTAATTGCAACCAAAATAACTAGAAGAAAATTTGTTACCACATTTCATGGAACGTATAATTTTAATAATTCAATTAAAAAATTTTACAATTCAGTAATGGTTAGATCAGATTTAATTATAGCAGGTTCCAATTTTATTTTTTCACACATCAGTCATAATTATAAAAAGTATCTTAATGTAAAAAAAAAATTTTTAGTAATATTTAGAGGAATTAATGTAGATTACTTTGATCCTTCTACAACTTTAGAAGACCAGGAAAACAAACTTATTTCTCAATGGGAATTAACTAGAGGTAAAAAAATAATATTAATGCCTGGTCGTTTAACCTCATGGAAGGGACAGGAGATTTTTATTGAAGCATTAAACCTTGCTAACAAAAAATTAGGCTTTCAATCATTTTATGCCGTCATTCTTGGAAGTGACCAGGGAAGAGATATTTATACAAAAAAAATAAAAAGATTAGCAGAGCAACATAGACTAACAGGCCAATTAAAATTTATAGAACATTGTAAAAATATGCCACTTGCATATAAAATATCTAGTTTAGTTGTTTCAGCTTCTATAGAGCCAGAGGCCTTTGGTAGGGTTGCAGTTGAGGCTCAATCAATGGAAAAGCCAATAATAGCTAGCGATATAGGTGGATCTAATGAAACAATCATTGATAAAAAAACAGGTTTTTTATTTAAATCTAGTGATCCAGAATCTTTATCTGAAAAAATAGTAGAAGTTTTACAATTAGATGAATCTAGATTGAAATCTATTGGCATAGAAGGTAGAAAAAATATAATTAAGAAATTTAATGTTGAAAAAATGTGTTTTTCTACATATTCAGAATACAAAAAATTATTAAATTAAATGCCATTAATTACATTACCAGACGGAAACACTTTAGATTTTCCAAATAAAGTAACAGGTCTTGAGGTTGCAGAAAAGATTAGTAAGTCTTTATCTAAGCAAGCAAGCATAATTAGTGTAAATGATGAGCTTAAAGATTTAAGTCATGTTATAGATAAAGATTGTACAATTAAAATTTTTACTCCCAAAGATAAAGAAGGCCTAGAAACCATTAGGCATGATACAGCTCATATAACAGCAATGGCAGTTCAGGAACTTTTTTCTGGAACACAAGTGACCATAGGACCAATTATTGAAAATGGTTTTTATTATGATTTTTCCAGAAAAGAACCTTTTACAGAAGAAGATTTAAAAAAAATTGAAAATAAAATGAAAGAGATTGTTGATAGAGACGTTCCAACAACAAGAGAAGTTTGGAATAGAGATAAAGCAATATCTCACTTTAAAGAGATTGGAGAGGTGTATAAAGCTGAAATTATTGAAAGTATTCCCAAGGGAGAAGATGTTTCTATATATTTTCATGGTGATTGGCATGATTTATGTAGGGGTCCACATTTACCTTCAACAGGAAAAATTGGAAAATATTTTAAATTAACTAAAGTATCGGGAGCTTATTGGAGAGGAGACTCCAATAATGAAATGTTACAAAGGATTTATGGAACAAGTTGGGCTTCACAAAAAGATTTAGATGAATATTTAAAAAGAATAGAAGAAGCAGAAAAAAGAGATCACCGAAAGCTAGGAAAGGAAATGGACTTATTTCATTTTAGAGAAGAGAGTCCAGGAGCAGTTTTTTGGCATGAAAAAGGTTGGAAATTATTTCAAAAATTAGTAGCTTATATGAGGGGGAGACAAGAGAAAGCTGGCTACAAGGAAGTAAATACTCCAGAAGTTTTAGACAGAGCTCTTTGGGAAAAATCTGGTCATTGGGAAAAGTATGGTGAGCACATGTATACATCTGAGACACCAGATGAAAAAGTATTTGCTATTAAACCTATGAATTGCCCAGGTCATGTACAGGTTTTTAATCAAGGTTTAAAAAGCTATAGAGATCTTCCATTAAGGATTTCAGAATTTGGAAAGGTGCATAGATATGAACCTTCAGGAGCCTTACATGGTCTATTAAGAGTTAGAGCTTTTACTCAGGATGATGCACATATATTTTGTACTGAGGATCAAATTACTGAAGAATGCTTAATAGTTACTAATTTAATTTTAGATATTTACAAAGATCTCGGATTTAAAAATGTAATATTAAAATATTCAGATAGGCCTGATTTAAGAGTTGGTGATGACAATGTTTGGGACAAAGCAGAGAAAGCTTTATTAGATGCGGTGAAAGCATCAAAACTTGAATATACAATTAACAAAGGTGAAGGAGCATTTTATGGTCCAAAAATTGAATTTGTTCTAAGAGATGCCATTGGTAGAGATTGGCAATGTGGAACATTGCAGGTTGATCTTAATTTACCTGGAAGATTAGATGCTTCTTTTGTTGATAAAGATGGAACAAAAAAAATACCCGTGATGTTACATAGGGCTTTGTTTGGTTCTTTAGAAAGATTTATAGGAATTCTAATAGAAAATTATGCTGGAAAATTTCCTTTTTGGATAGCTCCTTTACAAGTTGTTGTAATTCCAATCTCGGAGGAGTTTGATAACTATGCAAAAGAAGTAAATGAAAAAATTAGAGAAGCTGGTATGAGCTCTGAAGTTGATTTAAAAAATCATAATTTAAATTATAAAATTAGAGAACATTCTTTATCAAAAATACCACTTTTATTGATTTGTGGTAAAAAAGAAGTTGACAGTAACTCAGTAACGATTAGAAGATTGGATACTAACAAACAAGAAAATATGGAATTAAACTTATTTTTAAAAACTTTCTCAGCTTTAAACAAAGCATCCTCAAACTAAGTGGCAGATTTTAAACAAAATTATTTTCAAAGAAGAACTAAAGATAAAGGACCTAAGTCTAATAATAGAATTACGGCTCCAGAAGTACAAGTAATTGGAAGTGACGGAGAAAATATTGGAATAATAAATACTAACGAAGCCATTTCAATGGCTAAAGAACAAGGCTTAGATCTAATCGAGATAGCTCCAAATGCTAAACCACCCGTATGTAAAATTATCGACATGGGTAAATTTAAGTATGATGCTCAAAAAAAAGCTAACGTTGCAAAGAAAAAACAAAAAATTGTTTTGTTGAAAGAGATCAAAATGAGACCTGTTACAGAAACTCATGATTATGATTTTAAAGTTAAAAATGCTAAAAAATTTATTGGCAAAGGTGATAAAGTAAAATTTACAATAAGATTTAAAGGTAGAGAGCTGCAACACTCACATCTAGGTAGGGAATTAATGGACAAGATAAAAGCTGATATGCAAGATATTGGCAAAGTAGAGCTACACCCAAAATTTGATGGGAAGCAAATGATTATGGTTATTCAGCCTTTATAGGCCTTAATAGAGGTTGTAAATCTATTACAATATTTGTATAAGACCGCAGAATTATGCCCAAATTAAAAACAAAAAGTTCAGCAAAAAAAAGATTTAAAATCTCTGCTACAGGTAAAGTTATGATGGCTCAGGCTGGAAAAAGACATGGCATGATTAAAAGAACAAATTCACAAATTAGAAAATTAAGAGGCACAACTACTATGTCAAAACAGGATGGCAAAATAGTTAAATCATATATGCCTTACAGTTTAAGAGGATAATATGGCAAGAGTTAAAAGAGGTGTCACAAGTCATGCGAAACATAAAAAAGTTTTAAAAGCTGTAAAAGGTCAGTGGGGAAGAAGAAAAAGTACAATAAGAGTTGCAAAGCAAGCTATGGAAAAAGCTATGCAGTATGCATACAGAGACCGTAGAACAAAAAAAAGAGAATTTAAATCATTATGGATTCAAAGGATTAACGCAGGTGTTAGATCTGAGGGCTTAACATATTCAAAATTTATTAATGGTTTAACAAAATGTGGCATTAAGCTAGATAGAAAAATATTAGCTGAAATAGCATACGATAGTCCAGAAGCCTTTAAAACTATTGTTCAAAAGGCTCAATCAGCACTAAATTAATCTTCACTATTGTTTTTCTTCGGTGAAGAAATAATCTCTCAATATGTCTGATATTAAAAAAATTAAAGATGATTTTCTTTTAAAGCTAAAAGGTAATTTAGACCTTAATCAAGTTAATCAAATCAAGACAGATTTATTTGGCAAAGCTGGTCTAATTAGTTCTCAATTTAAAATGCTGGGAAAGGTAGCTGAAAAAGAAAGAAAGAAATTTGCATCAGACTTAAATCAGGTAAAAGATGAACTACAAAATTTAATATCCGAAAAAATTGATGATATTGAAACAAAAGAAATTAATCAAAAACTTGAAAAAGAAAAAGTAGATATAACTTTACCAGAAAGACCCTTCACACAGGGAAAGATACACCCAGTGTCACAGGTTATAGATGAAATTTCCTCAATCTTTTCAGAAATTGGATTTAGTGTTGAAGAAGGACCAGATATTGAAAATGAATATAATAATTTTACAGCATTAAATACGCCTGACAATCATCCAGCAAGAGATATGCATGACACTTTCTATTTAGATGATAAAAAAGAATTATTGTTAAGGACCCATACTTCTCCAGTACAAATTAGAACAATGTTAAATGATAAACCGCCTTTTAAAATAATAGCACCAGGTAGAACGTATAGGTCTGATAGTGATCAAACTCATGCACCTATGTTCCATCAAGTAGAAGGACTACATATTGATAAAGATATTAACATGGGTCATTTAAAAGGGTGCTTAAATTATTTTATTAAAGAGTTTTTTGAAGTTGATAAGATAAAAATGAGATTTAGACCTAGTCATTTTCCATTTACAGAACCTTCAGCTGAAGTTGATATTGGTTATGAAATTAAAGATGGAAAAATAGTTATTGGAGAAGGTGACAAATGGCTTGAAGTTTTGGGATGTGGAATGGTTCACCCAAACGTTTTAAGAAATGTGAAGGTAAATCCTGATGAGTTTCAAGGTTATGCATTTGGAATAGGTATAGATAGATTGGCAATGCTTAAGTATGGCATAAATGACTTAAGAGCCTTTTTTGATTGTGACTATAGATGGTTAAATCACTTTGGATTTGATCCAATAGATGTACCAACAAATTATAGAGGCCTAAGTAGATGAAGATTACAACTAACTGGCTCAAAGAACATTTAGACACAAAATTAAATGAAAACGAAATTATAGATAAACTTACAGATATTGGTTTAGAAGTAGAAAGTGTAGATAAGCAATCAGGTGAGCTTGATGCATTTATAGTAGCTAAAATTTTAAAGGCAGAAAAACACCCAGATGCAGACAGACTAAAAGTATGCGATGTTGATATAGGCTCGGATAATCCTGTAAAAGTAGTCTGTGGTGCACCAAATGCAAAAGAAGGATTGTTAACAATTTATGCTCCACCAGGTGCTGTAATCCCAAAAAATCAAATGAAGTTAGTGGTAAGCAAAATAAGAGGAGTTACCTCATCAGGGATGCTTTGTTCAGAGTCTGAATTAAATTTATCGGAAGAGAGTGATGGTATTATAGAACTTTCAACAAAAAAATATGAAAAAAAAATTGGTAAAAATTATTTTCCAAAAAATGATTTAAATGTAATTGATATTTCTATTACTCCTAATAGAGCAGATTGTTTAGGAGTGAGTGGTATAGCAAGAGATTTAGCAGCAGCTGGAGCTGGCAAACTAATAAAGAAAAAAGAGCAAAAATTAAAAAAAAAAGGAAAACAAACTGTTAATGTTAAAATTTTAAATGAAAAAGGTCAGGCCTGTACATCATTTGGCAGTTGTTTAATTAAAGGTGTAAAAAATACAGAAAGTCCTGATTGGTTAAAAGAAAAGATAATATCTCTCGGTCAAAAACCTATATCTGCAATAGTTGATATTACAAATTATGTAATGATTGATTTAAATAGACCTTTGCACGCATATGATGTTGATAAAATTGATAAACAAATCATTGTTAGAAATTCTAAAAAAGGTGAAAAATTTGAGGCACTAGATAATAAAGAATACGAATTAGAAAATGATATGTGTGTAATTTCTGATAGTTCAGGCGTATTAGGTCTTGGTGGTATAATAGGTGGAACTAGAACAGGAACAGAGTTTGATACAAAAAATGTATTAATTGAATCAGCGTATTTTAATCCAAGATCAATTAGAAAGTCTTCTAAAATTTTAAATATAGATACTGATGCAAAATTTAGATTTGAAAGAGGTATTGATCCGCTATCCATAGAGCAAGGTCTTGAAAAAGCAGCTAGATTAATTAAAGAAATTTGTGGTGGAGAAATTAGTGAATTCGATATCCAAAAAACAGAAAAAACAAAAAACAGCAATATAAAATTTAATCCTGTTTTATTTGAAAAAATTACTGGATTTAATATTGCAAAAAAAGAAATGATACAAATTTTAGAAAATTTAGGATTTGAAGTTAAAAAAACTAAAAACTTTTTTGATTTGATAATTCCACCATGGAGACCTGATATTTCCCAAGAAGTTGATGTAGTAGAAGAGTTGGTGAGAATTAAAGGCTATGATCAAATTAAAATGATTGAGCCTGAAAAGAATAGAGCTAGAGACACATTAAATTCAAAACAAAAACTATTTCATTTTTTACAAAGATCTATAGCTTCAAAGGGGTATCTAGAAGCAATAACTTGGTCTTTTACAGACAGTAAAATTAATCAATTATTTCTAGAAAAAAATAAAGAAATTAAGATAGTTAATCCCATTAGTTCAGATTTAAACGTATTAAGATCTTCAATTTTTTCAAATTTAATTATTCATTTAGACAAGAATTTAGGAAGAGGATTTATGGATTTATCAATATTTGAGATTGGCCCTACTTTTCAAGGAAGTCAACCAAGTGAACAACAGACAGTAATTAGTGGCTTAAGGTCAGGTAAATTGACTAGACAGAGTTGGATTGAAAAAGAAAGGTTAGTTGATGTTTTTGATGTAAAAAGAGATGTTATTCAAAGTTTAGTTGAAGCGGGATTTAATAAAGATAAATTTTATATAGATGATGAGACACCTAATTATTATCACCCAGGAAAATCAGGAAGAGTTTTCTTAAACAAAGGTAAAGAAAAGGTAATAGCTTTTTTTGGTGATATTCATCCAAAGATTTTAAAGAAATTAGATATTAAATCAGAAGCTTTAGTTGGTTTTGAAATCTTTTTAGACAATATTAAACATCCTAAAAAATCATTAAAAGATCAAAAAACTCAATATAAATATTCCGATTTTCAAAAATCAGAAAGAGACTTTGCTTTTGTGTTAGATAAAAATTTTAAAGTACAGGAACTAATAGATATTATTTCCAATGTAGATAAAGAATTAATAAAATCAGTTAAAGTTTTTGATGTTTATGAGGGTACAAATATTCCTGAAAATAAAAAATCAATTGCACTTAATGTAACTATCCAATCCTTAGAAAAAACATTAAATGAAGAGGACCTTAATAAAATTAATCACCTTATTATATCAGCTGTAGAAACAAAAACTGACGCAAAGATTAGATCATAGTTATGGCAAAAATTGATCATATAAGAAACTTTGCAATTATTGCACATATTGATCATGGTAAATCCACCATTGCAGATAGAATAATACATAGTTGTGGAGGGCTTACTGAAAGAGAAATGAAGGCTCAAGTATTAGACTCAATGGACATAGAAAGAGAAAGAGGAATTACAATTAAAGCTCAAACAGTAAAACTTAATTATAAATCTAAAGATGGTAAAGATTATATCTTGAATATAATTGATACACCAGGTCATGTTGATTTTAGTTATGAGGTTAGCAGATCTTTATATGCGTGTGAAGGATCTATATTGATTGTTGATAGTACACAAGGTGTCGAAGCACAAACACTAGCAAATGTTTATCAAGCACTAGATATAAACCATGAGATTGTACCAGTTCTAAATAAAATTGATTTACCAGCTTCAGACTTAGAAAAAACAAAAACACAAATTGAGGAAGTAATTGGCATTGATACTGAAAATGCTATTCCTTGTTCAGGAAAAACAGGTGAGGGTATTAATGAAATTCTAGAACAAATTATTGTATCATTACCGGCTCCAGAGGGAGAAAAAGATGCAGATTTAAAATGTTTACTTGTCGATAGTTGGTATGACACTTATCTTGGTGTAGTTATTTTAGTTAGAGTAATTGATGGAAAAATTTCCAAAAATATGAAGATAAAAATGATGTCAACAAATCAAGAATATATTGTTGAAAAAGTTGGTGTATTTACTCCTAAAGCAACTGACATGAAAGAATTAAATGCAGGTGAAATTGGTTTTATAACAACTGGAATAAAAGTTTTGTCTGAAACAAAAGTTGGAGACACTATATGTGATGCAACCAAACCATTACAAGAAGCACTCCCAGGTTTTAAGAGAAGTAAACCAGTAGTTTTTTGTGGACTGTTTCCAGTTGATAGTTCTGAGTATCAAAAACTTAAAGATGGTTTAGGTAAGTTACAATTAAATGATGCTAGTTTTTCTTTTGAGGCAGAGTCTTCGTCAGCTTTAGGATTAGGCTTCAGGTGTGGTTTTTTAGGTCTATTGCATTTAGAAATAATTACAGAGAGACTTGAAAGAGAATTTGATATAAATTTATTAACAACTACACCAGGTGTGGTTTACAAAGTCCATATGAATAAAGGAGAGGTTATAGAACTTCAAAACCCCTCTAGTTTGCCAGATTCAACACTAATTAAGTTTATTGAAGAGCCTTGGATTAAAGCAACAATAATAACTCCAGATCAATATTTGGGGTCAATTATAAAAGTTTGCCAAGATAAAAGAGGTGTACAAACAAATTTAAGTTATTCTGGCAATAGGGCAGTTTTAAATTATGAAATACCTTTAAACGAAGTTGTTTTTGATTTTAATGATAGACTTAAGTCGATGACCAGTGGATACGCTAGTTTTGACTATGAAATTATAGGTCACAGAGAAGGTGATTTAGTAAAACTGGGAATTTTAGTTAACGCTGAGCCAGTTGATGCATTGTCTATGATGGTTCATAAAGATTTTGCACAAACTGTTGGAAGAGAGGTATGTGAAAAATTAAAAGATTTAATTCCTCGTCATAATTTTATGATTCCAGTACAGGCTGCTATTGGCGGAAAGATTATAGCAAGAGAGACAATTAAAGGATTTAAAAAAGATGTATTAACTAAAATTCATGGTGGGGGTGCCAGAGATCGAAAAAGAAAATTATTAGACAAACAAAAAAAAGGAAAAGCCAGAGGGAAGCAATTTGGTAAAGTAGAAATCCCTCAGGAAGCCTTCATAGGAGTTCTAAAGATTAATAAAGATAGCTTATGAAAATTTACGATTGTTTTTCATATTGGGATGAAGATTTATTGTTAGATTTGAGACTAAACATCCTAAATGAATATGTAGACTATTTTGTAATAGTTGAAGGAAATAAAACATGGCAGAATAATCCTAAAAAATTGAGATTTAATATAGATAAATTTCCGAATTTTAAAAAAAAGATAATATATGTTCCAGTAGAAGATATGCCAGATGGTGATGATCCTTACCTAAGAGAAAATTTTCAAAGGAATGCTATATTAAGAGGACTTATATCTTCTTCAGAAAATGATTTGGTTATTATTTCAGATTTGGATGAAATACCAAATCCAGATTCAATACAAAAATTTAAAAAAGAAATGCGTTATGCTGCTTTTAAGCAAAATCATTATTATTATAAAATAAATTTACAAAGTACAAAAAATCCTTACTGGTATGGAAGCAGAATATGTGTTCAAAAGTTTTTGAAATCTCCACAGTGGTTAAGAAATTTAAAATTTAAAAAAAGACCCTTTTGGAGAATTGATAAAATTAGATTAAACAATATTATTGAAAATGGTGGTTGGCATTTTTGTAATTTAAAAAGTGCAGAACAACTTCTTTATAAATATAAAAATTTATGTGAAACAAATGATCCATATCATTTTAAAGAAAAGATAGATCTAAAATATTTACAGATAGATGAAATTAAAAAAAAAGTTGATTTAGGAGATGATATTATAGGCAGAGACGAAAAATATAAAGCGAGTAAAATTGATAAAACTTTTCCTAATTACATTTTAAAAAATGTAGATAAATATAAAGATTGGATAGTTAATTGAATTTAATATAATTTTGTTTTTCATCAGGAAAACAAACTATATTTTCATTCAAAGAAAAAAAAAGATATTTATTTTCATTAAAAACAGTTATTAAATGTTCAAATTTCTTATTAGAAACATGAAGATATTCAAAAATAATAACAGGTCTTTTTAAAGAATTTTTAAAAAAATCTTCAACTATATCTGCATCATAACCCTCAGCATCAATAAATATCAAATCTAAAAAATCTAAATTATATTTTTTAATCAAACTAGTGATGGATGTAGATACAACCTCTTCTTTTACTATATCATTTTTTTTTACCCCATGTTTTAATAGATGTTTTTTATCAAATGACATGATACCTTTGAAATGTTCACCATAATATTCCCCCTCTTTCTTGGGATTAATTTTATATAAGTGGGAAATTTGATTGTTTACTGAGATAGCAACATTCTCAAATATAACATTTTCATAACTTTCAAAATTTTTGACCAAATCATTAAAACTTTTTTTAATTGGCTCTACTAAAATAGATTTTACCTTATATCTTTTGATATATTTATTTAATATATCAAATCTTAAACCGTCATTTGCGCCGATTTGAATTAAACAATTTATTTTTTTTTCAATAAATAAAGAGTTTAATATCTTGTCAATTGTTAAAAATGTATTGCTTTCAATGATTCTATTATTTTTGATATAATTTTTATCAACCAATTTATAACCAAATATACCTGCAATTTTTTTTAATAATTTATTATGCATTTTAATAGCTTTACAGTATCAAAAATATAATAAGATGATAACAAATTGAGTTAATTAATTAATTTATTTATATGAAATTTAAAACATTTATACAGATTTATTATTCACACAGACTAGCAAAAGCAAGCTTGTTTAAAAAATTTTATTTAAACTTAATTCTTCCATTCATTTATCTGTTAAATAAATTTTACTATCCAAAAATTAAAAATTTAGATCATTTTTCAATAAATCATGAACATTTATTTCATAAAGATCTAAATTATTTATTTCAATATTTTAATAGCGATAAGGGTGATTTTTATATTAATCAATACCAAAAGCCAGCTAAGAGAGAGAGTAGGTTGATTCCTGGACACAGTTATAATCACTTTTATGATAAATATTTTAAAAAAAAAAAATTACAGTACTTAAATATACTTGAATTAGGTTCTTTTAGAGGTAACGCAGCAGCAGCATTATTTTTTTATTTTAAAAATGCTCAGATTTGGTGTGGTGATATTTTTCCAGATTTATTTACTTATAAATCTAAAAGAATAAAAAATTTTTTAATTGATACAAGTTCAGAATTAGAATTAAAAAATAAAATTATCAATAAAGATGAAAATTTTGACTTTATCATTGAAGATGCTGGACATTATCTTAAAGATCAAATTATAAGTTTATTTATTTTGTTTCGAAAATTAAAACCAAAAGGAATTTTTATAGTTGAGGAGCTTGATTTTCCAGATGTAAGAAAAGATATGAATTTAGAAAACGAAAAACCAACATTAAGAGAAATTCTTAACTTGATTAAAAAAAACAAAGATTTTGACTCCAAGTATATTAATAATAACGATAAAAAATATTTCATTGATAACCTAAAAGAAATTAATATATTTAAAGGTAGATATAATGAGATTGTTTTTATTAAAAAAAAATGAAAATTAATAACTTAGAAATGTTTTGTGTAACAAACAAAATAATACCACATATTGAAAAAACATCATATAAAATTGCTGGAGTTGGAAAAAATCATTTTCCAAATGATTATTTAAATTGTGATAGCAAAGATAATATTTTTTATAAAGAAGAATATTATTCAGAGCTTGCCTATCATTATTGGTATTGGAAAAATTTGATTAAACTTAATGATAATGGCTGGGTAGGCTTTTGCCAAAAAAGACGTTTTTGGATTAAATCATCATCTATAAAAAAAAAAATAGATATTAGCAATTTAAATGAACACTTGCTTTATCAGCCAGAAGCAGATTGGAGTGAATTTGAGTCAATAATCTGTCATCCTATTGATGTGAGTGGTGTAAAAAAAATTAAAATTTTAAAACGTGGATGGAGATCAGTTATTAGAAATCCATTGATTTTATTTAATGAAAGATATCAAAATCTAAAGTTACATTTTGATATGCATCATGGTTATGGTAATTTAGATTTGGCAATTGATTTATTAGATGATGAAGATAGAGATGATTTTATAACATATGTGAATACAAACACTAAATTTAACCCTCATATTATGTTTATTACTAAACCAAAAATTGCTAACAAGTGGTTTAGAAAATTGTTTGTTTGGTTAGAAAGATGTGAAAAAAAAATAGGATTTAAAAATCTTGCTGGCTATGATACTAAAAGATTATATGCTTATCTTGCTGAAAGGTACCTCTCTTTCTGGTTTAAAAAATATACAGTTTATAAAGAACATCCATGGATATTTATTGAAAATTAAGGAGAGATGGCTGAGCGGTTTAAAGCGCACGCTTGGAAAGTGTGTGTACTGTTAAAGGTACCCAGGGTTCGAATCCCTGTCTCTCCGCCAATATCAAAAAAACCTTTAAAACAAAGGTTTAATAGGCATTATAATGTGCGGCTATAAGATAAATTTCCATATTTTTTTCTAAAAAATGTTATAATTAATCAACTTCCATTTAAATAATATGAAAAATAATTCAACATATCAAGCAGACTCCATCAAAGTTTTAAAAGGTCTTGAGGCGGTTAGAAAGAGACCCGGAATGTATATTGGTGACACAGATGATGGCACTGGTTTGCATCATATGGTTTATGAAGTTGTTGATAATTCAATTGATGAAGCTTTAGCAGGGCATTGTAAAAATATAGAAGTTAAAATTAATTCTGATGGAACAATCACTGTAAGAGATGATGGAAGAGGAATACCTGTTGACATGCATAAAGGTGAAAAAATGTCTGCAGCAGAAGTTATTATGACACAACTTCATGCGGGTGGAAAATTTGATCATGATTCATACAAGGTGTCAGGGGGACTTCATGGAGTTGGAGTTTCAGTAGTTAATGCGTTATCAGAAAAATTAAAATTAGAGATTGAGAGAGATGGCAATAGATATTATATGGAATTTAAAGATGGTACATCAGTTGCACCGCTTAAAATTATAGGAAAATCAAAAAATACTGGTACACAAATAACTTTTTTACCATCAAAAGAGATTTTTTCTTCAATAAAATTTTCATCTAATATTATTATTAAAAGAATGCGAGAACTTGCATTCTTAAATAAAGGAATAAAAATCACAATTAATGATTTAAATCAAAAAAAAGAAAAGATAATTGAGTTCAAATTTGATGGTGGGGTTTTAGAATTTGTAGATTTTTTAGATGAAAAAAGAGAAAAACTTTTGAATAAAACAGGAAATGATTTGTTTAAAAAACCAATTTATATTGAAGGCAAAAAAGACAATATAGAAATTGAATGTTCTCTAAAATGGAATGCAAGCTATGGTGAAGATATTTATCCTTATACTAATAATATTTATCAAAAAGATGGTGGGACCCATTTATTAGGATTTAGAAGTGCACTTACAAGAGTTATTAATAAATATGCTACTGAACATAATCTATTAAAAAAAAATAAATTAACTATCTCAGGTGATGATATTAAAGAGGGATTAACCTGTGTAATTTCTGCAAAAATACCAGATCCTAAATTTTCATCACAAACAAAAGACAAGCTAGTTTCATCAGAGGTTAGAATGATTGTAGAAAATATTATAAGTGAAAAATTATCTACATGGTTTGATCAAAACCCATCAACTTCTAAAATTATTTTAGCAAAAGTAATGCAAGCAGCTTTAGCAAGAGATGTTGCTAGAAAAGCTAGGGAGAATGTAAGAAGAAAAGGTGCACTAGAGTTAAGTGGTTTACCTGGAAAGCTTGCTGATTGCCAAATAGGCAAACAAGAAGGTACTGAATTATTTATAGTAGAGGGAGATTCTGCGGGAGGTTCTGCTAAGCAGGGCAGGAATAGATCTAATCAAGCTGTTTTACCATTAAGAGGAAAAATACTTAATACGTATGTTGAGGAAATTATTCTCAAAAAAAATAGTAATAAAGATGGGAGCGAACATAGAACAAAGGCATTAGCAAAAATGATGTCATCAAATGAAGTGGTAACTTTGATTAATGCGCTTGGTTTAGACCCAAAGGTTCAAGATATTGATTTAAAGGATCTAAGGTATGGTAAAATAATTATTATGACCGATGCTGATGTTGATGGATCTCATATTAGAGCTTTGTTGTTAACATTTTTTAATAATAAGCCATTTAATAAATTGATTGAAAATGGTCATGTTTATCTAGCCCAACCACCTTTGTTTAAAATAAACAAAGGTACAAAAGGGATTTACATTAAAGACGAAAAAGAATTAGAAGACTATATTTTAAAACATAGCAAAGAATTACAAAAAATAAAAAAAGGAACAAAAGAATTTATTAGAGCTTATGAGGAAGAAAAATCAAGAATGAGTATTCAAAGGTTTAAGGGATTAGGAGAGATGAATCCAGAAGAATTGTGGAGCACCACTTTGGATCCTGAAACTAGAAATTTATTACAAGTTCAATATTCAAAAGACTTAAAAAAAGACCAAGATTTAATCCACACTTTAATGGGCAATGATGTTGCCTTAAGAAAAGACTTTATTGTGTCAAATGCTATTAATGTTCAAAATCTAGATATCTAATAATGAAGTTTTTCGAAACTTCAAAATATTTTTCATTAAAAAAATCTACCTATATAAATTTAAGATGGATTGCAATTATCGGTCAACTTATAACAGTTAACCTTATTTATTTTGTTTTTGATTTTAGATTTAATCTAATTTTAACAAATTCAACAATTCTAATCGGGGTGCTAAGCAATCTTTATTTAATCCGTATTAATCAGAACACCCAACTAACAGATAAGATAGCATTTCTTTTTTTATTTATTGATATTTTACAACTGAGTTGTTTGATTTATTTAACAGGTGGAATTATAAATCCTTTTTCAATTTTTTTGATTATCCCGGCTATATTTTCATCATCCAATTTAGGTTTTAGAAGCAATTTATTATTAGTTAGTTTCACAGTTTTAATAATTATTTTTCTTACCTATTTTAATCAACCTTTACCCTACCCAATTAACGAACATTTTCATGTAGACAGCTATTATTACTATTCAATTCCAATAGCATTGATTATAGCTTTACTTTTTTTGAATTATTTTGCTTCAACCTTTGGATCAGAATCCAGAATAAGAAAAGAGGCACTAAATAAAATGGAAGAAATCATGTCAAAAGAGCATGAACTTTTATCCTTAGGAGGACAAGCTGCTGCTGCTGCACATTCTCTTGGAACTCCATTTTCAACTATCAAAATTATTTCATCAGATTTATTAAAACAATTTAAAGATGATATTGATGTTAAAAAGGATGTTGAATTGCTAGTCAGTCAGATAGATAGGTGTAGTGAGATACTTAAAAAGCTAACATTAAACCCAACAGCAGAGGATAATTTTATTGATAGCAATCTTACATTGTCAAAATATATAGATGCGATTGTTAAATCATTTAAAGAAATAAGCAAAAAAGAGTTTATTGTAAATTATGATCAAAATTCTAATCCATTAAAATTTAATAAGTCCATAGAGGTAATTTATGGCTTGAGAAATTTTATTGGTAATGCAAATAAATTTTCAAGAAAAAAAATTTTTATAACACTTAAAACAAATAGTGAGTTTTCTGAAATTATGATCGAGGATGATGGTGAGGGGTATCCTAAGGATGTACTAAGTAAAATTGGCGAACCTTATGTGAAATCTCTAAAGTCTTCTATAAAGTCAAAATCTGGATTAGGACTTGGAATGTTTATTGGAAAAACTTTGCTTGAAAAAAATAATGCAAGTATTTTATGTAAAAACTCTGAAACAAGAACAGGTGCTGAAGTGAATATAAAGTGGAAAAATCAAGATCTTTTAAAACTTTAATGTAATTTCTTTTTAGTTTCAAATAAGCCGCTTAACTGCGATATCATAACATCACCAAGCTCATGAACGTCTGTTATCTTAATGGCTTTTTCATAGTATCTAGATACATCATGACCAATTCCAATTGCAAGAATTTCAACATCAGTTTTAACTTCTATGAACTTGACTATTTTTTTTAAATGTTTTTCTAGAAAATCTCCAGAATTGACAGATAAGGTTGAGTCGTCTACAGGAGCTCCATCTGAAATTACCATCAAAATTTTTCTTTCCTCTTTTCTTTTTTTTATTCTATTGTAGGCCCACGATATAGCCTCACCATCTATATTTTCTTTTAAAAGACCTTCCTTAAGCATCAGACCTATATTATTTTTAGTCTGTCGCCATTGAGTGTCAGCTCCTTTATAAATTATATGTCTTAAATCATTTAGTCTTCCAGGATTCTTTGGCTTATTTCTTTTTGTCCAAGCTTCTCTACTTTTTCCACCTTTCCAATTTTTAGTGGTAAAACCTAACACTTCTACTTTAACAGAACACCTTTCTAAAGTTCTAGACAATATATCTGCACAAAGAGCAGCAATAGTAATTGGACGTCCACGCATTGAACCTGAGTTATCGATTAGAAGTGTTACTATAGTGTCTTTAAAATCAAGATCTTTCTCTCGCATAAATGATAAAGAGTTATATGGATCCATAATTACTCTTGTTAACTTTGAGCTATCTAACAAACCTTCCTCTAAATCAAATTCCCAGGATCGATTTTGTTTAGCAAGAAGTTGCCTCTGTAATTTATTAGCAAGCTTAGTTATAAGATCTTGAAAACCTATTAACTGTTGATCTAAATTTTTTCGTAGTTTTTGAGTTTCTTTTAAGTCTTCTAAAATTTCTGCTTTCGCAATTTCATCAAATTCATTTGTATAAATTTTATATTCTTGATCAATATTGTTAAGATTAGATTTTTGCAGAATACTTTCTGAGCTTTCTTCTAATGATTCAGAATCCTCTAGTTGTTCATTCATTTGCTGATCACTAAGATCAAATCCTGCATCAAGACTAGCTTTTACCTCATCTTGTTTATTTTCATCTTCTTTAGCATCTGATTGATTTTCATCACTATTCTCAGATTTATTATCTTGATAATTATCTTTTTCATCTTCATTCTGATTATTTTCTTCATTATTTGAGTTAAAAATATCCATATTTTCTAAAATCTCAGAAAATTTTAAACTGTAATTGTCTTGATCTTCTAAGTTTTCATTTAAAAAATCTATGTGTTTATCAATAAATGTTGAAAAATCTTTCTCCCAAACATTTAACATTTTGGATGATGTTGAGTTAAGTTTTAAATTAAAAAATTTTTTTAACATAAATAGTTCAAATGCCTCAGCAACAGGGACATCATCCTTAGTTTTGATTTGATCTTTATGATTAGAATTAATTTTTTGTTTATAATTTTCGTTTAAATTTTTTCCAACACCTTTGAGCATTTTTCCACCCAAAACCTCATATCTAATTTTTTCTGCAATATTATATAAAGATTTACAAGATGGATTATTTGGTAGGTTTTTATTAAATATATCTTTATTTGAAAATTTTTTCTTTAAAGCTCCTGAATCTGTTTCTGCTCTCAATCTAATAAAATCATTTTTACTAGATAAATTAGTTACATCAAAAAAATCAATCTTTTTATTACTTAAACTTTTATCAAGTTTTTTTACATCCAACTTATAATCTTCAGAAATTACTTTTGCAGTTGAAATTAAAGCTTGTTTAAATTGCTCTTTAAAATTATTTTCTTTGCTGCTCATTTAAATCTGAATATTAACCATAGACTCTGGCAGTTCGTCACCAAAACATCTTTGATAATATTCAGCTATAGTATTTTTTTCAATGTCATCACACTTGTTTAAGAAGGTGACTCTAAATGCATAGCCAGTGTCTTTAAAGATTTCAGTATTTTCTGCCCAATGTAATACTGTTCTAGGACTCATTACGGTAGATATATCTCCTGCTATAAAGCCTTTTCTAGTTAAAGAGGCTACTTTAATCATGTTTGCGATTTTTTCTTTACCTTTTGAATTATTCAAATTTTTATTTTTTGCTAAAACAATCTCCATTTCTTTATCAAGGCCAAGATAGTTCAGTGATGTTACAATATTCCATCTATCCATTTGGCCCTGGTTAATCTGCTGAGTTCCATGATACAATCCAGTAGTATCCCCCAATCCTACAGTATTAGATGTTGCAAACAGTCTAAAAAATTTATTTTGCTTTATTACTTTATTTTTATCTAAAAGAGTAAAATTACCTTCTGCTTCTAGAACTCTCTGAATAACAAACATAACATCTGGTCTACCGGCATCATATTCATCAAAAACAAGAGCAACTGGGTTTTGTATTGACCAAGGTAAAATACCTTCTTTAAATTCAGTAACCTGTTTTCCATCCTTTACAACTATTGCGTCTTTACCAATTAAATCAATTCTACTTACATGACTGTCTAAATTTACTCTAATACAGGGCCAATTTAATCTAGCAGCAATTTGTTCTATGTGAGTTGATTTACCAGTTCCATGGTAACCTTGAACTAGAACTCTTTTATTAAATGCAAATCCCGAAACTATTGCAAGAGTGGTGTCCCTATCAAATTTGTAATTTTTATCTATTTCTGGGACATACTCACTTTTTTTTGAGAAAGCGTCCACTTCCATATCTGAGTCAATTCCAAAAGATTGTTTTAAAGATATTTTGATATCTGGTTGTATGTTTAAATTAGGTGTCAATTTTTTCCCTATATGTATTTTTTAGCTGGGCGTAAGCTAAAGTAATTAATTTAAGTTTTTCTTCGTATTCTTTATTTCCAAAATTAATATCAGGGTGAAATTTTTTGACAAGAGTTTTGAATTTGTTTTGTATTTGTTCCCATTTTAATCCAACAGAAACACCCAAAATACTAAAAGCTTTAATATCATTAGCATCAAATTTAAATTGATTCATATGGTTATATTCACCCCTAAGCTTTGTTTTATCAAATTCATCCTTTAAAGTTGTGTTCCACAAAACTTTAAAAAAATTATCAGAAGAACTAAAGCTTTGAGTTGGTTTATGCCATGTCATATCAGATTTAAGAAAATCAAAGACTTGCTCATCATCCATACCTTTAAAATAATTCCAATTCTTATTGAATTCTTTGACATGTGCCAAACAAAGTAATCGGTATTTCTTACTATTATCTTTTTCAATTGGTGCTTTATATTCACCTATTTCAAAACAATTATTCCAATCACAAATATTTTTCATGCTATATAATAATAAATTATTATTTATGAATATAAATGAATTAATTACAATTGTTAAAAATAAACTTCAAAAAGAAATTAAAATTCAGGATTTAAAAATTGAAGATAAAAGTTTTCTGCATAAAAACCACAAGCAAAATCAAGAAGGAAGGTACCATTTAAAATTGTCCATTAAATCTAATGAGCTTGCTCAATTATCTAAAATAGAATCAACAAAAAAAATTTATAATATCTTAGATTTAGAGCTTAAAAATTATATACATTCAATACAAATATTATTGAATTAATTCTTTTTGTAAAAAAGAGGTAATTGTTTTTTCATTGAATTCAAGTTTATGAATAGGCGTACCAATTTTTTTTAATAAAATTAAATTAATTTTTTTTGTATTGTTTTTTTTATCCTTTTTCATAAAGGATAAAATTTTATTAAGATCTTTAATTGAAAAAAATTTATTAATATCACTTGAAAGATTTAATTTATTAAGATGATTTTCAATTATTTGAAAATCTTTTATATTTAAATTTTTATTTATTAGACTGAACTTTGCTGCTGTTTTTACACCCAGTATAACAGCCTCACCGTGATTTAATCTTCTTGAGTATCCAAGTGTTGCTTCGAATGCGTGAGCAAAAGTATGTCCGAGGTTTAATATTTTTCTTACCCCCATCTCTTTTTCATCTTCCTCAACCACTCTTTTTTTTATTAAACAGCTTTGATAAATAGCTTTTTCAATGAATGGGCTTTTTAATCTTAAAATGTTAGTTCCATTTTTATTCAAAAATAAAAAGAATTTCTTATCTTTAATCAGAGCGTGTTTAAGTACTTCTCCATAACCACAAACGATTTCCCTTTTTGGCAAAGACTTTAAAAAATTAATATCAGAAATAACTAAACTTGGTTGATAGAATGATCCAATTAAATTTTTACCATGCGGGGTATTTATACCAGTCTTACCACCAATTGATGAGTCGACCTGTGAGAGTAAAGTAGTTGGAATATTAATAAATTTTAAACCTCTTTTATATATACTTGCTGCAAACCCAGAGACATCCCCTGTTATGCCCCCTCCAATAGAAATTAAACAATCGTTTCTGTTAAAGTTTTTTTTTAAAAGAATTGATAAAATTTTTTGTACACTATTTTGGTTTTTATTTTTTTCACTCGCATTGAAATAGTGAATTATGGTTGAGTATCTTGGTAAAGATTTAAGTACTTCTTTAATCAATTTTTTGGGGACATTTTTATCTGCTATAATAAGACAATGATTTAAATTTATAGAAGCGTTTTTTAAAAATTTATTAAATTTATTTAAAATATTATTTCCTATGTACATAGGATATTTATGATTGGTAGTATTCACTTGTATTTTAATTAAGCTCATAAATTTTTATTATCTTTTTTTGTATTTCAGTTTTTGTAAGTTTATTACAGTTTATCTTAAATTGTGCTTTAGAATATACCTTAATTCTTTTTTTAATAATTTCTTTAATTTCCTTATCGGTTGATTTAAAAACTAACGGCCTTTTTTTACTATTTCTTATTCTTTGAAGTAAAATTGACTCATCCCAATCTAGCCAAAAACTGATATGATTTGATATAACCTCTTTTCTAATATTATCATTTATAAAACCACCTCCACCTAGAGCAATTACATTTTTTTTATTTTTTAAGGATTTAAGTGTGATTTTTTCTTCTAATTTTCTAAAATAATCCTCTCCTTTATTTTCAAATATTTCTGTAATTGACATCCTTAAGGACTCCTCAATTAAGTTATCAATATCGATGAATGGAAGCTTTAGTTTTTTTGATATTAAACTTCCTATAGAGGATTTTCCAGATCCCATCATTCCTAAAAAAATGATGTTTTTATTTGAATTCATAAGCTTTCTTTATTGAAAAAACACAAATATGTCTTAATTTGAAATTAATAGAAGATTATATGCAATTTACAAAAAATACAAGCAGCAGCAGAAACAAAGGCCTATTAATTAAAACATTATTGATTTTAGTAGTTGTTATAGGTGTCATAACGTTATTAGGAAAAATAGAATTTCCATACCCCAACAAAGATGTTGAAAAAATTATCCCAAATGAAAAATTTAAAATTGTTAAATAGAAAATGTTTTTCAATTTTTTTGCTTTCTTTTTTTATAAGTCTTAATGTTCAATCACAAGAACCTATTGATATTTGGAGTATAGAAGAAAAGAGCAATACCAATAAAGTTTTAAATACCAAAAATGATGAGGACAAAGAAATTCCTCAGAACAGTATTTATGAAATGCAATCTCAAAGTAATAGTGAGTTAAGTATAGAGCAATCACAAACTTTAGTCTCAAAAGAGGTAAAATTAGTAGGCTTATATGATCCAGAAGAAAATGGGCTAGATATAAATATGTGGTCTAATTCTAATGGTGATCAAATTTTAAATATTTTTAAGCGTATTGATAAGCTTAATTTATCTCAAGATGCTTCAGAAATAATGGATATTTTACTTTTTACTAATGCATTTTATCCCAAGCAGAATATTACAGAAGAACAGTTTTTAGAAATAAAGTCTAACTGGCTTATTAAAAAATCAAATTATCAATTAATTGAAAGTTATCTATTAAAAAATCAAATTATCAATGAGAATTCAAAATTAACTAAATATTTAGTTGATTATTATTTGTCCGAGTCAAATGTTAAAAAGGCTTGTGAAATATTTTCTGAAATTAAAGATTCCATAGAAGATGTTTATTTATCTAAATTTAATATTTATTGCCTTATTCATAATAATAAAAAAGAAGAAGCCCAACTACTGATAGATTTAAAAAAAGAACTTAATGATTTTAATGATAAGTTTTTTGAAAAAAAAATTAATTATTTGATGGGTTATACCAACGAACCTGATACAGAAATATCAGAAAATACAATTTTAAATTTTCATTTATCTCATATAACTAACCCAGATTTTAAATTTGAACCTAAAAACTCAACAGCAAAAAAAATATGGCGATATTTATCAACATCAAACCTTTTATATAAAATTAATGATATTGAACTTAACGAAGTAGATAAAATTATAAATATTGAAAAGGCCACTCATGATGGCAATTATTCAGAAAAGGAATTATTTGAACTTTATAAGAGATTTCAATTCACGATAAATCAACTACTCAACATTAAAGAATCTACAAAAGCACTCCCTGCTATTGAGGTTAGGGCTTTAATTTATCAAGGAATTTTGATTACAACAGATATAGAAAAAAAACTTGAGCTAATGAATGCACTAAAAAACTCGTTTAAAATCGATGAAATAGAAGACGCATTTTCTGATGAATTAAGAAATCTTTTAAGTGATATTGATGAACAAGAAGTCCCATCTAACTACACAACTTTTTATCAAAATTATATTGATAAAAAAGAAAATAAATTAAGTGATATTAAAATAAATAATAAAATTTTACATCAATCAAAATTGATTAATCATTTTATATTAGAAAATGGCTTAAGTGACATTAATAAAGATGTAAACAATTTATTAAAAAAAATTAAAAAAGATAAAAAATATTTTTTCTCAAAAAAAGATATTATTTTAATTGAGTCTTTAAAGTCTGATGGAGTAAAAGTTCTTGATAAATTTAATACTTTATATGAACCCAATGACTATGAAATGCCATCAGATATTCAAATATTTATAAATAGTGGAGATATGGCAGCAACAATACTTAGAATTATTGAAGTTATTGGACGAGATGAACTAAAAAATATTGATGATGATACATTATATTTTATAATTAGTGCTCTTAACCAGCTAGATATTGATCCAATAAGAAATAAGATTCTGCTTAAAGTTCTTCCTTTAAAAGTTTAAAAATTATACTAAAATAATAGATAATTATGGCAGTTAAACAAATCTTGACAGAACCAAATAAATTTTTGAGGCAAGTTTCAAAGCCTGTTGAAAAAGTGGGTGATGAAGAAAGAAAGCTAATGGATGATATGCTTGATACAATGTATGCAGCACCTGGAATAGGCTTGGCGGCTATTCAAATTGGTATTCCTAAAAGAATTATTGTTATGGATATTAGTAGAGATGAAAACAAAAAAGAGCCACTGTATTTTGTAAACCCAGTTATAAAAAATAAAAATGAAAATAAATCTAGATATGAAGAGGGATGTTTGTCAGTACCAGATCAATTTGCAGAAATAGAAAGACCAAAAACGTGTGAGGTTGAATATTTAGATTATTATGGAAAAAAACAAATATTAAAAGCAGAGGGTTTATTAGCAACATGTATTCAACACGAAATTGATCATTTAGAGGGTATTTTATTTATAGACTATTTATCAAAACTCAAAAAATCAATGATTATAAAAAAACTTTCTAAATTTAAATCTAAAAGAATTATTGTTTAGTAATGACAAGGAAGATTGTCTTTATGGGTACACCATCTTTTGCTGTACCTATACTTAAAGCACTTCATAAAAAAAAATATTTGATATCTGCAACTTATACGCAGCCACCACAAAAATCACAAAGAGGGCAAAGATACAATAAATCACCAATACATCTTATTTCAGAGGAATTAAATATTGAATGTAGGACCCCTAGAATTTTAAAAGGTAATAATGAAGAATTTAATTTTTTTAAAAAATTAGATGTCGATATAGTTATAGTAGTTGCATATGGACAAATTATTCCTAATGATTTTTTAGATTTATCCAAAAAAGGTTTTATTAATATACATGCATCATTATTACCAAAGTGGAGAGGAGCTGCCCCTATTCAAAGGTCAATTATAAATTTAGAAAAAGAAACAGGTATTAGTATTATGAAAATTGGAGAAAAACTTGATACAGGACCTGTTTGTAATTCATATAAAATAGATATTAAAGAAAATGACAATGCAGAAACAATATCAACAAAACTTTCAATTTTAGCCTCAGAAAAAATATCAGAAAATATTGATGGTATACTTGATGATACTGTAAGATTTAAAGAGCAGGATCATAAAAATGCAACCTATGCATCTAAAATTAAAAAATCTGAGGGTGAAATAAAATGGAGTGATAATGCAGAAAATATAATTGGTAAAATAAACGGATTATACCCAAGCCCTGGGGCTTTTTTTATTTTTAAAGAAGAAAGATATAAAATTTTAAAAGCAGAATTAGGCACTAAAAGTGGTGAGATAGGTGAAGTAATGACTAGTGACTTAGAAATTAGCTGTGGAGATCAAAAATCTATAAAAGTTATTGAAATTCAAAGACAAGGAAAAAAGCCTCAAAATATTAATGAATTTGTTCTTGGTTCTCAAATAATAAAAGGCTCAAGATTAACAAATGTTTAGATATCAAATTTTGATAGAGTATATAGGAACAAGTTTTGTTGGTTGGCAAATACAATCTAAAGGAAAATCAATTCAAAAAGAAATACAAATCAAATTATCAAAACTTTTAAAAGAAAAAGTGGTTTTGATAGGATCTGGAAGAACAGACGCAGGCGTTCATGCGATAGAGCAGTCAGCTCATTTTGACT
>JADHPA010000025.1 GCA_016778675.1 Candidatus Pelagibacter sp. | reverse complement strand
GTTCCACCGAACTTTAATACAACAGTTTTCATTGATAATTTTGTAATTTATATTTGATAAAATACATCTTAATTGTTATGTCCACAAGTTATCTATTATGAATTCAATAAATAAAAAAGAAATTGAGAAATTTTCCAAAATTGCTGAAGAATGGTGGGATCCTAATGGTAAATTCAAACCATTGCATAATTTTAATCCAATAAGAATTAGATATATAAAAGAAAATATTATCAAAGATTTTAAGATTAGATCATCTGATAAGCCCTTAAAAAATATTAAATTACTTGATATTGGTTGTGGTGGAGGGTTATTATCTGAACCAATGTGCAGACTAGGAGCAAGTGTTGTTGGCATTGATGCATCAAAGAAAAATATTGAAGTTGCAAAATTTCATGCAAAAAAAAATAAACTTAAGATTGACTATAAAATTGCATCTCCAGAGATGTTAAAAGATAAAAAAAAATTTGATGTAATTTTGAACATGGAAATAGTTGAACATGTTAATGATATAGACTTTTTTATTAAAGAAAGTTCAAAATTATTGAAAAAAAATGGAATAATGTTTATTGCAACCCTTAACAAAACATTAAAATCTTATGTATTCGCAATAGTGGGTGCTGAATATATTTTAAAATGGCTTCCAATTGGAACACATGATTGGGAAAAATTTGTTAAACCTAGTGAGCTAATAGATATAAGTAAAAAAAACAATCTATCTCTTAAAAAATTAGATGGAATGAATTTTAATATATTAGATAATAGCTGGAAAGTAACAAATGATACTTCTGTTAATTATATTACAAAATTTATAAAAAATTAGTTCGTAGTATCTTTTATCCAAGGCAGTATTTCTGCTTTTATACCCTCTTCCTTTAATTCGTTAAGATCTTTTTTTGTTGCGGTACCATAAATACCTTTGGCTTTTTTTTTGTCTTTATAATGTAGAGACCTTGCCTCATAAGCAAAATTTTCTCCCACATATTCAAAATTTTTTTTTATAAATTCTTGATATTTATAAATTGTTTTTTTTATTTCTTTATATTTTTCACTGGATGAATCAATGTCTGTTAAAATATTTTTTGAAGTACTCACATTAGGAGACATCAAGCCCTTTCCAACATTTAAGGAATTGCAAAAATGACAATTTAAAAATTTTTTCTTTTTAAGTTTTTCATATTCCTTAGACGATGAAAACCAACTATCAAAAGTAGTTTCACAATCTTTACATATGAGCTTGTATTTGATCATGGTTTATAGTTAATAATTAATAAAGTTAATTCAATATCAAATTAGCTTCTATAATCAGCATTAATCTCAATATATTTTTTTGTTAAATCCATTGTGTAGGCAGTAAAACTTTTTGATCCCATATTTAAATTTACTGAAATATCTATTGATTGACTCTTCATATAGTTAGCCACTTCATTTTCTTTGTAATTTTTAAAGATTTGTCCTTTTTCTATTATCTTAATAGTACCAAAGTTTATTGCTAATTTTTTTAAATCTATTTTCACTCCAGATTTTCCTATAGCCATTATTATTCTACCCCAATTTGGATCTTCTCCTGCGATGGCTGTTTTAACAAGATTTGAATTCGCAATAGAAAAAGCCATTACTCTTGCTTCTTTCTCACTTTTTGATTTAACTATATTGATTGTAATAAATTTAGTAGCTCCTTCACCATCCTTAACCACTCTTTTTGACAAATTTAATAATACTGAATGTAGGGCTTTATCAAAACTAAATATCTTTTTATCATTAATATTATTAATGATTGAGTTTTTTACTTTTCCTGTTGAAAAAATAGAAACCATATCATTAGTACTAGTGTCACCATCGCAACTAATTGCATTAAAAGTTGTATTAATATTTTTCTTTAATAGTTTGTTTAAAATATCGTTTGAAAGATCTGCATCTGTAAAAACATAACCTAATGTGGTCGCCATGTTTGGAAAAATCATTCCTGATCCTTTGGCAATCCCATAGATCTTAACTTTTTTATTTCCTATTTTACATTCCTCCATAGTAATTTTTGGCTGTAGGTCTGTTGTCATTATGCCTAATGCAGCTTTCATCCAGGTAAATTTATTTTGCGTATATTTAATTTTTTTGATTAATTCTGGAATATTCTTTTTAATTTTTTCAGTTGGATATTTTTCTCCAATTGTCCCTGTGCATCCAAAAAGAACTTGATTTGATGATATCTTCTTTGGAAAATCTTCGTCTTCAGTTTGTTTTTTTGTTAATTGTAATGCTGCTTCTTCTGCTATTTCTTTTAAACCTTGGTAACCATCTGATCCTGTAAATGCATTAGCATTTCTAGTATTAATAATTAGAGAGCTTATTTTTTTACTTTTAATATTTAAATTCCACTTAATATTCTCTGAAACTATTTTTGATTGTGTATAAACAGATGCATAGTTTGCTCCGTCTCTAAAATAAAACATAACCAGATCGTCCCTGGGTTTGCTGTATAAATTTGCACAAACTGTGGATATTGAAACTCCATCTAGATGTTCTAAATCTTGAAAGTCACTATTTTTTGACTTTAAATTTAGTGAGTTTATAAAGTTTTTAACGTTTATTGGCATGTGTTTAAAATATTTATTTAATACTTATATTAAAAGTTATAATTAATTATATACCAGAAAATTAAATGCTTAATCCCTTAAATTTTATCACAAAGTTTATTAAATCTAGCAATCAAAAAGAGCTCGATAGAATTAACAAAATAGTTATAAAAGTTAACTCCTTGGAAGCATCTGTTAAAAACCTTAGTGACGAAGACTTTCCTAAAAAAACTACAGAATTGAAAGATAGACTTAAAAATGGTGAAAATTTAGACACCCTATTACCTGAAGCTTTTGCGCTTGTGAGAGAGGCTTCTAAGAGAACAAGAAATGAGAGGCATCATGATGTTCAAATACTTGGAGGTGTTGTGCTTCACGAGGGCAAAATTGCAGAAATGAGAACTGGTGAAGGTAAAACTTTAACAATAAGTCTAGCTGCTTATTTAAATGCTCTGACAGAAAAAGGGGTACATATAGTTACTGTAAATGACTATCTTGCAAAAAGAGACTCTCAAGAAATGGGGGAGATATATAAATTTTTAGGATTAACTTTTGGTTTTATAAATAATGACCAAGATGATCTTGAAAGAAAAAAAAATTATAATTTTGATATTACATATGCAACTAATAGTGAATTAGGGTTTGATTATCTTAGAGATAATATGAAATTTTCAAAAGAACAAATGGTTCAAAGAGGACATGTTTATACTATTGTTGATGAAATAGATTCTTGTTTAATTGATGAGGCTAGAACGCCACTTGTAATATCGGGAGCTGCTGAAGACAAAACAGAACAATATCTTGCAATTGACAAACTTATAAAAAGATTATTACCAGAACATTATGAGATTGATGAAAAAGATAAAAATATATTGCTTACGAATGAGGGAATAAATAATGTAGAAAAAATATTCTCTGATGCTGGAATTCTAAAAAATAATAACTTTTATGACCCTGAAAACTTAAGTTTAGTTCACCATGTAAATCAATCTTTAAGAGCTCATCATCTATTTGAAAAAGGAAAGGATTATATTGTTAAAGATGGAACATTAAAAATTATTGACGAACTTACTGGTAGAATATTAGAGGGAAGAAGATTTGGAGATGGCTTACACCAAGCCCTTGAAGCCAAAGAAAGAATAGATGTTCAAGCTGAAAATCAAACTCTAGCATCAATAACTTATCAAAATTACTTCAAGCTCTATAATAAAATTTCAGGATGTACTGGAACTGCAGCAACTGAATCTCAGGAGTTTTATGAAATATATAATTTAGTTGTGGTTATCATCCCTACAAATAAAGAAATGATTAGAAAAGATTGGAATGATCAAATTTTTAGAACTGAAGAAGAAAAAAATAAAGCCATCATTGAAAAAGTTCTAGAGTGTCACCAGCAAGGTCAGCCTATATTAGTTTTCACTTCTAGCATTAATAAATCAGAAATTTATTCAAAATTACTAAATGATGAAAAAATTAAACATGTAGTTTTAAATGCAAAAAATCATGAAAATGAAGCTGAAATCATTGCAAATGCTGGAAAAATGAATTCAGTTATAATCACAACAAGCATCTCGGGTAGAGGTGTTGATATCCAGTTAGGTGGGAAAAAAGGAAGTCAACCTGATGATGAACTTTTAGAAAACAAAAATAAAATAAAATCACTTGGTGGACTATTTGTTATTGGTACAGAAAGAATGGAATCTAGAAGAGTTGATAACCAAGCCAGAGGAAGAGCTGGTAGACAGGGCGATGAAGGAAGTTCAATTTTTTATGTTAGTTTAGAAGATGACCTAATGAGAATTTTTGGTTCAGAATCAATGAATAATATTCTTCAAAAATTAGGCTTAAAAGATGGAGAAAGTATTGATCACCCCTGGATTAATAAAGCGCTTGAGAGGGCACAACAAAAAGTTGAGGCTAGAAATTTTGATATAAGAAAAAATTTATTAAAATTTGATGACGTGTTAAATGATCAAAGACATGTAATATTCTCTCAAAGAAATGGTGTGATGAATAGTGAAAAAGTTTTTGATTATTCAGATGAATTCTTATCTGAAATTATTAGTCATCTAATCAGCTTAAAAACACAGAAACTATCAACAACTAAAAATAATGAATTTAATAATCAGTTAAAAACTTTACTAGGAAAAAGTGTTGATGATAATGAATTTAAAAATGTTACTGAATTAAAAGATGAAGAGTTCAAAAATAAAATTAATTCTAAATTTTTAGAAGCAAGAAATGAAAGAATTAAAATGTTGGATGAAGAAAAAGCAAAAGAAGTTGAAAAAAGAATTTTTCTTCAGTGTATAGATTTAAACTGGAAGTCACATATTCAATATCTTGAACAACTAAGACAAGTCATTGGCCTAAGATCTTATGGTCAAAGAGATCCATTAGTTGAGTATAAAAAAGAGGCTTTTTTTCTTTTTGAAAACTTATTGAATAAATTAAAAATGGATTTTGTTACGATTTTAATCAATTTAAAAATAGTTCAAGAACCTAGTGAAAGTATTTCAAGACCATTAAAAAAAGAAACATCTAACGATCCAAAATGTTTACTAATACAAAAAAAAAATGAAAAGATTTCAAGAAATGAGAAATGTGAAGCTACAGGCAAAAAGTTTAAAAATTGTTGTGGGGCTTTATAAAGAAAATATTAAATAGCCCAATAAAACTATTACTCCAAATAAAACTGCTAAATTTAACTTGGATTTAAAGAAGTTTTTAACAAATAAATTAACCTTACTTTCTTTCATGCTGAGTGTACTTAGATCGTCTAATTGATTTACGAATCCTTTAGATCTTCCAATAGTTAAAAATTTATTTTTTCTATGATTAAAAATTTCTTCTCCACTCATGTTAGAAAATTCATTCAAATTTTTTTCAATCGATTTTCTTACGTTATCTAATATTAGGTCTCTATCTCTGTGGGCACCACCAATTGGCTCTGGAATAATTTCATCAATTACTTTTAGTTCTAAGAGGTCTTTTGAAGACAATTTCATAGCTTTTGCTGCTTCTAAAGTTCTTTTAGGGTCTCTCCATAAAATGGTGGCACAGCCCTCTGGAGATATTACTGAGTAAATTGCATTTTCTAACATGATTACCTTGTTAGATGAAGCAAGTGCTATTGCCCCTCCTGATCCACCTTCTCCAATAACAATTGCAAGAGTTGGGACGTTTAACGACATGCAGCACTCAATTGATTTCGCAATTGCCTCTGCTTGACCTCTCTCTTCTGCTCCTACACCAGGGTAAGCTCCAGGTGTGTCTATAAAAGAAATTATCGGAATGTTAAATTTATTTGCTAATTTCATTAATCTAATTGTTTTTCTGTAACCCTCAGGTCTCATCATTACAAAATTTCTTTCAATTCTACTTTCAAGGCTGTCTCCTTTTTCTTGACCAATAACTAAGACAGATTTTTCATCAAATTTTGCAAATCCTGCTAATACAGATTTGTCTTCTCCATAAAATCTATCACCTGACAATGGGATAAAATCCTCAAATAAATTATCGATAAAAAATTTTGCTTTAGGTCTGTCTTCATGTCTTGCAACTAGAGTGGTTTGCCAGGGGTCTAAGTTAGAATAAATCTCTTGTAGCTTATTATCTATCTCTTTTTGAGACTCAGATATTTTTTTGGTATCTACTTCCGAAAGACCATCTTGATTATAAGGGTCTTTAAGTTTGTCTATTTCTATCTCTAAATTTTTAATATCTGTTTCAAAATTTAAATAATTTTTCATATGATTGTTTAATTATTAATTAAATAAGAAAAAAGGCAATAAAATGTTTGAAATAATTTATATTTGACATAATTCTATTAAGAGATAGTCTTAATCAATATCGGGAGAGACTATTATGTAATAGCGCCGAAGGAGCAACCACCCCGGAAACTCTCAGGCAAATGGACCGATAATAAACATAACACTCTGGAAAGAGATTTATCTCGCCGATGGAGCAAAACTCTCAGGCAAAAATACAGATGGGGTAAAATGGGTGCTATGAAAGAACAATATACAAAAATACACAATCTATCAGTTTCTAATGAGTTGCTTAACTTCGTTAATGAAGAATTGCTTAAAGATACAAATATTTCTTCTGAAAAATTCTGGGAAGGCTTCGACCAAGTAGTTCATGAGCTAGCCCCAAAAAATAAAGAGCTATTAAAAATAAGAGAAGATTTACAAAAAAAAATAGACGATTGGCATATTGCAAATAAAGGAAATGAAATCAATCTAGAAGAGTATAAAAAATTTTTAAAAGAAATTGATTATTTAAAAGAAGTAGGCCCTGATTTTAAGATCAAAACAAATAATGTTGATGAAGAAATAACTAGTATTGCTGGACCTCAATTAGTAGTTCCAATCATGAATGAAAGGTATGCACTGAATGCAGCTAATGCTAGATGGATGAGTTTATATGACAGTTTGTATGGTACAGATGTAATCGAGCAATCTGAGGATAGTGCCACTCAAAGATACGATCCTTTAAGAGGAGAAATGGTTATAAAATATGGAAGAGACTTTTTAGAAAAATATTTTCCTCTAGAAAATTTTGAATGGCATAATATTACAGGCTTTAAAATTGATAATGGCTCTTTAACAGTATTAAAAGATAGTAATAAATCATCTTTAAAAAATAAAGATAAATATATTGGTCATAGAGGAGAGGCCAATGATCCATCAGCAATAATTTTAAAAAATAATAATCTTCATATAGAAATAATTATAGACCCAAATGCTTTTAGTGCTCAACAAGATCCTGCTAAAATTAGTGATATTATTGTTGAAGCTGCAGTTTCAACTATTTGTGATAATGAAGATAGTGTTGCTGCAGTAGATGCTGATGACAAAGTTATTTGTTATCGTAATTGGCTTGGACTTATGAAAGGTGATTTGAAATCAACTTTTGAAAAAAATGGAAAGACTTATGAGCGTAAATTAAATCCCGACAGAAGTTATATTTCTAAAGATGGAAAAGGATTAAAGCTACATGGAAGAAGTTTATTATTGGTAAGGAATGTTGGACACCTTATGACTAACTCAGCAATCACTTTAAAAGATGGTTCTGAAATACCAGAAGGTATTATGGATGCCTTTATAACTTCAGCAGCTTGCCTTCATGATATTAAAAAAAAAGGTAATTCTAGAACTGGTTCCATTTATATTGTTAAACCAAAAATGCATGGTCCTGATGAAACCTCATTTACTGATTTAATTTTTACTAAAGTTGAAGAAGTTTTAGGATTGGAAAAATACACTTGTAAAATTGGAATTATGGATGAAGAGAGAAGAACCTCATCTAATTTAAAAGAGTGTATTAGAACACTACAAAATAGAGTATTTTTTATTAATACTGGTTTTTTAGATCGTACTGGTGATGAAATGCATACTTCAATGGAAGCTGGTCCTATGATTAAAAAAGGAGATATGAAATCTTCTAAATGGATTGGGGCATATGAAAATAACAATGTAGACATAGGTCTTCAATGTGGTCTTTCTGGTAAGGCTCAAATTGGCAAAGGAATGTGGGCTATGCCGGACAAAATGAAAGAGATGATGGAACAAAAAACTGGGCATCTAAATGCTGGTGCAAATTGTGCTTGGGTTCCCTCACCTACAGCGGCAGCTCTTCATGCTCTTCATTATCATGAAATAAACATTTTTGAGAAACAAAAAGAAATTCAAAAAAGAGAGTCTGCAAAACTGGATGATTTGTTAACAATTCCTGTGGCAGATAGACCAAACTGGTCAATGGAAGAAATTAACTCCGAAATTTCCAATTCTGCACAAACTCTTTTAGGGTATGTCGTCAGATGGATAGATCATGGAGTTGGCTGTTCAAAGGTACCTGATATTAATAATGTTGGTTTGATGGAGGATAGAGCCACTTTAAGAATTTCTTCTCAACATATAGCTAATTGGATACATCACGATATTTGTACAAAATCACAAGTTATGGAAGTAATGAAAAAAATGGCAAAAATTGTTGATGATCAAAATAAAAATGATGGTGCCTATACTCGCTCTGGAAGAGGAAGCTACGAAATGATGTCTGAAAATTTTGAGCAATCAATTGCTTTTAAGACAGCTTGTGATTTAATCTTTAAAGGTAAAGAGCAACCTTCGGGTTACACAGAACCGTTATTACATCTAAATCGATTATTAAAGAAATCTAGTCAGAATTAGTTTTAATTCCAGTTCTGTTTTTAAAAGCTGAATATAAAGTTCCATCATCGAGACTTTCTATTTCACCACCAACAGGAAGTCCTTGAGCAAGTTTTGTAACCTTAGTAGAAGTTTTTTTTAAACTATCCTCTATGTAATAAGCGGTAGTTTGACCTTCTACTGTTGCACTTGTTGCTAGTATAACTTCTTCAATATTTTCTCTTGAAACTCTTTCTACTAATGAATTAATCAAAAGATCTTCTTTTCTCTGGCCGGCAGAAGAAATAGTGCCACCAAGAATATGAAAGTAGCCTTTATAGATATTTGAATTTTCAATTGACCATTGATCTGCAATGTCTTCAACTACACATATTTTATTATATTTTTCTTTTGAATTTTCACAATTGTTACAGCCTAATGAATTAGATTTTAAAGTACCACAAGATTGACACCTAATAACATTTTTATAAACTTGTGCCAACGTGTTTGCCATTGGCTTTACAAGTTCATCCCTATTATTAATAAGTTTTAATACAATTCTTTTTGCAGATTTAGGACCTAAGCCAGGAAGTTTAGAAATTAATTTAATTAACTCTTCTATCTCATTAATATTTTGCATATTCTTAAAGCGGCCATTTAAAACCAGGAATACCTAATCCACTTGTAGACTTAGAAATTTCTTCAGATGTCTTAGATTTTAATTCTGATTTTGCATTATTATGGGCAGCCACTATCAAATCTTCGATTATAATTTTATTTTCCTTTAATATTTCGTCTGAAAGGTCAATTTTGATCATTTCATTTTCACCATTTAAAGTAACCTTTACAGAATTTGAACCAGACGTTCCTTCTACCTGAATGTTCTTTATTTTTTCTTGGCTCTCTTTCATTTTAGCCTCTAATTCTTTTGCTTTATCTAAAATTTTTGTAAAATCAGTCATTCTTTAATCTTCTTTTCTAGGTTTAACATCAATAAGTTCTGCGTCAGGGAAATTTTTTAAAATATCTTTATAAATTGAGGAGTTCTTTACACTTTCTATCAGTTCTTTTTTTTCATTAATTTCTTCTTCTTTTTTTGATGGCTGTCCTTTGGTTTTGCTTAGACTTATAATCCATCTTTCATTAGTCCATTCAAAAAGTTTTGTTGAAAGATCTTTAATAAAATCTTTATCTAAATCTTCATTAAATGAAATTTCAATTCTTTTGTTCTCAAAACTTACAAGGTTAACATTTTTTTCTAATTCATATTTTAGTTTAATCTCTTTTTTAGAAGAGCATGCTTTTAATAGATCATCAAATGAATTTATAAGACTGGTATTTGTTTCAATGTTATTATTTTCTTTTTCTTTGATATCTTTTTCCTGAACAATATTTTTCATTTGCCCTATTGTTTCAGATTTATCTTTTATTCCAAAGATATCTTCGTTTGTTTTTTTTGGTGAAAAAGATGTTTGGTTTTCACTTTCAACTAATAGTTTGCTATCTTCTTTATATTTGTCACTTTCCTGTTTAATGCTTTTTAAATGAATTAATCTAATTAAGAACATTTCCATTGATAAATGTTGATTAGAAACAATATCAAGCTCCTCAAGTGTTTTAATAGTAAATTGCCAAAATAATATTAGGGTCTCATTGTTAACTTTTTCTGAAAGATCTTTAATTTTATTAAACTCTTCATCATTCAATAAAAAATTATTACCATCCAAATTTAGTGAATCAATATTTTTAAAATAATATAAGAGCTCTAAAAAATCATTAATAAAAATTTTTGGTTCAACACCCTGGTTATATATTTCTCTGTAAGTGTTGAGAACTTCAGTTTCTTTACCTTTAAATATTAATTCAAATAAATCAATTAATTGAGACTTATCAAAATAACCAAATATTTTTTGTGCTGCTGCAAGATCTAATTCTTTGTCTTTATCCAAAGTAAGTAGAGCTCTATCAAGTAACGATAGCGCATCTCTAACTGAACCCTCAGAAATTTTAACAATTAATTTAAGAGCATCATCTGATGCGTTACCATTTTCTTTTTCTTTAATTTTCTTAATAAAATCAAACAACTCTAAAGATTTAATTCTAGATAAATCAAATCTTTGACAACGTGAGACTACTGTAATTGGAATTTTTTTTATTTCTGTTGTTGCAAAGATAAATTTTAAATATTCTGGCGGCTCCTCTAAGGTTTTTAACAATGCATTGAATGCTTGTTTGCTAAGCATGTGAACTTCATCAATTATAAATATTTTATATTTAGCAGTAGTTGGGCCATATCTAGAAAATTCAATAAGATCTCTTACATCGTCCACCCCAGTTTTACTTGCTGCATCCATTTCCAATACATCAATATGATTTGAGTTAGAAATGGCATTACAATTTTCACAAAGTTCCTCTTTACACAAATTATCTATTCCATTTGAACAATTTAGAGATTTTGCAACAATCCTTGCTGTTGTCGTTTTTCCTATTCCTCTAATTCCAGTAAAAAGATAGGCATTAGGCACTTTATTAGCCTTAATAGAGTTAGAAATTGTTTCCGCAACAACATCTTGCCCTATAAGATCATTAAATGTCTGAGGTCTGTACTTTAAAGCTAAAACTTTTGTATTTTTATTCATTTTATATAAAGGAGACTAGAACCTGAATAACTGTCTCTACGACTGCTTCCGTTAAGATCTGGTCGGGTTCAAGCAGTATCCACCTCTAGCCTCCAAAACTATTATAACAGTAATGTTTTCTATTCTACAAGAAAAGTTTCTAAGTTATTTTTCTCTAAACTTATCAGCCTCAAAAACACCTAGTACGTGAAAATCTTGGCAATGAAGTCCTAATTCTTCTAAAGACTTTTGTACTTTTGGATTGTCTATGTGTCCCTCTAAATCACATAAGAAAAAATATGACTCAAAGGAATTTTGCTCTGGATAGCTTTGAAGTTTTGTAAGGTTAACTCCATTGATCGCAAAACCACCTAATGATTGATAGAGAGCTGCAGGCTTGCTTTTTAGCTTAAATAGAAAAGAAGTTATGTATTTCTTATCACCAAAATCAGGCTGTAAAACTTCATTACCCATTACCAAAAACCTCGTAGCATTGCCTTTTTCATTCTCAATATTTTTTGAAAGTATTTTTAGATCATAAATTTCAGCACTTAAAGTAGAAGCAATTGCTGCTTCAGTTTTAATTTTAGTCTTTGAAATTGTCTCAGCCGAACCAGCAGTGTCAGCACGAATATGTTCAACTAAATTATTTTTTTTAATAAATTTAGAGC
>JADHPA010000002.1 GCA_016778675.1 Candidatus Pelagibacter sp. | reverse complement strand
AGAAATAAATAAATAATTATTACAACTAAAATAAAAGCTACCAGAAGGGTTTTGTAAACTTCATTAATAGCTGAAGAAACATAGTCAGCTCTATTAAAAGCAACTTCAATGTTAACTCCTTCAGGTAATGTTTTTTTAACTTCAGTTATTTTTTTTTTAATTGCTTTTGATAGTTCTACTGTTGAAGCGCCACTTTTTGCATAAATACCAATACCTACGGTTTTTAAATTTAAAGCTTCTTTTGTTTGAGCCTTAAATAATGTTTTTTCAGAAACTGGTCCAAATTCCACAACTGCGACATCAGAAAGTTTAACAATGCTATCTTTTAACATTTTAATTGGTAACTCTTTGATGGAATTAATATTATTATAAGACTTATCTAAATTTAAAGTTAAATCTATGTTGTTTGCCTCAAGTGTACCAGCAGGTAAACTTACATTTTCATTTCTTAATGCCCTCTCAACCTCTTGAATTGTTAGATTGTTTGCAGCTAGTTTTATAGGGTCTATCCAAACTCTAACACTTAATTCTCTTAATCCTCCAGTTCTAATTCTACCAACATTTTTAACGCTTGAAAACTGGTCAACCAAATATCTTTCTGTGTAATCTCCAAGCTCTAAATCACTCCAATTATTAGAAGTTACTGCTAACCACATTGTGGTAGTAAACCCAGCAGATTGTTTTAATATCTGAGGAGCATTTGCTTCACTTGGAAGATTATCAACAACTCTTGCAACTCTTTCTCTGATATCATTTGCAGCGTCGTCTAAATCTATATCAGTATTAAATTCAATATTAACAGAACTACTCCCATTTTCAGATGAAGAGTCTATATTCTTTATTCCTTCAGCTCCTCCAATAATATCTTCGATTACTTGAGTGATTTCCTGATTAATGATTGATGCAGATGCTGATTTATAATCCACTCTAACCTGTACCACAGGTGGTTGTAAGCCATCAGGATTTTCTCTAACAGGTAATTCAAAAAAAACAAAAATACCAAATACAACTAATATAAGAGACATTACCCACGCAATAACTGGTCTTCTTATACTTACTTCTGTTATATACATTATTTTTTAATTGGTTTAATTTCACCTTTAGGTCTTACTTTCTTTAGCCCTTCAGCAACAATAATTTCTCCTTCATCAAGACCTGATACGATTTCAATAAATCCATTATTTCTAATTCCAATTTCTATTTCAATTTTATTTGCAATATTATCTTCAGACACTTTATAAACAAAATACTTGCTACCCTCTACCATCATGCTTGTATCTGGAATCCCAAGAGAGTTTCTTTCATTGTAATTAACATTGATTTCTAGAAGGGACCCTGGAATTAATTCAGAATTTTCATTTTGAATTATAACTCTTGTTAATAAACTTCTTGTTTCAGCATTAATTCTACTTGAAACAGCATATATTTTTCCATCATATACTTTATTTTTCATACCTGAGAATTTTGCCTTAACAGGTAAATCTTTTTTGATAAAAGAAGCAAATGTTTCAGGGATTTTAATATCAGAATATAAAATTGAATTATCATCTAATGTTATAATAATAGAATTATCTGAGCCAAGAATATCTCCTGTAATACCTCTATATCCAAGCACACCATCAAATGGAGCAACAATGTTTCTATCTTTAAGCTGAACTATTAAATCTCCTTTTTTTACATTATCTTTTAAAGTTAATTCACCAGTTAAATCATCTTTTTTAATTCTAAAAGACTCAGTTCTTTTTGAGACTGCAGTACCATAACTTTCAATTTTTTCAGAAAAATCTTTATATGAAACTTCTTTAACGATTATTCCTGGAGGCGGTCTTTTACTAAACTTTTTCGCAAAATGGTTACCAATCATTGTTCTTCCAACAATCACAATTGTAATAATTAAAAAGAAAGAAATGATTGCTGAAGTAATTTTTGTTGATCTTTTCATATTTTAGCTTTTTCCGTATTCACTCCATGAACCATCATAGATTACTGGATTATATTTATTATCTATTAAAGAATAAGCAAGTGCCAAAACAGCAGCAGTAACGCCAGATCCGCATGTAAATACAATGTTTTTATCTAGGCTACTTTTTATTGAGCTAAACTTTTGAAAAATTTTTTTTTTATCAATAAAAGTATGATCAGCATTTATAAGTTCAGAAAATGGAAGGCAATAAGAATTATTTATAGAACCACTTTTTAAGCCTTTTCTTGGCTCAGGTACCACACCTTCAAATCTCTCTTTACTTCTTGCATCAATAACTAAAAATTCTTTTGTTAAAATATTTTCATTAATTTGGGCTTTATTTTTTACTAATTCTATTTTTTCATTAGCAGAATAATGAGAAGGTTTGATATTTACTATATCATTTGTAGTAGGTTTTTTTTCATTAACCCATTTTTTTAAACCACCGTCTAATACTTTTATCAAGTTTGGATTATGTCCAAAATAAATGAAATTATACCAACATCTACATGAGCTAATTACATCTGAGTTATCATAAACAATAATCTGATCATCATTTTTAATGCCCATATTTGAAACAATATTCTCCCAGGATTTTTTATCAATTAGCATATGGGGTAGGTCAGTATCTTTTTTTGAATTTTTATCTAAATCAAAATAAATTGCATTTTTTATATGTTGTTTTTTATACTCTTCGAAACCATTTCTTTTGGTTTGAGGCATGTGCCATGAACAATCAATAATTTTTACTTTATCAAGATTTGCCATCAACCAATCAGTACTTACTAATGACATCTTATCTTTTTTCTAAATACCGTTGATGATATTCTTCAGCTGGACAATAATTTTTTACTAAAGAAATCTTTGTAACTACTTTACCAGATAACCTTGAATTTTCTTTATCAATTATCTGTTTGGCAATTTCTTTTTGCTTATCATTGAGGTAAAAAATTTCACTTCTATATTGTGTACCAAAATCAGGCCCTTGCGAGTTTAATGTTGTTGGATCATGTATTTCAAAAAAATATTCTAAAATTCTTTCATAAGAAATAACGTTTGGATCAAAATCTAATTTAACGACTTCAGCATGATTGGTATTTCCTTCACAAACTTCTCTATAATTTGTTTCCTTTTTGTCACCACCACAATATCCAACTTCAGTTTTTATAATACCTTCGAGTTTACTAAATTTTATCTCAGGCCCCCAAAAACATCCTAATCCTAAAACAGCTATTTCCATTGATTATCCTTTAATTTGATCTACAAATTATTCCTATGTTAACTAAAAATCAATTAGGTTTATTGTACATGTTTTTGTCTGTTTGTACTTTTTCTATAATGGATTTGCTTGTAAAATGGTCAGGGGATTACCCTACTGGACAAGTTCTCTTCTTTAGAGGTTTTTTTGGTCTCCTCCCTACTTACTTTTTAATACCAAGGGATCAATTAAGAACTTTTTATAAAACCAAAAGACCCACTGAACATATTTTTAGATGTGTTATGGGTTTAATTGCACTAGTTGCGATAGTAATAGCATTGAGAGAACTACCTCTTGCTGTAGTGGTAAGTCTTTCTTATGCTGCTCCACTCTTCATTACTATTTTATCAATTTTTTTATTAAGTGAAAAGGTTGGTATTTTTAGATGGGCAGCAGTTATTGTGGGCTTTATTGGAGTGGTTGTAATTTCTGAACCAGGGTTTATTGAAATGAATTTTCTTTATTTTCTACCAATAATTTTTTGCATTGGAATGGCATTTGTAACTATCACAATTCGAAAATTATCTACAACAGAGCCAATTTGGCTTATTTCTATTTTTTTTACAATTACAATATCTCTTGCAGGCTTAGCAACAATTCCATTGGGCTGGATAATGCCTAATTTTCAAGATTTTATTCTTTTAGCTTTAATTGGAGTTACTGGAGGTACTGCAAATTTATTACTAACTCAATCCTATAAGCTCTCTGAAGTATCTTTGGTTGCTCCACTAAAATATTTGTCATTAGTTTTTGCTATATTTTTTGGTTACATGATGTGGAATGAGATACCAACTTTTAAAACATTAATTGGTGCATCACTAGTAATAATATCTTCCCTTGTAATTTTTAGAAGGGAAATTTACTATAAACAAAAAATACTTTCAAACATCAGACATGACTAAAACTCCAATATATTGGAATAATGCTAAAAAATATTTATCTAAAAAAGATAAAATTATGAAAAAGTTAATAATCAAATATAAGTCTCCATCTGAAACCATACTCACTTCCAGAAAAGATATTTTTTTTTCATTATGTAAAAGTATTATTGGACAACAGATAAGTGTTATGGCGGCAAACTCAGTTTTTTTAAAATTTAAAAAAAGATGTAAAAATAAAATAACGGCAAAAACAATTTCCAAATTATCAGTTACACAGCTTAGAAGTTGTGGTTTGAGCAGACTAAAAGCCATAGGAATTAAAAGTTTAGCAAAACAAACTCTTGATAAATCATTTAATCCAAAATTAATTCCAAAAATGTCTGATGAGGAAGCTATTGTCTATTTGTCTAACTTAAGACAAATAGGTAGATGGTCAGCAGAAATGATTTTATTGTTTACTTATAATCGTTCGAATATTTGGCCAATTCAAGATATTGGACTTCTTAGAGCAATTTCAAAAAATTATAAAAAAAAATATTTTCCACCAGAATCTTATGTAAGATTATTGAATAAAAGATTTACACCTTATTGTTCTGTTGCTACCTGGTATCTATGGAGAAGTATTGATCCAGAGCCTATTCAATATTAACGCCCTCTATAATTTGTAAATTTCTTTCAGTGGTATCTTTTGCTAAAGCCCATCCAGCTTGATATTCTTTTGAGTCATGACATTTGATAGCTTGCTCATAGCTTGGAAATTCCCAAATGACAGTCCTTGGATAATCCTCACCTTCTAGGGTTTGAAATTTTCCACCTCTAACTAGTGGTTTTCCACCATAATTTTTTAAAATTTCTGTAACTTTTTTTCCATAATTTTTAATATTTTCTTGGCTTTCTATTTTTTTGTATAAAGCTATCCAGTATACTTTCATATTAGTCCATCCATTTTTTAAGTTTATTTTGATTTTCTTGAATAAATTGAGGCAATTTATTTAAATCATATTTTTCTAGTATTTTTCTTTTTTCATCACCATACTTCTTTGACTTTTTATCACCAAACATATCATAAATTGTTTTGTTACTTTTAATTAATTCTTTTATTTTATTACTACCAAGCTCTTCAACCTCATAGTCTCTATGATGTAAATATGATTTTAATTTTAATTCAATATCTTCAGCGTCTTTAATATTTGAAAAATGCCAACCTCCATTTTTTATATAAATTTTATTGATATATTTATTTTTAGAAAAAAATGTATCTATACGCCAGAAAGGATATTTTTTATTTTTAATATTTCTTAGCCACTGAGGACTTTGCAGATCTTTTTTTCTACAAGCTTTTGTTCCAAACCATTTAAAATTTGTAAGGTACCTGTTAAATTTATAGTAAAATATTTCTTGCTCAAACATGATAATTTGATTTTTTATTTTTGATAAATTTATTGAATTAAAGTTTGGTATTTCATCCACATCAGAAATTAATATTAGGTCATCATTTTTTGCTTTTTTTAATCCATTTAATATATGGTTTCTTTGGTCATTTTCTCTCAAATGAGCATTATGTATTAATTTGTAGGATTTTATACTTTCATTATCTGTTTCATTTAATTTAGAAATTTGATCAGGTTCATTTTTATGCTGTATATAAATAATCTTATCTTTAAATTTATTAAATTTTTTAATGTCAAATTTTAACTGTCTTTTAACACCATTATGATAAAATTGACTTTCAACTATTACAAAGAAATCAACGTATTTATCTAGAATATTTAATCTTATATCAAGTAAAAGCTCTTCATCATAAAACATAAAACAATCAAATATTTTCATAATTTTTTTTATTTCTTTTTAAATTCTTTTAATATGATAATAAAATTTATGGCTGACAAATTAATTATCAATTTTGACCAGTATACAAAAATTGTTGAAAAATTAGCAATAGAAATTCATAAAAGTTATAAACCAACAGTATTAGTTGGAATTATGAGAGGTGCAGCACCTATATTGGATATTCTTTCTAGAATTTTAAAATTACCAATCGCTTATATTGTTATCCAGAGCTATTCAGGAAAAGGAATGGAGGATAAACAAGGTCAATTAATGTTTTCTAGAGAGATCAGTTCTTTAGCAGAAAACAAAGATTTTGATAAAGTGTTATTAGTTGATGATCTTTCAGATACTGGTCTAACTCTAAATAAAAGCATTGAATGGTTGAAAAAATATGAACCAACAAAAAATTATATTAATGAAGTTAAAACCGCCTGCTTGTGGAAGAAAAAATCTTCTACATTTGAGCCTGATTTTTGTCCAGTAAAATTAGATTCTGATCCATGGATTGTTCAGCCAACTGAACATTATGAAGAATTATCTATGGAAGAAATAATTAAGAGAAATAAATAGGGCTGGAATTAATCCAGCCCTAAAAATTATATTTTAAGCAACTACAAAGCTAATAAAACTTAGTATTGCAATAACCCATATTGCTGGAGAAGTTGAAGAAAACTTACCAGTAAATAATCTGATTAATGCATAAGATACAAAAGCTAAAGCAATACCATTACTAATACTGTATGTTAGTGGCATAGCTATCATTGCAAGAATAGCAGGGGCTGCTTCACCAATATCATCCCATTCAATATCAGTTATGTTTCTAACAAAAAGAACAGAAACAAATAATAAGGCTGCACCATCAATTTGCTTAGGTAAACTTGTTGCTAAAGGAGCAAAGAATATGCAGGCTAAAAATAGTAGACCAATTACTAAAGAGGTCATTCCTGTTTTTCCACCAGCTTTTACACCAGCTCCAGATTCAACATAACTTGTAACAGTTGTTGTTCCCATCATTGCACCAGCAACGGTTCCAACACTGTCGGCCATCATTGCTTTTTCTATGTCTTGAACTTTTCCATTTTTATCAACCTTGCCAGCAACGTTAGCTACAGAAGTCAATGTTCCTGCGGTATCAAAAAAATCAATAAATAATAAAGTAAATATAACAGTTGTCATACCTGCTGTTAATGCTGCTGATAAATCAAAATCAAATAGATAAGTCATTGGAGGGGGTGAGCTTGCAATCCCATTAAATTTAGCAAGTCCAGTAGCCCATGCAATTATACTAAATAATAAAATTCCAATTATAATGTTTCCTTTAATTTTCATTTTTTCAAGAACCACCATTAAAATAAATGCAGCACAACCTAATAGAACAAGTGGATCACTTAAGTTACCTAGTTGAACTAATGTGACTGGGTTATCAACAACAACTTCCATTATTTGAAGACCAATTATTGCAAGGAACAGTCCAATACCAGCACCAATTCCTAATTTTAAACTTCTTGGAATTGAATTAATTAACCAAGCTCTGATAGGTGTTAAAGAGATGATTAAGAATAAAACTCCCGCAACCAATACAGCACCCAAAGCTTCTTGAGGCGTATAGCCCATTCCAGCACAAACACCAAATGCAACAAACGCATTAATTCCCATACCAGGAGCCAAACCTATTGGCCATGTTTTTCCATAAAATGCCATTATGAAACAAGCAAGTGCTGTAGCAACAATTGTTGCCGTATAAACTGCGCCAAATTCGAAGAAACCTTTTTCTGGTCCAGCAAATTCACCTGATAATATAAATGGATTTAAAAACATAATGTAGGCCATTGTCAAAAATGTTGTTACACCAGCTATTACTTCTGTTTTAAAATCTGTCTTGTGTTTTTTGTAGTTAAAATATTTATCTAACATTTATCCTCCTAAGATTATGTTAGATTAATATTAGAATTTTTTTACTAATTCTCTTTAAAACCAAGGTTTATTAACATAATTCAACTTATAAGTTATATTTAAGCCATATTTTTGGTGCTAATATCAATTTATGCAAAAATTAAATTATATTTTAATAAGTTTATTTTTTTTAACCTTAATGAGTAGCTGCCAAACAATTAAAGACAAAACTGATAATATTGTTGAAAAAGAAAATAAAAATCTTAATCAATATCTTGGTATGACGTATGAAAATTTAAAAATTAAAATGGGCAAACCCGATATTGAAGTAATACATGATGAGCCTGAGAGTCCGTTTAAATTAGTATATTACAAATCTAAAAAATATGGAATTCAATGTGAAAGACGTTTTGAAATTGACCAAACTGATAGAGTAATTGGTTTTTCTTCTAAAGGATGTTTTTAAAACTTGTAATACTTGCGAGGAAATTCCCCGCAAGTAAGTTTTGAATTATTTAATTTCAATAAGTTTCTTCTTCTTATACTCAGGTACAATTCTTTCACAGGCGATTGTCAAAAGACCATCTTTTAATTCAGCACCATTCACTCTCACATCCTCCGCAATTGTAAATGATCTGGCAAATTGTCTTTGTGAAATACCTTTATGAATAATTTCACCATCATCAGATTTGTTTTCTGATTTATCAACTTGTTTAGTTCTAACAGTTAATAAATTATCCTCAAACTCAACCTCAACATCATTTTTATTAAATCCAGCCAGAGCAACTTCAATAGCGTAATTGTCTTTGCCAGTTTTTCTAATGTTGTAAGGTGGGTAATTGGACTGCATGGTTAACCCTCCATTTCCTAGCATATTTTCAAATTGGTCAAACATATCGTCAAAACCAATTGAAAAAGGTCTTAGAGTGTTAAATATAGATAAATCCCTACTTGTCATAGTTTCCTCCTTTGTTAGCAAGGTTAATTTAGTAAGCCCCATTAGGCGACGTACAGTTGATATTTAGGAACTAGTCTGCAAATTTCAAGATGGGATAATTAAATTTTTTTACAAATTTTTAAGGCAAATGCATAATCTAATGCAATTTCTTCAATAGCACCATCACGCCCAGATTTACCACCATGGCCCGCATTCATTTCAGTTTTTAAAAGTAATAAATTATTATCGGTTTTATATTCTCTAAGTTTAGCTGTAAATTTTGCTGGCTCATCAAATAAAACTCTATTGTCACTTAAACTAGTTGTTATGAGCATATGAGGATAGTCCATCTTTTTAATATTATTATAAGGTGCGTAAGAATATATATAATCAAAATGATCTTTTTTATCTTTTGCATTACCAAACTCGTCAAACTCTCCAACAGTTAAAGGTAAGGAGTGATCAAGGTTTGTAGTTAAAGAGTCTACAAATGGTACAGCCATTATAATTCCTAAAAAAAGTTCTGGCGCTAGGTTAACTACAGCACCCATAAGAAGCCCCCCAGCAGAACCACCCATCCCAATTATTTTATTTTTTGAAGTATATTTATTTTCAATTAAAAATCTTGCGGACGCAATATAGTCCTCAAATGTATTTTTTTTGTTAAGTAGTTTTCCATCTTTCCACCATTTCATCCCTCTTTCCATGCCACCTCTTATATGAGCGGTAACCCAAATTATATCTCGATTGATTAAACTTAATTTAGTTGAAGAAAACCCTGGACTCATTGAACTGCCATAAGAGCCATAACCATAGAGTAATAAATGTGCAGATCCATCTAATTTAGTATTTTTATGTCTTGTTATTGTAAGAGGAACCAATTTTCCATCATGAGATTTGCAATCAATTCTATCAACTATGTAATCATTAGGATTATGACCAGAAGGAATCTCTTGTTCTTTAACTAATCTTTTTACTTTTGTAGTTAGATTATAAGAATAAACTCTAGACTGTGTTTTTGGTGAAGAATAACTTAAGTATATCTCATCAGTATTTTTATCTCTTTGTTTTAAAGATACACCAGGCACATACACAGTTTCGTCAGAAAAAATTAATTCTTCTTCTATTCCTGTATTAATATTTTTTACAAATAATTTATCTAAAGCATCAGATGTTTCAGATCTAATGATCCAGTTTTTTAAAAAAGTTAATCCACCAATTAAAACTTCAGCCTTTGCAGATATAAAAGTTTTCCAATTGGGTTTATCTAAACTATTACTAATATCTACCTTAAAATCTTCAGCATTTTCATTGGTATGATTATAAAATTTGCCATCCCAAGAGTTGACAGAATATAAAACTCCTCTTTGCCTTTTTTTTATTAATTTAGGCTTAGGATTTATTTCATTTACTTCAAAGTAATACTGTTCCGAGGTATTATGGTCTGAAGAGCTAATAAAAAAGTATTTATCATCAGAACTCAAACTTATACTAACAGTAAAAGCTTCACTTTTTTCTTCAAATATTAACTGATCTTCTTTAATAGAGGCTCCTAATTTGTGTCGATAAATTTTTCTTGGTCTATGGTTTTCATCAAGCTTTGAATAAAATATATATTTATCATCTAAGCTAAATGTTATACCACCAGATGTCTCTTCTATTTTTTCAGTAATTAATTTTTTTGTGTTTATATCTCTAATATATATTGTGTAGTACTCTGAACCCTTTGTATCTAAAGAGTATCCTAAATATTTATCATTAAAACTAACTTCTAAATCGCCAACACCAAAATATTCAACGTTAAGTTTTTCTTTTTCTTCATCACCATTCCAAATTTCCTCAATATTATTAGTTCCAATTTTTTTTCTTAATTTTATAGAATAATTTCCTTTTGCGGTGGTCTTTGACCAGTATTCATAATCAAAATCTTTAAATGGAAGAGACTCATCATCTAATTTTATTCTACCTTTAATTTCATCAAATAATTTTTTTTGTATTTCTTTGGTGTCAGACAAGTGAAAATCAGTATATGAATTTTCTTCTTCAAGATATTTTCTAACCTCTGGATTAAGTTTTGTATTATCTTTTAGAACTTCTAGAATGTCTGCCTGATGAATCCAGCTATAGTTATCTTCCCAACTGACATTGTGACACGTTTTTATTTCTGATTTTTTTTTGAGTTGTGGTATTTTCATGAAGACAAATTAAATATATGAATATTATTATATATATACTAGTTTTTTTAGGAATTATTTATCTTTTATTAAAATTTTTAGCCAATGCTTCTTCAAAAAAAATATCAAAACATTTAAGAAAATTAATTTTTATTGGATCAATTATCTTGGCTATAATTCTATTCATAGGTGGGAAATTTTTACTAAGTGTGCCCTTGACCCTTTTGAGTTTGGCTGTAGTTAAATTAAAAGGTCTTTCAATATTTCAATTAATTGGATTATTTAGACTTATTCAAACTCTTAGAAGATCAGGAAGATTTTCGTTTAATCAAAATCAAAATATTAAGAATCATTCAACATTGTCACTAGAAGAGGCTTATAAAATATTAAATCTAGATATTCATAAAAGAGTAACAAAAGATGATGTTCAAAAAGCTCATATCAAGATTCAAAAAAAAATTCACCCTGATATTTCCCCAGAAACAGCCAGACTATCTTCAATTGTAAATGAAGCGAAGGATCTAGTCTTAAAAAATATTTCTTAATTTAAAATCTGTTTTAATTGACTAAAAATTTTTATTGGATTGATTTTATCTTTACCTAAAGTGTTATGCGTTACAAAGCTTTCTCCATCTGGCAGAATTGGGTACATCAAGGTATTATAACTTCCATATACTAATGGCGTGTCTGCCATTAAAACAATTGTTTTAATACCAAGACCCGAAGAAAGATGACTGAAACTTGAGTCATTACAAATAGAAATATCACAATTTTTAATTATTCCTAAAATTTCATAAATGTCTAGATCATCTAAAGGAATACATTTATCCTTAAACTCTGAATTCAATATTTCTTTTAGAATTTCTTGTTCATCTTGATTTTTCCCAGTGGCTAAAAAAAATTTACAACGAAGAGTATTAGATGTTAGTCGAATAAGCTCTATAAATGTTTTAGCAGGAATTCTTTTTGTTGGACCCGATCCTCCAATACCAAGTAAAATATTTTTTTCATCATTTTTAATTCTAAATTTTAGTTTTGCTTCAAAAATAGATTTTTCATTAAGTAAAATTTTTGGATTTTCTTGTATATCTATATTTAATTTTTTTTTTAAAAGTTTTTTCGGGGCATCAATAATATTTTGTTCTTTTTTGTTAAATAAAGGGTATTGATAAACATTCTTGATTCCAGCAAATTTTGCAATCAAATTAAACCTTAATGATGAATTAAAAATAAAAATTTTATCAAATTTGTATTCCTTTAGCTCCCTTACTAATTTAAAAAAACCTTTGAAGCCTTGATGCTCAGCATTTTTTTGTTTATTACCCTGTTTTAGAATTATTATTTTATCTATTGACTTATCATCTTTTAAAATTTTTTCAGCTTTTGAACTTTCTTTAACAAGGATGTTAACAGGTGTATTAAATTTTTTAGATATAGCATTTATAAATGGCAAATAGATTACCATATCTCCAATCCCCATTTTATTTTGTACTATTAAAATTTTCATATTAGGCTTTTATACCTTTACTAAACTTTTTTTTTATATAAATTTTAGTTATGGGTAAAATTAAGGGTATTTATGCAGCTTCAATGTCAGTTCTTAACGATGATTTAAGTCTAAATATTGAAAAAACTATTGCCCATGCTGAAAAAATCATAGATCAGGGATGCCATGGAGTTGCAATTTTTGGAAGCACTGGTCAAGCACAACTTATTCCAATTAGTGAAAAAATTAGTTTATTAAATAAATTATCAAAAAGTGTTTATAAAGATAAATACTTAATTGGAACTGGTCTTAATTCCTTAAATGAAACTATAAATTTAATGAAGATTGCTAATTCTTTAAAATTTAATGAATTTTTAATAATGCCTCCTGCTTATTATAAGTATGGTGATAGTGAAGTAGTTGAATTTTATTCAAGATTAATAGATGCCGTGCCAGATAGTAGGATTGTTTTATATAATTTTGAAAAATTGTGTGGATATAAATTTAGCATCAGTTGTGTTGAAAAACTTGTTGAAAAATTTCCAAAACAAATAATTGGAGTAAAAGATAGCTCATATAACCTTTATGAAAATTTGAAAATTGATAATTTTTCTGTCATGCCAGGATCAGAATTGAAACTTTTAAGAGGACTTGAGAATGGATGTGATGGTATAATTACTGCAACTTGCAATGTCACAGCTAATTTAGCTAGAAAAGTTTATGATGATTTCAGTAAAAAAGAAAAGCAAACAGTCAATGAAACTCTATGTAAAGTTAGAGGTGTATTTGACCAATATAATTTAATTTCTGGATTACATTCATTGATTTCTGATCAAGACGATAATTATAAAAATGTTATACCCCCTATGAGTCTTTTAAATGAAAAAGAAAAAAAACAACTTGTTGATGATCTTAATAAGCTCAATTTTAAATTAGAGGCATTAGAGGCAGCTTAAATGCAATTAGCAAGATTTTTAAATAATATTTTTAAAAAGGATGGCTTTGTATTAATTGATGCTTTTTCTAATAAATATATAATAGGCACACCATTTAACAAGGACCCTATAGTTGTTAGACTACTAAATAAAAAACTACACTATAAACTATTATTTTATCCAGATTTATATTTTGGAGAGGCTTATGCTGAAGGAGATATTGAGATTGAAAATGGATCTTTGACTGATTTTTTAAATATCGCATTAATGAATATTGGCAGAACAGATATAAATATATTTAATAAAATTTTAAATAAATTAAGAGGATCTTATAGATATTTAACTAATTTTAATTTTATAAAAAAATCTAAAATGAATGTTGCTCATCATTATGATATTTCTGATGAGTTATATGACTTATTTCTTGATCAAAAAAAACAATACTCATGTGCTTATTTTAAGAATGAAGATGATACTTTAGAAACTGCGCAAAATAACAAAATTAATCATATCATAAAAAAATTAAATATTAAGTCTGGTCAAAGGATACTCGATATAGGAAGTGGTTGGGGTTCGCTCGCTATCGATATTGCTAAAAGCATAGATTGTGATGTTACAGGAATTACGCTTTCAGAAAATCAATATAATTTTAGTTTAAAAAAGATTAAGGATTTAGGTTTAGAAAAAAAAGTTCGTTTCAAATTATTAGATTACCGACAAATTAATGATAAATTTGATAGAGTGGTAAGTGTAGGTATGTTTGAGCATGTTGGCCGTAAATATTATAAAAAATTTTTTGATCAGATATTTAATTTACTAGACGAAAATGGAGTAGCAATAGTTCATACTATAGGCTCAGTTGATCCCCCAAGAGACCCTCAGCCATGGATTAATAAGTATATATTCCCTGGAGGGTACACACCAAGCATGAGTGAGATGACAAAACCAATAGAAAAATCAGGCTTAATTGTATCTGATGTTGAGGTTTTAAAGCTTCATTACTCATTAACTTTAAGACATTGGAAAGAAAGGTTTTTAAGCAATAAGAATAAAGTAATATCGATGTTTGATGAAAAATTTTTTAGAATGTGGGAGTTCTACTTAACATCTTGTGAGATTGCTTTTAAATATGGTGATCAGGTAGTTTACCAGTTTCAACTAGCTAAAAATTACACTTCAACACCTACTACAAGAGACTATATTTATCAGTAATTAATTGATAAATCTAATCTTTTTAAAGTATGAAAAAAATAAAAAAAAAAAATATCAAAAACAAACCTTCAAAAAAAAATAAGGTAAAAAAAAGTATTAAGAAAAAATATAAAAATTTAAAAAAAAAGAGAAAAATTAATAACAAAAAAAAAATAAAAAATATTTCAAAAAAATTAATTAAAAAACAAAAATTTAGTTATAAAAAAAAAATAAGCCTTGTTTCACAAATAGTTAGGTTTCAACAATCTTTAAAGCCAGAATTTAATTTTAAAATTAATTTTAGTTTAGAAAAATATATACAAGCCTTTTTTGATGGCATAGCTAATAGAATAGTTGAATATAAGATTTTAAAAGCTGAAGAAAAAAAAAGAAAAAAAATAGAAGAAATTGAAAAAAAAGAAAAAGAAAAACTATTAATTCAAAAACAAAAAATCAAAGAAGAGGAAGAACAAACCAAACTTAAGGAGAAAGCTTTAAAGGAAGAGGCTAGACTTGAGAAAGAAAGAGCAAGAGATATAAAGTTATTTTTACGAAAGGAACAAGTATTAATAAGAATTGAACATGCTGAAAGACAAAAACAATTTTTAAAACAGTTACAGCTAGATAAACAAATTGAAAAATTCAGAATAAGAGAAATTAAAGAATTAGAAAAACTTGAAAAAATTTCATTAAAGGAAAAAAGAGATGATTATACAGGCCTTCAGGCAAGAATAGAAAAATTAAAAGATAAATATAGAATTATACGAGATCAAAAAATTAGAGAAAGAGTAGAAGCTTTAGGTGTTGAAATTCAAGGTAATGAAGATAGAGAAACTCTACTTCAAAAAGAAAGAGACTATAAAATTGCTAGACAAAAAATTGAACTATCTCTTGAGAGTTTCTATAGAAGTGCAAGTAGTTTGGTTTTTCAACTTAACAAAAGACATATTACAAGACATATGTCTATTTTTAGATGTATTGACCAAAGATTTGAAACGGGAGAAATATTTATCAAATGGGATGAAGCTCCAGATGAAGAATGGTTGTTATTAATTTATATAAAGAATAATTCTCCAGAAGAAGGAATTGTTATTGAAGATAAATCAAATCCAGAAAAAAATATTTCTCATGAATTTAAGGCCAATGAAATATTTAAAGCATCAGACTTAATGGTGGATTCATTAACTCAATTAATTTCGAGAATAAGAGCTAAAAAAGATTAAGTTAAACACTTTCTTCGTTAATAAGCCTTTGAATTTCAGGTATTAGTTTTTGATTTTTAAATGTAGGATGAAATTTTAATGCTTCTTCAATACTTTTAATCGCTTTTTCATACTTTTTTAAATTTATATAAATTCTTGCTTGTCCAGATAAAGCTCCGAAATGCCTAGGCTCTATACTTAAAACTTTATCAATATCACTTAAAGACTCTGTAAACTGACTCATTAAAAAATATACAGTTGCTCTTTTATTCCATGCTTCAGACCACTCAGGATCACTATCTATGACATTACTAAAAACTTTCAGTGCATAATTATAATCTCCATATTGCATAAGCTCTGTTCCTAATTCTAATTTTTGTGTTAATTCCGTATTATTTGGATGTTCGTTCCAAATATCCCAGATCTTTCTTTCCAGTAACTCAGCAGTTTTTGGGTTAGTAACATCTCTAAGTTGATCGAATAGATTATTTAGAATTTTTTTTTCTGCAAAACTGGTAGAATAAGAAAGGTTTAAAAATAATATAACTAATATTAAAACTCTCATTTGCAAAAGATATTTTATTCAATATTTATTCTCAAGAATAAAAAAACCTAATTTCTACTTTAAAAGCTGGTTTTTATTTTTTAGGAATAAAAAAAATGCAACAATTTCATAAAAAAATGAAAATAAATTAAAGATTATAGGTTTTTTTAAAACTTTGTAGAGAAATCTATATTTAGGAATATTTTTCCAGATTAATAAGAAAGCTTCTGCACCCTCAATAACATTTTCACCATCTTTAATATGAAGTCTTCTTAAAAGACTTTTTGCATCTTTCTGAGTTTCTATTTCTGCTGTTTCATTGTCTGTGATATCAACCCATTCAATATTTTTTATGTTTTGTTTTTTATACAGATTAATCTCTGTTCGGCAAATTTTACAGGAATTATTAAAATACACTTTCACGAATTATTTATCTTCTTTCCAAGCCTTAATTCCACCTGTCATATTTTTTACATTCTTTATTCCCATTTCTTGCATCGTTTTTGTTGCAAGAGTACTTTGGCCACCAAGACCACAAAAAACTATATATTCTTTATCAGGGTTGTTTTTAAAATTTTCATTTTCTAAAGGACTACCTTCTGCTAAATAAAATTCAAGCAAGCCTCTTTCAAGATTAATTGCATTTCCTATAGTCCCTGAATCAAAACTACTTTTGTCCCTAACATCAATAAATTGAACATTTGGGTCCTTTAATTTTTCTCTTGCTTCATCTACAGAGATATTAGTTATTTCATTGGAAACGCTCATTAATTCATCAAATTTTTTCATTTTATCCTTATTTTTGTTAAAAAATAAAATTACACATAATCAATCATTTTGTATATGCGTGAAATACGCAGATTGAAAATATAAATATACCTATTATCTATTACATGTGAGTGATTTTTTTACTAAAACAGATTTATCTAGAAAAGATGCAGAAAATATTATTTCTGAGACTTTAAATAATTGTGATGACGGTGAGCTATATTTAGAAAATTCAAAGAGTGAGTCAATTGTACTGGATGATGATAAAATTAAGAGCTCAAGTTATAGCTCTGATTTAGGATATGGTTTAAGAGCAGTTACAGGTGAGGTAGTTGCTTATTCTCATTCTAATGAGATTTCAAGAAATTCGTTAAAGCAGTCTGCTAACAATTTAAGTTCAACTCTTAAATCACAAAAAGGTATTTATAATCATGAAATTCCCAAGACCAATGAAAAACTTTATAAAGATATTAATCCGATAGATGAAAAATCACTTGAGTCTAAATTAGAGCTTTTAAAAAAAGTTAATAGTTATACTAGAGCAAAAGGTGGAATAGTTCAGCAGGTCACTGCTAGTTTTGCAGGAGAATATAAATCTATAGAAATCATAAGGTCAGGTGGAGAGGTATTAACTGATGTTAGACCATTAATTCGTTTTAATGTTTCGGTAATGCTTGAGAAAAATGGAAAGAAAGAAACTGGTGTTTATGGAATTGGAGGAAGACAATCCTATGATGAATATTTAAAAGATGACAATTGGAAAAATGTATGTGATGAAGCCTTTAGAATTGCATCAGTAAACCTTGATAGCAAACCAGCCCCCGCAGGAGAGATGAAAGTTGTTTTAGGATCAGGTTGGCCTGCAATATTGATACATGAAGCAATAGGACACGGATTAGAAGGTGACTTTAATAGAAAAAAAACATCTGCATTTCATAACTTAATGGGCCAAAGAGTGGCTAGTGAAGGTGTAACAATTATTGATGACGGAACACTTCATAACAGAAGAGGTAGTCTAACAATTGATGACGAGGGCACACCAACTGAAAAAACAGTCTTAATTGAAAATGGAATATTAAAAAATTTTATGCAAGATCGATTAAATGCAAGATTAATGAATACAAGATCTACAGGTAGTGGTAGAAGAGAAAGTTACAAGCATGTTGTCCTTCCAAGAATGAGAAATACCATGATGATGAATGGAAAATATTCTCAAGAGGAAATGATTAAGTCAGTTGATAAGGGAATATTTGCTGTAAGTTTTGGTGGAGGACAAGTTGATATTACTTCAGGAAAATTTGTATTCAATTGCACTGAAGCTTACGAAATTATAAATGGAAAAATAGGCTCTCCTATTAAGGGTGCAACTTTAATTGGTGATGGACCATCTATTTTAAAAGAAGTTTCATTGGTTGGAAATAATATGATGCTTGATCCAGGTATTGGAACATGTGGTAAAGCGGGTCAAGGCGTTCCCGTTGGTGTTGCGCAACCCTCAATCTTAATTGACAAAATGACTGTTGGTGGAACTCAATTATAATATAAATGGTAAAAGATCAGGAATATTTAAAAAAAAAAGCCTCATTTTGTATTGATTTAGCTAAAAAGTTAGGTGCTACAGAAAGCAGTGCTGCTGTTATGCACTCTATATCAGAGACAGTTAATTACAGAAATAAAAAGTTAGACGAGTCTGATAGGTCAGACAGCTTAGCTATAAGTTTAACAACTTATATTGGAAAAAAAAAATCTAGCATTACATCATCAAATCTTAATGATGATAATATAGAAACTTTAATTGAGCGATGCATTGAGACAACAAAAATTACACCAGAGGATGAGTATAATTCTTTACCAGACAAAGAATTGCTGGCTGATAAAATTAATGACCTAAACTTATATGATGACGATCATATCGAAAATGATGAAAAAATTGAATATTTAAAAGAAGCCGAAGAAGCAGCACTTCAAAAAAAAGAAATTATTAATACTGAAACAGGTTTTACTGAATCTAAGTCTAATTTTATATTAGCAAATAGTAATGGATTTATAAATGGTTATAAATCTTCATCTTTTTCAGCATCATGTGTTGCTGTTGCCAAAGATGCAAATGACAAAATGGAAAGAGATTATGAATTTACAAGCACTTGTCATTTACAGGATATGATTAGACCTCAACAAATTGGATCAGTTGCTGCAAAAAAAACAATACAGAAATTAAATCCAAAAAAAATAGAAAGTGAAAAAATTAGCATTATCTTTGATAGAAGAATTTCAAAAGGGATATTAGGTGTTTTAGCAAATGCTATATCAGCATCATCTATTGCAAGAGGCACATCTTTCTTGAAAGGTAAAATTGATGAAGAAATATTTTCATCTTCAATCAACATTTATGACAAACCTGATATTGTTAAAGGATTGGGCTCAAGATATTTTGATTCTGAGGGTGTTAAAACTGAAGAATTAAAGTTAGTTGATTGTGGTGTTTTAAAACATTATTTAGTGGACACCTATAATGGAAAAAAATTAAACCTAAAATCTAATGGTAGATCTGGTGGAACAAGTAATTTATTTTTTGAAAAAGGCTCAGTTTCATATAGGGAGCTTTTAAAACTTAATAAAAGAGTATTGTATATTACTGAAACAATTGGTCATGGGAGTAACTTAGTTACAGGAGATTATTCAGTGGGTGCAAATGGTTTTATGATCGAAGATGGAATATTTAAATATCCCGTAAGTGAAATTACTATTGCAGGAAATTTTAAAGATATATTCAAAAATATTACTTTAGCAGATGATCTAGAGTTTAAATATTCAACAAATGCACCAACAATATTAATTGAAGGCATGGTAGTTGCCGGTAAATGAAAGATTTTTGTGTTATTGGTTCAGGCATATCAGGCGCAACAATAGCAAATCATCTAAGTAAAAAATATATTGTAGATGTATATGATAAAGCTAGAGGTGCTGGTGGAAGAGCATCAAATAAAAAATTTAATCTCAAAGAAAGCTTTGATCATGGGGCTCAATATATTTCTCCAAAAAATATCAAATTTAAAAGGTTTGTAGATAATTTAATTTCAAAAAAAATTTTAAAAAAATGGCCTGGTAAACATCTTTTTTTAAAAGAAAATATCAAAGAAAATAAAAAACATATCAAAATAATTGGTAAGAATGGCAATAATGCCATCAGCAAATACCTCTTAAAAGATATTAATTGTTTTTTTAATAGTGAGGTTACCAATATTTTACACAAAAATAGTATTTGGCAGCTTACTTTTAATGATGGTTCTAAGAAATTTTACAAATCAATAATTTTAACATGTCCATTTCCTCAACTAAAAAAATTATCAAAAAAATATATTAAAAATTCTTTTATCAATCAGAAAATTAAAATGGAAGCCAATATAACAATTATGATGGTTGTTAAAAATTTAGGATCAAAAATCAGTAGTTATTTTTTCTCAGACTCAGTTCTAGGGTGGGCTGCTTATGAAAATAGTAAAAAAAGATTTAAGAGCAATTATGATTTATGGACTCTTCAAAGTACTCCTAAATGGGCAAACAAAGTCATTAATAATAATAGAATTAATAAATTACAAAATTCCAAAATATTAATAGACAAATTTTTTAAACTTACAGGTTTTAAAAAAAGTAAAATTTTACATTCAAAAAATCATGGATGGAAGTATGCGTTTAATTCAAACCCACTTAAAATAAAAAGTTACTGGAATAGTTCTTTAAGATTGGGTGTATGCGCAGACTGGTTTGTTGGATCAAGACTTGAGTCAGGATGGCTAAGTGCAAAAGATTTATCTCTTAAAATTAAATAATAAATTTTATTTGTAGCTCTTTAATCTATACTCCCAGTTTCCAAGTCTTGAATAAGCAACTTTTACAATCATTGCTTTTTCTCTATCGTACCAAACATCGAAATCTAGTCTTTTATCTTTAGGAATGGTCATATCTTTTGATGTCAATTTAAAGTGGTCGACCTCAATTATACTTCCATATAATTCAATTTTTTCTTTACCTAAAAAATTTACAACCTGTTCTTTTATACTGCCTGATATAGGGCTAATTTGCGACTCTGCTTGTAATATCTGATGGTTCCACCAATTTCCTATTATATTTTTAGTATCTGCAAGACCAATATAAGATGATCCATTAATTTTGAATTTATCTGATTTAGAATCATAAATGAGATTTACAAATTTCTCTCTATCATTCTGTAAAGTCTTTGACTCGTATGATATCAGTTTATCATCTTTATGTTTTTCTACTCCATACCCCTCGAGATTAAAAACTTCAATGCCAAATAGGTTTACTTTAAATTGAATTTGATTTTTAATTATCAATATGTCATCAACTTTTTCAAAAAAATAATAATTATACCCAATCACTTTTCCATCTTTTAAAATTTCCATCTCTATCTTTTTAAAGTCTTTGTAATGAGATGTGTGTGCGTAAAGGTTTGAAGTAAGCACTACCAGTGTAAAAATAAATATTAATAATTTTTTCATTATAAATTAGAATATTAGACCTCTTTTTTTTTGAAGAAAGTCTTTAATTTATAAAATGAGTAAAAAACATTATAATGTTGCTTACACTCCTAAATAAATTTTTGATAACAATAATCTTGTAAATTAGATAAGTATAAAATACATAAAATATTATTGTATGTTTTTATATATTAAAAATATTCCTAAAGTATCATGGAGTTCTGAAAAACCTTTAAATCTCAAACCAAAATTTTCCTCACTTTTTTTTTTAGTGTTTGGTCTTATTTTGTTCGGTTTAGGTGAGGGATTATTAATTGTATCATTTGCAGGAGCTTCACCCTGGAGTGTTCTTGCCCAAGGTATTTCATTAAATGTTAATTTTTCAACAGGAATAATAACTATTTTTGTAAGCATAGGAGTTTTACTTCTTTGGTTACCTTTAAAACAGAAACCTGGAATTGGAACAATTTTGAATGCGATTATTATTGGATTAATGATTGATGTTTGTATTAATTTTGTACCAACTCCAGAAAATTATATTAATCAAGTTCTTTTAGCTATTGCTGCTGTGCTTATCGTTGGGTTGGGTGGTGGTATCTACCTTGTTGCAAATTTAGGAGCAGGGCCAAGAGATGGGCTAATGGTGGGTTTACAAAAAAAAACTAATTTACCAATTGCATTAGTAAGAGGCGCTATTGAAATTACCGTAATGTCTGTAGGTTGGTATCTTGGAGGGATAGTGGGACTTGGAACTTTATTGTTTGCTTTTGGAATAGGACCTGCGGTTGCTTTAGGATTATATCTTGTTGGAAAAATTTTTAGTAATTAAAGAGGTGTCCCAGATTTTTCGTTCTTTTTTCTCTCTGTAGGATTAAGAATAGCTTTTCTCAGTCTAAGAGATTTTGGGGTAATCTCTAAAGCTTCATCGGTATTCAACATACTTAATTGTTCTGCAATTGACATTTGTCTTACTGGAGTAAGTACAACATTTTCGTCAGTTCCTTGAGTTCTCATATTAGTTAATTGTTTACCTTTCATGACATTTATAATCATATCTCCAGGTTTTGGTGCTAAGCCAACAATCATTCCTTCATAAACAGGATCATTATGTGTAACAAACATTTCACCTCTTGCCTGAAGGTTAAATATTGCAAACGCAACAGCTTTTCCGTTTGCCATTGAAATTAAAGCACCATTTTTTCTGCCATCCATTTCACCTTCAAATTTTCCATAACCATGAAAAATTCTGTTAATTACACCAGTTCCTTTTGTTAAAGTTAAAAATCTACTTGTGTAACCCATCAAGCCTCTTGTTGGTGCATGAAAGATTAATCTTTTTTTATCTTTTCCTGTATCTTTAAGATCAAGTAATTTACCTTTTCTTCTATTCATGGAGTCAATAATCTTTGATGAAAACTCTTCATCTACATCAACAGTAATCTCTTCAATTGGTTCTAGTCTGTTACCATTATCATCTTTTTGGTATAAAACTTTTGGAGGACTTACAGTCATTTCAAAACCCTCACGTCTCATTTGTGTCAGTAGAATTTCAAGCATTAACTCGCCACGACCACTAATTACAAAAGCATCAACATTTTTGTTCTGGGAAAAAGAAATTCCAACATTATTTTGTGCTTCAGTAATCAGTCTATCTCTGATTTGAGTACTTGTTAATTTTTTACCTTCTGTTCCAGCTAAAGGTGAACTATTCACACTTATAGTAATAGACATTGTTGGAGGATCTATTGGAGTTGCTGGAATTGGATCGTTTACTTCAAGATCACAAATTGTATCCGCTACGTTAGCTTTTTCTAAACCAGCAATTACTACAATATCTCCTGCTTCACCAACTTCGATGGGTACTTTTTTTGTTCCTTCATATCTAAAAATTTTAGTTAATCTGCCTTCATCAACTTTCTCACCCTTAAGATTTATTGCTTTTATGGGCTGATTGGCTTTAGCAGTACCTTGAGATATTTTACCAACTAAACTTCTACCTAAAAAACTATCTGCATATAAAAGAGTAGATAGCATTGCGAAAGGTTTGGTTTTATCAAGTTCAGCAGGTTTAACATGCTCTATAATTAGATCTAATAAAGGATGTAAATTTTCTCTTGGACCATCTACTTCTTTATCTGCCCACCCAGATCTACCACTTGCATACATAACTGGAAAATCTAACTGCTCTTCATTTGCATCTAAACTTACAAATAAATCGAATGTTTCATCTAAAACTTCATCAGCTCTTTGATCTGTTTTATCTAACTTATTTATTACAACTATTGGCTTTAGCCCCTGTTTAAGTGCTTTAGCTAATACGAATTTTGTTTGAGGCATAACACCCTCAGCTGAGTCTATTAATAATAAGGCGCCATCAGCCATACTTAAAACACGTTCAACTTCAGCAGCGAAATCTCTGTGACCTGGAGTATCAATAATATTAATCCTAGTGTTTTGCCAATCTATAGAAGCAGGTTTAGCTAAGATAGTAATTCCTCTTTCTTTTTCTAATTCTCCAGAATCCATCAGCCTTTCATCTACAACTTCATTTTCTCTAAATGAACCACTTTGCTTCATTAAGTTGTCGATCATAGTTGTCTTGCCATGGTCAACGTGAGCGATAATTGTGATGTTTCGAATATTGTTACTCATAATTTGACGCTCTTATACATTAATTGAGTCATTTGAAAACTTAAAAAAAATCAATATTTACTCATTTAAATTAATTATTCTAAAAATTGACTTCTTGTGATTGTTATAAAAACGTATAGATATCCCTATATAAATTAGACGTATTAAAGGATTAAGAGCACATCTCCTTAAATTTTAAAAAATCTAAATACCTAAATGGAAAATTTTAAATTATTAAAAATAGAAGATTCGTTAAAGAATTCATTGGAAAAAATGAAGTTTACGAAACCAACTCCAATTCAGGCAATGGCAATTCCTGTTGCTTTAGAGGGAAAAGATATTTTAGGAACAGCCCAAACAGGAACTGGAAAAACATTGGCATTCAGTATTCCTCTAATAAATAAATTAATATTAGATAAAAATGCATTTGCATTAGTTATGTGTCCAACTAGAGAGCTTGCAACTCAAGTAATGGCTGCAATAAAAAGTATTATTAGCGATAAAATTAATATTAAAACTGCCTTACTTATTGGTGGAGAGGCAATGCAAAAACAACTTAGGCAACTAAGTAATAGATCAAGAATAATAGTTGGAACTCCTGGAAGAATTAATGACCACTTAAAAAGGAAAAGCTTAAATTTATCAGCTACCAAATATCTAGTATTAGATGAAACTGATAGAATGTTAGATATGGGTTTTACCCCTCAAATAGAATTAATTTTAAAATTTGTTCCAAAAGATCATCAAACTTTATTATTTTCTGCAACACTACCTCAGAATATTGTTAGAATTTCTGAAAGATATCTAAATAAGCCTGAAAGAATTTCAACAGGGTCAACATCAGTACCAATCGCAAAAATTAAGCAAGAAACTCTTCAGGTTTTTAAAGAAAATAAATACGATCAACTAGTAGACCAATTTATAGCAAGAAAAGGATCAATTTTAGTTTTTGTTAAAACTAAAAGAGGTGCTGATAAAATGGTTAAGCGTCTTAAAGAAGAGGGCCATTCAGCTGATGCTATTCATGGAGATCTTCGTCAAAGTAAAAGAGACCGTGTAATTAATTCATTTAGAAAAGGTCTTAAAAGAATATTAATAGCAACTGATGTTGCTGCAAGAGGACTGGATATTCCTTTAATCCAGCACGTTATTAATTTTGATCTTCCACAAGTTCCAGAAGATTACGTTCACAGAATTGGAAGAACTGCTAGAGCTGGAACAGAAGGTTCTGCTTTAACTTTTTTAACACCTGATGATAGATCGATGTGGAATGAAATTAGTAAATTAATTGATCCAAATTTTAAACCTTCACCACGTGGTGCAAGAGGAGACTCAAGAGGAAAAAAAAGAGGAAAAGCTCCTTACAATAAAAAAAGAAAATTTAGAGATGAAAAAAAATTTTTTAGTAAAGGAAGACCTGATAGATCATCAAGAGATGGAGAAAAAAAAAGTTTCGGTTACAAAGGAAAATCTAGTTTTGGTGACAAGTCAAAACCATCTGGTTACGGAAGACCTGATAGATCATCAAGAGATGGAGAAAAAAAAAGTTTCGGTTACAAAGGAAAATCTAGTTTTGGTGACAAGTCAAAACCATCTGGTTTTACAAATAACCCAAAATATTTTGGAAAAAAACCATCTGAAAGTTTAGGATCAAGCACAAAAAAGAAAGACTTTACTTTTAAAGGTAAAAAAAAGTTTAAGAGTAGAAGTGATAGACCTAAAAGTTTTACTTTTAAAAAACATAGTCAAAAAAGAACCTAATTTTAAGATTTTTTAGTCTTTTCTTTTTTTTGTTTTCTTTTCTCTTTCAAGCTTAATTTTGGCTTTTTCGCAGTACTTGAATCTTTAAATGATTTTCCGCTGTATCTTTTTGACATATCTTAATCTTATAACAGCTTAATAAAAAAAAAGGCCACCTAAAAAGATGGCCTTTTATAAATTTATTTAGAAAGAGTGGGATTACATGCCCATTCCACCCATACCACCCATGCCGCCCATTCCACCAGGCATTCCACCAGGCATTCCACCAGCACCAGCATCTTTGTCATCTGGTTTGTCAGCAATCATGGCTTCAGTAGTTACAAGTAATCCAGCAATCGAAGCTGCATCTTGTAAAGCTGTTCTTACAACTTTAACAGGATCGATGATACCTTTAGTAAACATATCAACGTACTCTTCGTTCTGAGCATCGTAACCCATATTCTTTTTATTCTGTTCAAGTAATTTTCCAACTACAACTGAACCATCTACTCCAGCATTTAAAGTTATTTGTCTAATTGGAGCCTGTAAAGCTTTAGCTACTAATGCAACACCAGCTTTTTGGTCATCACCCTTAACTTTAAGTGACTCTAGACTTTGTGAAGCGTATAAAAGGGCACAACCACCACCAACTACTATACCTTCTTCAGCAGCGGCTCTAGTTGCGTTAAGAGCATCTTCAACTCTATCTTTTCTTTCTTTAACTTCTACTTCAGTTGCACCACCAACTTTGATTACAGCAACTCCACCAGCAAGTTTAGCTAGTCTTTCTTGAAGTTTTTCTCTGTCGTAATCAGAAGTTGTTTCACCTACTTGTTGTTTGATTTGTGCACATCTAGCTTCAATTTCAGATTTCTTACCATTGCCGCTAATAATTGTACTGTTATCTTTATCAACTTTAACTCTCTTACAAGATCCAAGATCTGTAAGTTTAACGTTTTCAAGTTTAACACCAATGTCTTCAGAGATAACCTGGCCACCAGTTAAAATTGCAATATCATCAAGCATTGATTTTCTTCTATCACCAAAACCTGGAGCTTTAACAGCAACAACTTTTAAACCACCTCTAAGTTTATTTACAACAAGAGTAGCAAGAGCTTCGCCCTCAACATCTTCTGAAATAATCATTAGTGGTCTACCAGCTTGCACAACGGCTTCTAAAAGTGGAACCATTGGTTGTAAGTTAGTTAATTTCTTTTCATGCAAAAGAATGAAAGGGTTTTCTAACTCTGTAGTCATTTTATCTGCATTTGTAATAAAGTATGGTGACAGATAACCTCTATCAAACTGCATACCTTCAACAACATCTAACTCAGTTTCAACTCCTTTAGCTTCTTCAACAGTGATTACACCTTCATTGCCAACTTTTTGCATTGCTTTTGCAATCATGTTACCAATTTCTTTATCACCATTAGCTGAAATAGTTCCAACTTGAGCAATTTCATCAGTGTCTTTAACTTTTTTTGCTGAAGAAATTAAACTTGCTTTAACATGATCTACGGCTGCATCTATTCCTCTTTTAACATCCATCGGGTTCATACCAGCAGTAACATATTTTACACCCTCTTTAATAATCGCTTGAGCTAAAATAGTTGCTGTAGTTGTTCCATCACCAGCTTCTTCATTTGTTTTGCTGGCAACTTCTTTAACCATTTGAGCACCCATGTTTTCAAATTTATCCTCTAGATCGATTTCTTTAGCAACAGAGACACCATCTTTAGTAATTCTTGGAGCACCATAAGATTTGTCGATAACAACATTTCTACCTTTTGGTCCAAGAGTAACTTTCACAGTATTTGCAAGGATATCAACACCTCTTATCATTGCCGCTCTTGCTTCAGAGTCGAATTTTATAATTTTAGCCATTTTTATTTTTCTCCTTTAATTTAATTATTTTCCCGAAATACCCATAATGTCAGATTCTTTCATTATGCTGTATTCTTTGCCATCTATTTTGATTTCAGTTCCTGACCATTTGCCAAAAAGAACTTTGTCACCAACTTTCACATCCATTGGAATTAATTTTCCATCTTCAGTTTTTGCACCACCACCAACAGCAATTACTTTACCTTCTTGAGGCTTTTCTTGAGCTGTATCAGGGATAATTATTCCTCCAGCAGTTTTTTCACTGCCGTCTAAGACTTCTATTAAAACTCTATCGTGTAACGGTTTAAATTTCATAAATTCTCCTTTTATTGTGCGACTCATATAGCTATTAGGCTAACTATTTCAAGGTTTGGTTAAAAAAATATGTGGGTCAAAAAACGAGAGAAATTGTGATTTTAATAAGCTATACCTCCCATTATGGCTAAGAATTTAGATAAAGAGGGATTGAGTTCAATTGTTGAGAATTATGATATTTTTTATATTGATTTATGGGGCGTAGTACATAATGGCATCACCCTTCATAAGGAAGCAGTTAAAACGTTAAAGCAAATTACTAAATCAAAAAAAGATTATGTGCTTTTGACTAATGCACCAAGACCCAATAAGACGGTAAATTCATTTCTAGAAAAGATGGGTATGAATAAAGAAATAAGAAAAAAAGTTTATTCATCTGGAGAAGCATCATTAAATTATTTAAAAAAAAATTTATTAGAAGATAAGTTTTATCATGTTGGTCCACCAAGAGATTTTGATTTATTCTTAGACTTTAAAAAAAATAAGACATTAGAAATTGAAGAAAGCAAATATTTGCTTTGCACAGGTTTGTTTGAAGAGCAGGGTGACAATTTAAATTTTTATAAAGAACTATTTAAAGATCAGATTAATAAAAAAATGATATGTACAAATCCTGACTTGATTGTAGATAGAGGTCACAAAAGAGAATTGTGTGCAGGATCAGTAGCATTAGTTTTTGAAAAATTGGGTGGTGAGGTTATATATTTTGGAAAACCATTTCCTGAAGTATATAATCAAGCAATTAACAATCAGGGAAAAAAAGTATTATCAATCGGTGATAATTTAAATACTGATATTAAAGGTGCAAATCTTTTAAATTATGATTCTTTAATTATAGCAAATGGTATTCATAAAGATGAAATTAAAAAAGAAGGTATAGATTTGGTTTCAAAGAAATATGAGGTTATTGTAAACTTCATCCAAACAGAATTAAAATGGTAAAATATGAAGCTATATAAAAATTTTAATGTTTCTAATAATCATAAAAATTCAATCATTTTGATTGGAAATTTTGATGGGGTTCATTTGGGACATCAAAAATTATTTAAACAAGCTAATAATTATAAAAAAAAATTTAATTTAAAAATTGGGGTTTTAACTTTTGAGCCAATGCCCAAAATGTTTTTTAATAAAGGTTTTAAAAATTTTAGAATTTCAAACATAAATCAAAAAAATATAATTTTAGAAAATCTAGGGGTAGATTTTATTATAACTAAAAAATTTGATAAAAAATTTTCATTAATAAAATCTGATTTTTTTATAAAAGAAATTTTGTCAAAAAAATTGAAAGCAAAATATATATTCGTAAGTGATAACTTTAGGTTTGGTAATAAAAGAGAGGGTAACGTAAAGCAACTAATAAAAAATGAAAAAAAATATCACTACAAAATAGTCAAACCTCAACCATTAATTTTAAATAAAAAAGTTATCTCATCAACCTACATTCGATCTCTTTTAGAAAAAGGAGATTTAAAAAAAGCTAACAAGTTTTTAAGTAGAAATTGGTCAATTGAAGGAATAGTTCAAAAAGGAAGACAACAAGGAAAAAAAATTGGATTTCCAACATGCAACATAGATATAAAAGATTATGTCATATCAATGCCGGGGGTTTATGCGGTTAATGTGAAGCAAAAAAATTCAAAAAAATCTCTTAAAGCTATAGCTAATCTGGGATATAGGCCAACTTTTAACCAAAAAAAAATATTATTAGAAGTTCATATTTTTAATTTTTCTGGAAATCTTTATAATAAGCACTTATCAGTGGAGTTCACAAAATTTATAAGAAAAGAAAAAAAGTTCAAAAAAGTTGATCAATTAAAAAAACAAATTCAAAGTGATTTAAAAGTTGCTAAAAGTTAAAATGAGTAAAGAACATATCAATTTACCAAAAACAGCTTTCTCAATGAAAGCTAATTTACAAAATAAAGAGCCTGAAATTTTAGAATATTGGAAAAAAATTGATCTCTATAAAGAGTTAAGAAAATCCAACAAAGGAAAAGAAAAATTTATTCTTCATGATGGACCACCATATGCAAATGGCAATATTCATATGGGTACTGCTCTAAATAAAATATTAAAAGATATTATTGTTAAATTTCATCAAATGGATGGAAAAGACTCAGTATATGTTCCAGGTTGGGATTGTCATGGACTACCCATCGAATGGAAAATTGAAGAGCAATACAAAAAAAACAAAAAAAACAAAAATGAAGTTCCAATTACTGAATTTAGAAAAGAATGTAGAGAGTTTGCTGAAAAATGGATTGAAGTGCACAAAACACAATTTAAAAGATTAGGCGTTGTTGGAGATTGGGACAACCATTATGCAACAATGAGTTTTGAAGCTGAAGCTCAAATTGTAAGAGAATTAGGAAAGTTTTTAAAAGAAGGAAGTTTATATAAAGGCTTTAAGCCTGTTCTTTGGTCAACTGTTGAAAAAACTGCATTGGCTGATGCTGAGGTAGAGTATCAAGATCATAAATCTGATACAATTTATACAGCCTTTCCAGTTGTAAAAACAAATTTAAAAGAACTAGAAGGAGCTCAAATTATAATTTGGACAACAACACCTTGGACCATACCAGCAAATAAGGCTTTAGCTTATAACGAGGCTCTCGATTATCTAATCATTCAATTAAATAATGAAGGTGATTTTAAAGGTAAAAAAATAGTGGTAGCAGAAGCCTTACTAGAGTCTGTTATTAAAGACTGTAATATTAATGACTATAAAGAACTAAAAAAAATTAAGGGAAGTGATTTTAAAGACACAATTTGTAGTCATCCTTTTTTAGCACTTGGTTATAACTATGATGTTCCAATGCTTGAGGCTAGATTTGTTACAACAGAACAAGGAACAGGAATTGTACACTGTGCGCCAAGTCATGGACCAGACGATTTTAATCTTTGTTTAAATCATGGAATTAAAGCAATAGAGACTGTCGATGGCGATGGAAAATATACTAAGAACCTACCTTTATTTGATGGTATTCACATTTTTAAAGCTAACCCAATTGTAATTGAAAAGTTAAAAGCAGAAAAAAAATTGTTATCTAGTGGAGAATTAATTCATTCATATCCACATTCATGGAGATCGAAAGCACCTCTTGTTCATAGAGCAACTCCTCAATGGTTTATCTCAATGGAAAGCCATGGACTTAGAAAGAAAGCATTAAAAGCTTTAGATGACACTACTTTCTATCCAGATAAAGGAAGAGAGCGGATAAAAGCAATGATTGAGACGAGGCCAGATTGGTGTGTATCAAGACAAAGAGTATGGGGAGTACCTCTACCAATATTTATTCATAAAACCACCAAAGAAGTTTTGGTTGATGATGAAGTAAACGAAAATATTGCAAGCATCTATGAAAAAGAAGGTTCTGACTGTTGGTTTTCAGACAACCCACAAAGATTTTTGGGCAGCAAGTATAAGGCAGAAGATTATGATAAGATGAGTGATATTGTTGAGGTTTGGTTTGATAGTGGCTGCACCCACTCATTTGTTTTAGAAAAAAGAGAAGATTTGCAATGGCCCGCTTCAATGTATCTTGAAGGTTCTGATCAACATAGGGGTTGGTTTCATTCGTCATTATTAGAGTCTTGTGGAACTAGAGGTAGAGCTCCTTATGAAGCTATTTTATCACATGGATTCGTAGTCGACGGCAAGGGACTTAAAATGTCTAAATCTTTAGGAAATGTAATTGCACCTGAAGATATATTAAAAAAATATGGTGCAGATATTTTAAGAATTTGGGTTGCGTCATCAAATTATGCAGAAGATTTAAGAATAGATTATTCAATTTTAGAACAACACGCAGACTCTTATAGAAAAATTAGAAATACCTTTAGATATTTATTAGGAAATTTAAATGATAATTTTAAAAAAGTAGATTTAGAAAAATTAGATTTGAATCAATTGCCAGAATTAGAGCAATACATCCTTCATAGAGTTTTTGAATTAAATAAAAACTTTAATAATTATTTTAAATCATATGATTTTCATAATCTTTACAAAGAACTATTGAATTTTTGTACTGTAGATTTATCTGCATTTTATTTTGATATCAGAAAAGATGCTTTGTATTGTGATAGCAAAGACTCAGATAGAAGAAAAAGTTGTATTATAGTTTTGAATATATTGCTTGAGTCTTTAAGCAAATGGTTTGCGCCAATTTTATCATTTACAACTGAAGAAATTTTCAAATTAATTAATAAAGATGAAAAAAGTATTCATCTTGAAAAATTCATGAAATTTCCAAAATTTTTTGAAAACGATCAATTAAATAAAAAGTGGATTGAATTAAAGAAAATAAGAGATGTTTGTAATGTTAGCATTGAAACAAAAAGAGCAAGTAAAGAAATAGGCTCAAGTTTAGAAGCAAATCTTGTAATAAATCTTAATAAAAACCTGAAGGAATTAACAAAGGATATTGACATGTCTGAACTTTGTATAACCTCAGCAGTAGAAATTATTGAAAGCACAAACAATGAAACAACTGTACAAACCAAAAAAGCAGTAGGAGAAAAATGTGTTGTTTGCTGGAAAATTATTAAAAATGGCTGTCTTAGACATAAAAATTAAAAATGATGCAAGCCAATAAAAAGAAACTATTTTATTGTGGAATAATAATTTTAACTATTTTTTTGCTAGATAGGTTTACAAAATTATATGTTTTAAGCTTAGCCGAAATACACAATCATGTAGATATTTTTATAACATCTTTTTTCAACATATATCTAGTTTGGAATAAAGGAATAGCATTTGGATTGTTAAACTTTGAGCAAAGCCAAATATATAACTTAATTACAGGATTGATTGTAATAATTTCCATTGTTATTTTATTCATCATTATAAAAACAAAAGATATGAGGGTTTACTTTTTTTCCTTTATATTTGGAGGTGCAATTAGCAACTTATTTGATAGGTTATATTACTCTGCAGTACCAGATTTCATTGACTTTCATGTAAATAATTTTCATTGGTTTATTTTTAATGTGGCAGATATTTTTATTTCTTTTGGGGTAATTTGCCTTATTTTAGTAGAAATAATTTTAGATAAACATTTAAAAAATGAAAATAAATAATATAATTTTAATTCTTTTAGTTGCACTAGTTGGACTTTCTTGTCAGTCAATCAAAGATGGACTTAGTGGTAAAAAATCTGAAAATAGTGATGAGTTTTTGGTTCAAAAAAAAAGTCCACTAGTTTTACCACCAAAATTTTTAGAACTACCACAACCAAAAGATAAAGATGAAGAAAATATACAATTAGAGGAAGAGATAGATATAGAAAAAATTTTAAGCATTAAAAGTCAAACTATTAGTGAAACAAATAAATCAAATAAAACGGCAGAGGATTTTGTATTAAAAAATATTAAGAATAATTAATGCTAACTAAGAATATTAATTTTAAAAATTTTAAAAAATTCAAAAAAAACAAGATAGTTAAAAATCTTTTTAAGAACCTATTAAAAAATCAGCCTTCATTTTTAGAAACATTAAAACCAAATTATAAATATAGTTATTCAAAAAAAACACTTGTTAAGTATAAAAAATTTTCCAATATAAGAATTATTGGTATGGGAGGATCAATACTTGGTTCAGAAGCAATTCATAGTTTTCTAAAAAAAAAAATTAAAAAAAATTTTTATTTTGTAAATGATTTAAAAAATAGTGAAAATTATTTAAAAAATAAAAAAATTAATTTAAATTTAATTATATCCAAATCTGGAAACACTTTAGAAACAATAGTAAATTCAAATACATTAATAAAAAATAAAGATCACAATATCATAATTACTGAGGATAAAAAAAGTTACCTAACAAACCTGGTGGGGCAATTAAAATCTGAAATATTTGAACATAAGAATTATATAGGTGGAAGATATTCCGTACTGTCAGAGGTTGGAATGCTGCCTGCAGAATTAATGAATTTAAATGAAAATAAATTTAAACAGTTTAATAATATTATTAAAAATAAAATTTTCATTAATAATCTCATTAATAACGTAGTAGCAACCTTGCATTTTATTAATAATGGTAAGTTTGCGTCTATAATTTTGAATTATGATGAACAATCAGAAAATTTATTTAAATGGTACCAACAGTTAATAGCTGAAAGTTTAGGTAAAAAATCAAAAGGGCTGTTGCCTGTTGTATCGTCCATGCCAAAAGACAATCATAGTCTAATGCAACTTTATTTAGATGGTCCCAAAAAAAGTTTTTATACTTTTTTTAATACTTTAGATAACAAAGATGTAAAAATAGATAATAATAATATTTTATCTAGCCATAGATATTTAAAAAATCAATCAATACAAAAAATTAAACACTCCCAAATGCTTGCTAGTGAAAAAGTTTTTAATAAAAGAAAAATTCCATTTAGAAGTTTTAAAGTTTTAAAACGAGATGAAAAATCACTAGGTGAACTTTTCTGTTTTTTTATTTTGGAAACAATTTTATTAGGAAGATCTTTAAACGTTAATCCTTTTGATCAACCCTCTGTTGAATTAATAAAAAAAGAAACAAAAAAAATATTAATCTAATTTATTACCAAAGATAATTTTTGAAATACCATAAATTTTACTTATTATGATTTTGAACTCTTTGGGAAATAAGTCTTTTTCCTTTTTATGCCTATGAATTATTATTACCCCATTTTCTTTTAATAAATTTAATTTGATGATTTTATTCAGAATATCGGGCACTTTTTTTTCTTTATAAGGAGGATCCATAAATATTATATCATATTTTTTGTTTAAATATTTAAACGTATTTTCTAAAAAAATATTTTTTTCAATAACTTCTGAAAAATTTTGTTGCTTCATGATACTTATGTTTTTTTTTAAAATAATTAATGCTTCTTTATAATTCTCAAAAAAAGTAACTGATTGAGCTCCTCTAGATAAACACTCGAGACCAAATGAGCCCACTCCAGCAAATAAATCAAGTACATTTGCATTTTCAAGTTTACAATCTAATAACTTTGAATGTTTAATTAAATTGAAAATTGACTCTTTAGTTAAATCCTTAAGAGGTCTTGTTAATTCATTTTTAGGGGATAAAATTTTTTTACCTTTGAGGTTACCTGAAATAATTCTCATTCATTAATTACTTTATATCCAATATCTTTCCTAAAAAAACCACTGTTCCAATTTAGTGCTTTAATATGACTGTATATTCTATTTCTACTTTCCTTAAAGCTAGAAGATAAACTTACAAAGTTCATAACTCTACCACCGTTAGAATATATTTTATCATTAATTTTTTTTGTGCCTGCATGATAAATAAAGTCTCCCTTATTTAAATTAAGTTTATCAAAATTTTCAATCAATATGTTTTTATTATACTCATTAGGATAACCTTTTGAGCAAAGCACAATACATAAACTTTTCTGGTCATGCCATTCTATCTTCAAACTTCTTAAGTTTTCATTACAGCATGCTTCTATAATTTCTAAAAAATCTGTTTTCAATTTTGGTAAAATAGTTTGGCACTCAGGATCTCCCATTCTAACATTATATTCTATTAAAAATGGTTCTCCATCAACTATCATCAATCCTGCATACAAAAATCCTTTGTAATTAGAACCCATGTCTTTTAATGCATTAATTGTTGGCTTTATTATTTTTGTTAAAATTTTTTTTTCAAGTTTTTCATTAATTAATCGTGATGGAGAATAAGCCCCCATGCCTCCAGTATTGCTCCCTTTGTCGCCTTCAAGTACTCTTTTATGATCTTGTGCTGTTTCAAAATTTTTAATTTCCTTACCATCACTAATTACAAAAAAACTCATTTCTTCACCCTTGAGAAATTCTTCAATTAATAAGTTTTTAGCTACTCCAAATTTTCCATTAAATATTTCTTCAATAGCAATATTGCCTTCACTCTTATTTTCACAAATATAAACACCTTTACCAGATGCAAGCCCATCTGCTTTAATTACAATTGGAAATGAGGTTTTATTTAAAAATGTAATAGCCTCACTAGAATTTTTAAAAACACCAAACTTAGCAGTAGGAATTTTATAAGTTTCACAGATTTTTTTGGTAAATATCTTAGAGCCCTCAAGCTGAGATGATATTCTGTCAGGACCAAAAATATTTATTTTTGTATTCTTGAAAAAATCAACTATTCCATCAACTAATGGTTTTTCAGGACCAACTATAATTAATTTTATTTTATTAGAAAGTGAAAATTCTTTAATTCTAATAAAATCAGAAATATCTATTTCAATATTTTCTGCTAGTTCAGATGTGCCAGCATTTCCTGGAAAACAATAAATTTTGTTTACTTTTGAGGATCTCTTAATTTCTTTACACATTGCATGTTCTCTTCCACCGCTTCCAATTATTCCAACATTCATGTAAGAATATATAAACTAAAAATGAATAAAAAATTAGCTAAAATAAGATATTTACCAAATAATTTTGAAGTTATTGAAGAGGGCGATCATGTAATTTGTGCAGTATCTGGCAAGAAGATTGATCTAAATACTTTGAATTATTGGAATGTGGATTTGCAAGAACCATATTATTCTTACGTTGAGGCAGCAAAAAAAAGAGAAAGTGAATAACTTTAAAGAACTCTTATTTCCATCGATTATGAGACCAAATCCATTGTTCGGGATTTTTTAAAATCATTTTTTCTAACAAACCGTTTAAGTTTAAAGTTATCGACTCAATTGTTTCATCACCTGAAAAATTTATTGGCTGATGTATAGTAATTTGGAAATTTGTGCCCTGTATTCTTTCAATATAAACAGGGATTATTTTGCATTTAAATTTTTTAACAAATTGTGCAGGAATAGTAGTTGTAAAACATTCATCATTAAATAATTTAGCCTTAATACCTTGAGAAACTCTTTGATCAATCATGAGCGCTATAGAAGTTTTTTGTTTGAAAAAACTAAGCAATTTTTTAGTACCTGAAATTCCTTTTTTGATTTGATTTTTACAAATATATTTTTTTCTAACCCTCTCCATTATATAGTTAAGAAATTTATTATTAAGTGGTCTATAAATTGCTGCGAGGTTAATTCCTGATTTTTCAATATGTAGAGCCATCAATTCAAAGTTATTGAAATGTCCTGAAACAAATATAACAGGCTCATTATCTTTCTTAATTTTTTCAAGCACATCTTGACCTTTAACTTTTATATTATTATTAAATTTGGGCCCTCTAAAATTTTTTATAAAAACGTATTCAGCAAGTATTCTTCCATAATTTTCCCACATCTTTTTTGAAATTTTATCTAATTCCTCAGGACTTAAATGTGGAAGTGCTTTAAGAATATTTGATTTAATTAAATTTTTAGATCTAAAAAAAGGTCCAAAACTTGATGCAATTTTATTAGAGATAAATGAAGCAATTTTAAGCCCCAAAATTCTAAATAAAAGAAGAAGTGTTATTATAATTATAAATTGAAAAAAATATTTTATTAATTTCATATATATTTTTTTAAATGATTTATTAGCTTATCTTCATTCTTGATATCTAGCTCTAATTTTAAATATTTAATATCATTACTATCGATTGATTTAATCTTAATATAATCTTTTTCAGTAGTTAATATCTTTAAGTTAAGTTTTCTTGCCTGATATTTTATTTGGTCAATATCCTTATGAGTATAATTATAATGATCAGGAAAAATCATTTCTTTTGCTATCTTAATATTATTATTGATTAATGTTTGTTTAAAACTATCAGGATTACCTATGCCTGAAAAAACAATATATTCATCGTTAATATTAAATTCTTTAATATTTATAGCTCTATAGTTGGTCTCAAATATTTCAATATTAGCATTATAACTTTTTAATAGTAACTTTAGTTTAGAGTTATCTACCTCATTTCCATTAATAAAAGCCATGTCGTACTTTGAAATACTATTTATTTTTTCTCTTAGAGGTCCAGCAGGAATTAAAAAACCATTTCCAATTAATTTTAAGTCATTGAAGCAAACAATTTTTAGATCGTAATTTATTGAGCTATCTTGTAGACCATCATCAAAAATTGCCACATCTTTGTTTTCTAGAATTGCTTTATTAAGTCCATCAATTCTATTTTTTTCACAGTAAAGTATAGTTTTTTCAGCTAGCATTTTTTGTTCATCATAATGGCTTTTGTAAAACTTTTTTATAGTGCAAGCATTAATGTCAAGTTTATTTAAAATTTGATAAATTTTTATTGTCAATGGTGTTTTTGCTGTGCCACCTACGTATATATTTCCTACACAAATTTTTTTAGGCCTATGATCTTCTTTTTTATCTTTTTTTTTATTTAAGAGAAAATTATTTAAAATTAGAGGAAAAGTTAGTGGCAACAAAATGTATGACAATAAATTTGGACGTTGATAGTCCCAAAATTTTGGTTTTTTAAATTTCATTTTTTCTTTATATAAAAGTTTATCTCATTTAAGGTTGAGTTTAAAATTTTAGAACTAAGATTTTTTATTTTTAATTGAAGTTTTTTAGAGTTGCTTTTATTGTTCAGTATCTTATTAACTTTAAGAGTTAACTGATTGGGTGTGATAACTTTATGTGATGCTCCATTAGCTTTTAAAAGGTTATAAATTTCTTTAAAATTCCATATATTTGGGCCATGTAATATTTGACACCCATACTTTGCTGCCTCCAAAGGATTTTGCCCTCCATGTTTAATAATTGAGCCTCCTAAAAAAACAGTTTTACTAATCTTAAAAAAGGATTGGGTTTGTCCAAAAGTATTTACTAAGTATATATCTGTTTTTTTATCAATCTTTTTTTTAGAGCCGTGCAAGTGAATTTTTAAATTCATTTCCTTTATATCTTGGAGAATTTTTTTAACTCTATGAATATGTCTTGGTATTATAATTGTTAATAAGTTTTTATACTTAACTTTAAGTTTTTTATGTGTATTTGCACATATTTTTTCTTCAATTCCATGTGTGCTAGATGCGCACCATATTTTTTTTGTTAAAAAAAACTTATTTAAATTTTTACCTAATTCATTTGTAGTTTGTTTGCTTTGGGTAAATTTTAAATTACCAAAATACGAAATTTTTTTTGCCCCAAGTAATCTTAAATAATTCTTAGACGCCAAGCTTGATGATATGCACATGTCAAAATTTTGGAATATCGTTTTAGCAGAGGAGGAAAAAAACTTCCATTTCTTAAAAGATTTCTCAGTTATTCTTGCGTTAATTAACATTAATGATATTGATTTTTTTTTTATATTTGTAAGCATATTTGGCCATATTTCAGAGTCTATAAATATTGCAATAGACGGATCCCAATATTCTAAAAATTTGTGAGCATTATAGTTTGTATCTATTGGAAAAAATTGATGGATAGTTTTTTTTAATTTTAATTTTGATAAAATCTTAGAGGAACTTAGAGTGTTTGAAGTTACTAAAATTTGTTTTATTTTATTATTTTTTTCTAGTTTTTCTATTAGAGGAACCACACTTAAGATTTCCCCAACACTTGCACCATGAAACCATATCAAATTCCCTTTAGTCTTTTTTTTTGAAAAAAAACCTAGCTTTTCTCTAAATCTTGATGGATCTTCTTTTTTTTGGAATAATCTTATTATTACAATTATAGGTGATAAAATAAAAACTAAATTTATCAGAATCCTGTAAAAAAAAAACATTAAATTTTCTTAATTTGTTTTTCGTAGAAGTTTTTATAAACCTTTGAGTTTGCGAGTAGTTGTTCGTGATTTCCTTCATCAACAACTCTCCCTGAGTCAATTACATAAATTTTATCTGAATTTAAAATTGTTGATAATCTGTGGGCTATCACTATTGTTGTTCTATCTTTAGTTAAGAAATTTATAGCATCTTGAATTTTATTTTCCGTTTCCGCATCTAGTGATGATGTTGCTTCGTCCAATAAAATAATTTGACTTTTTTTCAGCATTGCTCTTGCTATTGAAAGTCTTTGTTTTTCTCCACCAGATAATCTAGTGCCATTTTCACCAATAATAGTTTCATACTTATTTGGAAGTTTTTCTATAAATTCACTTGCAAAAGAATATTTTGCCGCTTCCTCAATTTCTTTCTGACTTGCATGTAGGTTTGCATAAGCAATATTATTTCTAATTGTATCATCAAATAAAGTAGTATCTTGACTAACTAGCGAAATATTTTTTCTTAAAGATTGTATGGTACATTTATAGATAGATTGATTATCTATCTGTATATCTCCTGAAATTGTATCATAAAACCTTGGAATTAAATTTAATATTGTTGATTTACCAGCACCACTATGACCAACAATTGAAGTCATTTTTCCACCTAACATTTTTAAACTTACTGAATTTAAGGTTCTGATTTCTTTTTCTTTTTCATACTTGAAAGATACATTTTTAAATTCAATATTGCCTGTATCAACTTTTATTTCAGAGCTATCTTTGTTTTGAACAAGTTCAGATTTTTCGTCAATAACAGGCAAAATTCTTTTTGCAGCTGAAAGCCCTTGGCTAATTGTTATATTCAATGTAGCAAGTGATCTAACCGGTTGATATGCTAGCATCATAGCTGCAAGAAAAGAGAAAAAATTATTTATATCAATCTCATTCTTTAAAACTAGCTTTCCAGAGTAAAAAATTAAAACTGCTATCATAATACCTGTTAAGGTTTCCATTATTGGTGATGCTCTAACGTAGACAGTTGCAATTTTTATACTTTTTTCTTTAACATCATTTATGAACTTTTCTGCTCTTATTTTTTCATATTTTTCCTGTTGAAAAATTTTAATAAGTTTATGATTTTTAAAAAGTTCAATTAAATATGTATTAAGAATTCCAGCTCTTAACATTTGTTCTGTTGCAACCTTACCTATTCTTTTACCTAAGGTTCTTGCTGCAAAAGTTGCTAGAGGTATCATTATAATTGCCACCAAAGAAAGCTTCCAATTTTGAAAAAACATTACAATCAATAATCCAATTAAAGTTAAACTATCTTTGAAAATATTTAAAACCGCAGTGCTGATTAAGTTGGTAATATGATTTACATCATTAGTTATATTGGATATAAATTTTCCAGTATGTTTTCCATCAATTAATTTTGTGTCAGCCTCAACCAAGTTATTTAACATATCACATTGAAGGTCTTTTCTTACCTCTTCTGAAACACCTATCATAAGAGATTTTGCTATATACAATGAAAAGCCTTTTATTGCAAAAGCAGCAATGATGAAAATTGGAATGATAATTATTAAAGCTTGATCTTTTTCAATAAATATTTTTTTTATTGCTGGATCTAAAAGATAGGCAATGGCTGAAGTACTACCAGCTACAAGTAAGGCAAAAAATACAGACAATATTATTTTATTAATATGTTTTTTTGTATAATCAAAAAAAAGTCTTTTTATAATATCAATTTTATTCATTTAAAGTTTTCCAATCAAAATATTACACAAAACTATAGCACCAAAAAAATTATTACTTTTAAAAATTTTCAAACAAGTTTTTGGATCTTGATAATTAAAATTATAGATTTGAAAAAAAAATAAATGTGCAGCTGAAATAAGAATAAAAAAATAAGACATTGAATTAAGCTTCATAATAAAACTTACTAAAATTAAAGAAATTAAAAAGAGTAAATAACATGTTGTTAAAAATAATTTTGGTTTTTTTTTAAATTTTATTGAAGTTGATTTTACACCTATAATTTCATCATCTTTAATATCTTGAAACCCATAAATTGTGTCATATCCCAGTGTCCAAAATATGGCTCCAAAATAAAAGATAATAGCTACAGCATTTATTTCCCCTTGTATTGCTGTCCATCCAAGAACCAAACCATAATTGAATGTTATTCCTAAAAATAGTTGAGGCCAATAAGTAAACCTTTTCATCAATGGATAAGTAAATGCTAAAGGCATAGAACCAAGGGCTAGAATAATTGTTAAATTATTAAAATTAATTAAAACTAAAAAAGCAATCGAACACAAAATAATAGTATAGAGCAATCCCAATTTAACAGAGATATTACCTGAAGCGATCGGTCTATTTTTAGTTCTCTCTACCTTTTTATCAAATTCTTTATCAGAAATATCATTTACAATGCAGCCTGCAGAACGCATTAGAACTGATCCTATAAAAAATAAAAATAAACAAAAAAAATAATTATTGAGTGAATTTGAAAAATCATAGGCAAGTGTTAAACCCCATGCACAAGGCCAAAATAATAGCATAAAGCCAATAGGCTTTTTTAATCTAGTTAATTCGATAAAGAGATTTAATTGCTTCATAATATTTTACTTGTAAATAACAAAGGCTAGTTTCATAATCAAATTGATTCGTATGAATATAGATTACACAGTTACAGCATTGATGTTTCCAGCCATTCCTCTATTGATGAGTGTATATAGCAACAGATTTCACTCTTTGAGTAAGCTTATTAGACAGCTTCATGATGAACATGTGTATGAAAATCATATTCCTCCTGAGTGGAAAAAACAGTTTATAAATTTAAATGGAAGAATTGTTCTTTTAAAGTGGACTATTATGTTTGCTGCATTTGGTTTCTTATTTAATATGCTGACTGTCTTTGCTCTTTACCTAAATGAGATTTTTGCTGCAAGAATAATCTTTGGGTCATGCTGTTTATCGATGATGATTTCAATTATTGTTTTTATGAGAGAAATTCAAGTATCAACAAATGCATTAAAATTGCATATGTCTGATATGAATGTTGATTTAGATTAATTAGGAATAATAACTGCAGGGCCAGTTAATAGTCTTGCTTCTAATTCTTCATGAGCCTTTTTTGCATCATCAAGAGCATATTTTTTTGAAATTTCAACTTTAAATTTTCCAGACAAGATTGCATCAAAAACTTTTTTAGCAGACTCAACCAATTCTTCCCTCGTCATTGTGTAATGAGCAATTGAGGGACGAGTAAAAAATAATCCTTTTGCATTAATATGTTTTTTAACATCTATAGTATCAACGTACCCTGATGCATTACCAAAAGCGACCATCATGCCTCTAACTTTTAATGTTTCAATTGATCCATCAAATGTTTTAATACCAACACCGTCATAGACAACATCAACTCCATTTTTACCTGCAATTTTTTCTACCTCTTCAACAAAATTTGTATCTGTATAATTGATTACATGATGACATCCATTTTTTTTAGCAATAGCCTCTTTTTCTTTAGAGCCAACAGTTCCAATAACTTCAGCTCCTAATGCATTAGCCCACTGACATAATATTTGGCCAACACCGCCAGCAGCTGCGTGGTATAATATTTTGTCACCTTTTTTAATTGGATAAGCTCTGTGTAATAAATATTCTGCAGTTATTCCTTTAAGCATAATGCAAGATGCAATTTCATCTGAAATACCTTCTGGAACTAAAACTAGTTTTTCTTGGGGAAATAATTGTTTTTCTGAATAACTTCCAATTGGCATTGAAGAGTGAGCAACTCTATCACCAACTTTAAATAGATCAACATCAGAACCAACTTCTTCAATTACTCCACATGCCTCAAGACCAATTCCACTTGGTAAAGGAATAGGGTACAAACCTGTTCGGTGATAAACATCAATATAGTTAAGTCCAATTGATAAGTTTTTTATCAAAACTTCTTTTGCGCCTGGTTTTCCAATTTCAATATCCTTAACTTTTAAGACTTCAGGACTACCAAATTTTTCTATTTGAATTTTTTTCATTATTTTACAAAGGTATCATTATGATAATCTTGAACTGCTTGCAAGATCTCAGCTTTGGTATTCATTACAAATGGACCCCCTCTAGCAATAGGCTCACCAATTGGTTTTCCAGATATCAATAAAAACTTAGCTTTAGTTAAGCTAAAAACTTTTAATTTTTCTCCTCTAGTCAAAATAATTAAAGTAGAATCTTTAACGGTATCATGATCTTGATCACCAACTTTAATTTCACCTTCAACTAAATAAATTAATGAATTGTGAGTAGAGGGAAGATCAAAATTAAATTCTTTTCCTTTTTCTAAATCTACATCAAAATAAACAGGTTCAACATTATGACCTTTAACAGGTCCTTCTGCATCCTCAAATTTTCCAGCAATTACTTTAACTGTTTTATCATCATCCTTGTGAGTACTCATTTTATCTGCATCAATGTAAATATACTCTGGCTTAGTCATTTTCAATTTAGCAGGCATGTTTACCCATAATTGAAATCCATGAAGCTTACCTTCTTTCATTGCGGGCATTTCTGAATGAATGATGCCACTTCCAGTTTTCATCCACTGAACATCTCCAGCTGTCATTATTCCTTCACCACCTGTACTGTCTTTATGTTCAAAGTCACCAGCCAGCATATACGTTACTGTTTCAATTCCTCTGTGAGGGTGGGGAGGAAAGCCTCCAATGTAATCTTCTTTATTTTCAGAACCAAACTCATCCAACATTAAAAAAGGATCGTGATAATCAATAAGGTGAGTACCAATACTTCTTTTTAATTTAACACCAGCACCATCTGATGCTGAAACTGGTTCTATTATCTTTTCAACTTCAATATTTGCCATTTTCTAAATTACTTATTATGAGAGCCATCACAAAGAGGCTGATTGTTTGTTGCTTTGCATGTACAAAAAAAAACTTTTTTTGTCTCTTCAGCTTTATAAGCTAGAGGAGTAAATTCAGAGCCTTTGTGAGAACCATCACATAATGGTTGTTTTGAACTTTTTCCACAAGCACACCAATAATAAGATTTATCTTTTTCAACCTCTACTGCAATCGGTGCATCTCCTGCTCTTTGTGCTTTTGTCATTATTAACCTTTCAATTTGATTGAACTGTATTTAATACTTTGTTATGAATAATGCAATAAGGCAATATAATCATACCAGTATATAAAATCATACCATGAAAAATTTAATAGATTGTCCAGCTGAAAGAGCCGTCTACTTTCTTGGAGGTAAATGGAAAATTAGGATCTTGTTTGGTTTACTACAAAGAAAAAAATGAGATTTGGTGAGTTTAAAAAAGCATTAAAAACTATTACACAACAAATGTTATCTAAGCAGCTTAAAGAGTTAGAGGCTCATGGTATAATTAGTAGAAAAGTTATTCAAATAATGCCTCCAAATGTTGAGTATTCACTTACTGAATTTGGTCTTTCAGCTATGCCTATTTTAAAATCTTTTTCTGAATGGAACAAAAAAAATACTCGAACTATTTCAGTAAAACTAAATAAGAATTTTGAAGAGAATAGAATTAAATAATATCAAGTAATTGTTTTAAGTTTTTAACTTCATCTTTAGGTTTATAATCAAGATTATCAAAAATATTATTATTTCTATTTACCCAAATAGAACTGTAACCATAATTCCCACCACCAGAAACATCCCAAGTGTTAGCACTTAAAAATGCAACTTCTTCTTTTTGTATTTTGTATTTTTTAATTGGCAAGTCATAAACTTTTGCGTCTGGTTTATAAATTCCAACTTCTTCAATTGAAAAAATATCATCAAATATATTATCTAGATTATTACTCTTAACTAATTCATCAAGAAGAGAGGGTGTTCCATTTGAAAGAATACCTAATTTATAATTTTTTTCTTTTAATCTTTTTAAAACCTCAGGTACCTCAGGAAAAGGTGAGAGAACCTTATAAAGATTTAATAATTCTTTTCTCATTGATGAATCTATTTCGTAAGCCTTCATAGATTTCACCAAACTATCTTCAGTCACTTGCCAAAAGTCCTTATGTCTATTCATTAGACTTCTAAGCCAAGTGTATTCAAGTTGAGTAGTTCGCCAATAATTAGCAAAGCCTTCCCATTTATCACCAATTTTATCTTTACATTTTTCTGCAGCTGAATTGACATCAAATAAAGTGCCATATGCATCAAAAATTATTGCTTTAATATTTTTCATAATTTAACTTAATATTAATGAGTAATATTAGATTATTTTTTAAAGAAAGTTTATCACTTAATTTAACTGCTAAACTTAATAAATCACAATCTCACTACGTAAACAAAGTTATGAGGATTGAAGTGGGTGAAATTTTTTCATTATTTAATAGCAATGGAGAGTGGGAAGCAAAAATTTTAACTATTTCAAAAAGTATAGTTGAATTTAATATAACGAAACAATTAAGACAAAAAGAGACTTTAAATGAATTTTGGTTAGCTTTTTCACCCATCAAATCAAACTATTTTAATTTTATGATTCAAAAAGCAACAGAACTGGGTGTCACAAAATTTCTTCCAATAATATTTGACAGAACAATTGTAAGAAAAATTAACAAAGATAGATTAGAAAAGATAATCATAGAAGCTGCTGAACAATCTAATCGTATTAACGTCCCTTTTGTTGAAGATCCTCAATCTTTGCAAAATTTTTTAAAGGAAAAAAAAATGGATTTAATATTTACAGATTTAAACTCTGAAAATAAAAAATTAAGATTAAATAAATTAACTCATAATCCAACGTGTGTAATTATTGGTCCAGAAGGAGATTTTTCTGAAGAGGAAAGGAAGGAGATTCTTGGTTTTGATGGGGTTCAGCCAATTAAGATAAATGACAATATACTTAGGTCAGAAACTGCTGTAATTTCAGCGTTATCAATTGTTAATTATGCAATTAATTGATATTTTGTCGCGAAAACTAAAGTGTAATTTTTTTAAAGACACTTTATATAGTGTGTAACAAATGAAAAAATTTTTAATAACAATTATAGCTACAATGTTAATGACTAGTGCTTGGGCGGATCAGCCTAAAAACTGGCAACTAGGCTTTCAAGATTCAGCCTCTCAAAGTATGACTGAGATTGTTAGTTTTCATAACAATATTCTTCTTCCTGTAATTATTGCTATTAGCGTTTTTGTTTTATTCCTAATGATTTACGTTTGTATAAGGTTTAGAGCGTCAAACAATCCTAACCCATCAAAAACTACTCATAATGTTGCTGTGGAAGTTTTATGGACATTAATTCCATGTTTAATTTTAATAGTGATGGCTGTTCCATCATTTAAAATTTTATATAAACAAGATACGATTCCAAAAGCTGACCTAACAATTAAAGCTGTAGGTTACCAGTGGTACTGGGGATATGAGTACCCTGATGAAAATATTATTTTTGAATCATATATGATCAAAGATGAAGACCTAAAAGAAAACCAACCAAGATTACTAACTGTTGATAATGAAGTTATCGTTCCAGTTAATAAAGTGGTTAAAGTTTTAATTACAGCTAATGATGTTTTGCATGCTTGGGCATTACCGTCATTTGGGGTTAAGAGAGATGCTGTTCCTGGAAGAATTAATGAAACTTGGTTTAAAGCTGAAAAAGTTGGAACGTACTACGGTCAATGTTCTGAACTTTGTGGAATAGAGCATGCTTTTATGCCTATTACAGTAAAAGTTGTGACAGATGAAGAATATGCGATATGGTTAACAGAGGCAAAAATGAAATTTGCTAAAGAGCCAATTACAGAAAATGAATATAAAAAAATAGCGAGTAAATAATAATGTACACACAAACAGCATCACACGACGATCACCACACGCCAACAGGTTGGAAACGTTGGGCTTACTCAACTAACCACAAAGACATTGGTACAATGTATTTAATTTTTGCAATTGTTGCAGGAATTATTGGTACAGCTTTTTCAGTATTAATGAGAATTGAATTGATGCATCCTGGTGATGGAATTTTAGGTGGCAACTATCACTTATATAA
>JADHPA010000024.1 GCA_016778675.1 Candidatus Pelagibacter sp. | reverse complement strand
ATTTTTTTAACACCTGACTTATCAAGGTAAACCCTAATATTTTTTATTAATTCTTTAGACAAACTTTTATTAATTAACGTTTTGGGTATCTTAATTTCATTCTTTATTTGACTTGCAAGTTTAGGGCTATAATCATTTTTTTTAGATAATTGAGACTTATCAATGTGATTATTTAATATAGTAATAATTTTTTTGGATAACTTTGTTTTTCCTATAGTGGGTCCAAATGCTCTAAATGTTTTCATAATCTTTCTATAATAATTCAATACTTCTGTTATGCAAACAACTTCAGTCCCATTCGAATAGCAACAAATATGACAAGTCCCGATGTCACTAGAGCTAATATTCTTGCAGGAAAAATTTTAAGATTTAAATAGTTTCCAAGCTGGCCGCCTATTAAAACAAACAGAAATAATGGCCAATAATCATAAATTCCATTTATTGTTGATGCCTTTGTAAATTGGCCAGCAAGTCCTGATAAAGAATTAATCAGTATGAATAATGATGCTGCTGTTGCAATGTTTTTTGCTTTATCTACTCTAATTAATAACAATATAGGGCTTAAGAAAATTCCACCACCAATTCCAACTACACCAGACACAAATCCAATAGATGCACCAATGAATAGCGATAATATTTTTGGTATCTTGTTATAAACTTCAATTTTTTGATCAAAAGATTGAAATTTCATGAGAAGTAGAACTCCTGCTAGTGCTAAGACTAAAAAAAGTAAAATTTCAAAAATTTCTTTATCTACTGATAAAGATCCTCCTATGAATGCAAGTGGCACAGATGATATCAAATATGGGGTAAGGATCTTAAAATTGATATTTCCAGCTTTAATATAATTTATACAATTTCCTGATACGACAATAATATTACAAAAGAGAGCAATTACAGGAAAGATCAAGTAAGGAATATCCCAAATTAATAGAAGGGCTAGATAGGTAGAGCCACCACCAAAGCCAACACTTGAATATAAAGTTGCTGTTAGAAGAAATAAAAATGATAATATAATCATAATAATTATTTTAAATTTATGATTGTAAATATAGCACTTTTAACTGTTACGGACACCAGAACTTTTGAGAATGATAAGTCAGGTGCGATCTTAGTAAAAAAAATAGAGGAGGCTAAACATAAATTAGTAGATAGAAAAATTTGTAAAGATAATAAAGAAGACATTATTAAAATCCTTAAAGATTGGATTAATCAATCTGAAATAGACGTTGTAATTACAACAGGTGGCACTGGACTTACGGGTCGAGATATTACACCAGATGCAATAAACGAGATAGCTGACAAACATATTCCAGGTTTTGGAGAGGTGTTTAGAACGATAAGTTTAAAAACAGTTGGTACATCTACCATTCAATCTAGAGCTTGTGCTGTACTGGCTAACGGTAAGTATGTGTTTGCTTTACCAGGATCTTCAGGTGGGGTCACGGATGCCTGGGATGGAATTTTAAAACACCAGTTAGATGTAAATCATAAACCTTGTAATTTTGTAGAGTTGTTTCCAAGGCTAAAAGAGAAGTAATATATAAAACAATCTAATGAACATAAAAAATTTTATAAAAAAGAAATATATACGCTTACAAGGAAGTAGAAATATTTTAAAATTGAATTATTTTATTGAAAAGTATTTTAGAGATAAAAAACTAGGCAATATTGGTTTTGATTTTTCAGATAAACCGAATAGGCAAACAGTTGTACAAAAAATAATTGAAACAAAAAAATATAACTCTTATTTAGAAATAGGAACCTTTCATGATGAATTATTTAAAAATATCAAATGTGATAAAAAAGTAGGAGTAGATCCTGTTTCTGGTGGAACAATTAGAAAAACTAGTGATGAGTTTTTTAAAGATAATAAAGAAAAATTTGATTGTATTTTTATAGATGGACTTCATTATTATTCACAGGTTAAAAGAGATATTGAAAACTCACTTAAAGCACTAAACTCAAATGGAATAATTTTACTTCATGACTGTTTACCAAATAATTATTTTGAACAAGCTGTGCCCAGATGTCAAATAACTTGGAATGGAGATGTTTGGAAGGCAGTAGTAGAGTGTAGAACAAAAGAAAATATCGATACATACACTTGTTACGCTGATTTTGGAATAGGCGTAATCTTTAATAGAAAAAACAAAAGTCCTTTAAAATTGGATAGTCAAAACTTTTCTAAAATTGATTTTGAAGATTATTTTTACAAACATAAAGAATTTATGAATATTATTGAATATGAAGATTTAATAAAAATAATTTAAATTAAATAGTAGTTATTTTTGATATTTTTCTTTCCACTCAGAATAAGGCATACCATACACATGCTCACGTGCATCTAGGTCTGAAATTTCAACACCTCTTTTCTCAGCTTCTTCTCGATACCATTTTGATAAACAGTTTCTACAAAAACCAGCAAGGTTCATAATATCTATATTTTGAACATCTTTTCTCTCATTTAAATGCTTAAGTAGTCTCTCAAAAGTAGCTGATTGTAATTCTTGTTTTTTATCTTCAGTCATAAATAAAATATTAGACACATTTTAATTAAGCACAAGATGTGGGTTAAATTCAATCTAAAGTAGAAAAATTAATTTTTAAAATATAGATATTATAATCGTTTTTTGTTTATATAATTTAATGGCTATTAAAAAAAAGATGGCTGGTAAAAGAAAAAAAACAGTCAAAAAGTCAAAACCTAAAGTTAAAAAAAAATCTAAGATTATTAAAAAAGTTAAAAAAGGTGCGACTAAAAAGAAGTTATTAAAGCCAATTAAAAAAAATAGAGTTAAGAATAACAATAATAGAGGGAGAGTAAAAATGAGTACAGAAACAGTAAAAGGTAGCGTGTCTCAATCTTTAGATACGTCACATTTAAAAGTACCTTTTCCATTCAAGAAAAAATATGGAAATTATATAGGTGGAAAATTTGTTGAACCTAAGTCAGGAAAATATTTTGACAATGTAAGTCCAATTAACAATGAAGTTATTTGTCAAATGGCTAGATCAGATGCAAAGGATGTTGAAGCAGCACTAGATGCAGCACATGCTGCTTTTGTAGAATGGGGTAAAACTGACATTACAACGCGATCAAATATAATGAACAAGATTGCTGATGTTCTAGAAAAAAATCTAAATCTTTTAGCAGCTGCTGAATGTTTAGATAATGGAAAACCAATCAGAGAATGTATGGCAGCAGATTTACCACTTGTTGTCGATCATTGGAGATACTTTGCTGGTGTAATTAGAGCCGAAGAAGGTTCTGTTGCCGAGATAAGTAATTCTCAATATTCATACAATATACCTGAACCATTAGGTGTTGTAGGACAAATAGTTCCATGGAATTTTCCATTATTGATGGCAACTTGGAAGCTTGCACCAGCTCTTGCTGCAGGAAATTGCTCAGTTTTAAAACCAGCTGAACAAACACCAGCATCGATAATGCTTATGATGGAACTTATTGGAGATCTATTACCACCAGGTGTCGTTAATATCGTCAGTGGTTTTGGTCTTGAAGCTGGTAAGCCTTTAGCTTCTTCTAATAGAATAGCCAAAATTGCATTTACTGGTGAAACAACAACTGGACGTTTAATCATGCAATATGCTGCGCAAAACTTAATTCCAATAACTTTAGAATTAGGTGGAAAATCTCCAAACGTTTTCTTTGAAGATATCATGGATAAAGATGATGCATTTTTAGACAAATGTGTTGAAGGTTTTGTGATGTTCAATTTAAATCAAGGTGAAGTTTGTACCTGTCCAAGTAGAGCTTTGGTCCAAGAATCTATTTATGATAAATTCATGGAAAAAGTTATAGCTAGAACAAAAGCAGTTGTACAAGATAATCCTTTAAAAATGGAAACTATGATTGGTGCTCAAGCATCAGTAGAACAAATGGAAAAAATAAAATCTTATCTAGATTTAGGTAAGAAAGAGGGTGCCAAAGTTCTATGTGGTGGAGATGTTGCAAAATTAAATAGTGGGCTAGAAAATGGAAATTATATCCAGCCAACTATTTTTGAAGGTAACAATAGTATGAGAATCTTCCAGGAAGAAATTTTTGGTCCTGTTGTTTCGGTTACTAAGTTTAAAGATGAAGCAGAAGCATTAGAAATTGCTAATGATACACTTTATGGACTTGGTGCTGGTGTTTGGACTAGAAATGGAAACATTGCATACAGAATGGGTAGAGGGATTCAAGCAGGTATAGTTTGGACAAACTGTTATCATGCTTATCCAGCTCACTCACCGTTTGGTGGTTACAAACAATCTGGAGTAGGAAGAGAAACGCACAAAATGATGCTTAGTCACTATAGACAAAATAAAAATCTACACGTGTCTTATGCAGAAAATAAATTAGGTTTCTTTTAACAGATATATTATAATGGTCCGTATTAAATTACGGGCCATAAAACTATGAAAGTTTCAGCAACACCTTTAGCTTTAGAATTAATTGAAGATCTTAAAAAGACTCATGGTGAGGATTTATTGTTCCATCAGTCTGGTGGATGTTGTGATGGTAGCGCTCCAATGTGCTATCCAGCAAAAGAATATTTAGTGGCAGATAGAGATGTTTTGATTGGTAAAATTGGAGGCATCCCTTTTTATATTAGTGAAACCCAACATGAAGCATGGAAAAATACAGATTTAATTATTGATTGTATTAAAGGTATGGGTGGAATGTTTTCTCTAGATAATGGTACTGGTAGAAGATTTTTAACTAGATCTGAGATCTGTATTCCCGAAGATACTACGATAAATTAAATTTCTTTAAATTTATTCTGAATAAAAGAAGAATAATTAAGATAATTAAAAATATTAAAGGTTTAAAAAATATTGTTTTTGATAACCAGATAAAGTGCAAAACTCCAAAAATTGAAATTACATAAACTAATCTATGTAGTTTTTTCCAATTTTTTTTTAAAATTCTAACCATTTTATCTGATGAAGTTATCGCTAAAGGGATTAGTAATAACCAAGCAGAAAATCCTATAAAAATAAATTTTTTTTTCAAAACATCATCAATTAATGGTTCAAAATCAAACCTATAATCTAGACCAACATAACTAAGCATATGAACCGAAGCATAAAAAAATGCAAACAAACCCAGCATCCTTCTAAATTTTATCCACTCTAAGGAATTTGTGATTTTCTTAAGAGGTGTCATTGAAAGAGTTAAAAGTACAAAGATTAAAGTCCATTCTCCAAAATGATTTATAATCCTATCAACAGGCTCAGGACCTAATTTATTATAAATTAATTGATAGGTGATTATATAAATCGGCCAAAGTGATAGTAAGAAAACAGCAGGCTTGAAATAATTTTTCAATTTATCTAATAATTTTTTTTAAGGTCCATACCACTATAAAGATGAGCAACCTCATCTCCATAACCATTGAACATTAAAGTTTTTATTCTTGGAGCTAATATACTTTCTCCAATTACTCGTTCAGTTGCTTGAGACCATCTTGGATGATCAACTTCTGGATTTACATTTGAGTAAAAACCATATTCTCTTGGTGAAGCATTTTTCCAAGCAGTATTAGGCATATTTTTCGTTAACCTGATTTTAACAATGGATTTCGCACTTTTAAAACCATACTTCCACGGAATGAATATTCTTAAAGGTGCACCATTCTGATTAGGTAGTGACTTGCCGTACAAACCAGTAACAACAGTTGTTAGAGGGTGCATTGCTTCATCTAATCTCAAACCTTCAATATACGGCCAGTTTAAAACAGGATATCTCTGTCCAACCATCTCTTCTGGATTATAAACTGTTTCAAATTCTACAAACTTTGCATTTGATTTAATCTGAACTTTGTTAAGTAGTTCACTTAATGAAAAGCCCAACCAAGGAATTACCATAGACCAACCTTCGACACATCGAAGTTTTAGGATTCTCTCTTCAGATTTGATATCTAAAATTTCCTCAATTGGAAGTTCAATTGACTTTTCAACTTCACCTTCAATTTTAACAGTCCAGGGTCTTGTAGTAAAATTTTTTGCTCGTCTATGGGGATCACCTTTGCCAGTACCAAATTCATAGAAATTGTTATATGTAGTTATATCTTTATAACTAGTTGGCTCATTTAAATTATTTGCTTTAGCATTAATTAGTGGAACTGAACTAAAGGTAAGTGCACTCAAACCATAACCCATAGACTTTATAAAAGATCTTCTTTTGTTATAAATTTTTTCTGAAGTTATCTCTGAATATTTAAACTTTTTCATTAGCAATAGGATTTCCTTTTAACCATTCACTTTCTTTATTTTCATAATGTTCTTTTTTCCAAATTGGAGATCTTTTTTTAATTTCTTCAATTATATATCTTGAAAGTACATAAGCTTGACCACGATGTTTGCAAGCAACTGCGATAATAATACTTATTTCACCTAATTTTAGATGACCTTTTGCATGTTCAATAAATACAGCTTTATCTTTAATATCAAGTTTTTGATCTGCTTCATTGTAAATTTCTTCAAAACTTTTGATCACCATTTTGTCATGGCTATCATAAGTAATTCCAATAACTTTTTTATTATCATTAATACTTCTTACAGTACCTAAAAAATAAATTGATGCTCCAAACATAGAATCTTTAATAAATTTTTCAGCATTTGAAGTTAGTATTTTATCTTTTTTATAATCTACTATTTTTGTATGAAGCATTAACCTCCTCCGATAGGTGGTATAATACCAATATTTTGATTTTTTGTGATTTTATAATTGTCGCTAATTATTTCATTATTTTCAGAACAAAAAGCAGAAGATTTTACAACTTTAATGAAGTCTTCGTTACCTTGAAAATTTTTGTCTATATATTTGATAATTTCATTCCTTAAATCATCTATTGAAGCTTTATCTTTAATATTTAATTCTAAGTGATCTTTATCACTAAAATCTCTACTAGCTCCAAATAATTCTAATTTAATTTTCATTTTTTTAATTTAGATGAAAATTTTAAGTCTTTATCTTTAAATTCAGATTTATTTTTATTAATAAAGTCATCCATAATCTTTACTTTTTCTTCCTCAAATTCAGCAACTTTTCTTTCATTAAGATCTACATATAAAGCTAGAATTTCAATTGTTGAGGCTAGGAATTTTTTTTCTTTATGTATCATTTCCATTTTATATTGAAGTCTTTTTTTATCATGATCAAAAAAAACACAATTAATATCAACTTCATCATTTAGTTGGAGTTCTTGATTGTAAGTTATATGAGACTCTACAATCATTGTACTTTTCTTAGTTGTCTTTGCAGAGTGTTCACCCATTTTAAAGATATTATTTAGAGTATCAGCACCATATTTATCAAACATTAAAAGATAATATGAAACATTCATATGATCGTTATAATCAATCCAATCTTTGATAATTTTTTGAGAACTTAAATAAACAGACATTAAATATCAAAAAATATTTTTAAGAAATTCAGGTAATCCATCTGGATTAGTCCATAATCCACTTTTTCCACCTTCTTTAATTAATAACTTAACATTATCAATTTTAAGATGAGGATTTACTATTTTACTTAAATCATAAATAGTTATTAATGCAGCATTAACTCCCATGATTGCTTCCATCTCAACACCTGTTTTAGCTACCGCTGACACAACACAAAAAACTTCCAATGAGCTATCAACTTCATTCAAAATTATTTTGGTAGCAGTGTGATCAATTGGAAGAGGGTGACATAAAGGAATTAATTCACTAGTTTTTTTAACACCTAGTACAGCTGATACCTCAGCTAAAGTAATTGGATCACCTTTGGGCATTTTTTTATCTTTAATTAAATTAAAAACTTCTTTTCCAACATAAATTTTTCCAGAAGCCAAAGCTCTACGGAATGTTTCTTTTTTAGATGAAACATCAACCATATTAAAAGAGTTTTTTTGAAAAATTTCTTTTGCCCAATCTTTTAAATTTTCTTCATTTATAATTTTTAAGTTTTTCATTTATCCCCCGGTACTTGATAAATTAGGAGTAATTCCAGTATCACCTAATTCTAAATAATGTGACTCTTTTTTAAGATGCAATTGATTTATAATAAGATTTACAAGTTCATCTTTTTGAGCATCGTCTTGCAGTAAATGTCTAATACTAATTCCAGTATTACCAAACAAACATAATCTCAAATCACCTCTTGAAGTAATTCGCAATCTGTTACATGTTTGACAAAAATCTTTAGTGTAAGGAGCAATTAATCCAAATTTACCTTTAAATTCTGGATGTATAAAATTTAATGAAGGGCCTGCGTCTTTCCCATAAGTTTGAGGGATCCAATTATTTTTCTCTAAATAATCTTTGAATAAATTAGAAGAAACATGATTTTTCTTAAAATATTCAAAATTATCACCAGTTTGCATCAATTCTATAAATCTAAAGTCAATTTTGTTATTTTTAATAAAATTTCCAAATTTATTAAACTCATCAGGGTTATCATTAACACCCTTAAGTAAAACAGCATTAATTTTGATATTTTTAAAATTTAATTTTTGTAAAGTCTTTATGCCTTCTAAAATTTCTTCAAGCCTATCATGTCCTGTTAGTTTTTTAAAAGTTTTTCTATTTAAACTGTCTATACTAATATTTATTCCATCTAAGCCAGCTTCAAATAATTGTTCTGCAATTTTGTCCAAACGATAACCATTAGTCGTCATTGTTACTTTGGGAATATTTGAATTTTGTTTCATATCTTTAAGGATATCAAAAAAATCTTTTCTAACTGTTGGCTCTCCACCAGTTAATCTAATTTTACAAACACCTAATTCAGATAATGCTTTTGTTAATCTGGATATTTCTTCGGCAGACATAAAGCTTCTCGTGTCTCCAGGTGTTTTTTTATAACCTTGAGGCAAGCAATAAGAGCATTTATAATTACATACATCAGTAATAGACAACCTTATGTAGGGAAATTTTCTTCCAAAAGTATCAGTAAGTGTATTCATCTAATTCTTATTATATTATATTGTAGTATTAATATATGAGTAAAATTATCAACAATACTGAAATAGAACAATTTAAAAAAGATGGAGCCGTTCTAATTAAAGGTAAATTCAATAACGTGTGGATTGAAAAGTTAAAAGAAGGAATTAAAAAAGGTAAAAAAAACCCAAGCCCAAGGTTTGTAAATCATACAAAAGATAAAAATTTACCTGGATATTATGAAGATTTTTGGACTTGGGATTTGCATGAAGAATTTAAAGATTTTGTTTTCAATTCACCAACACCAAAAATTGCTGCAGAACTTTTAGAAGCTAAAAAAGTTAATTTAGTGATGGATAATTGGTTTTTTAGAGAAGCAGGTTCAAAATCATCTCCACCTTTTCATCACGACATTTCATATTTTGATTTTGAAGGATCAATGTGTGTATTATGGATACCACTTGAGTCTGTAAAAAAAGAAGATGGTATTGCTTGGGTTAAAGGGTCTCATTTATGGGACAGATTATTCTTAAGAACTAGATTTAATGATGGCCACCAAGTTGATGGTGAAGCTGGAATTGTTAATGGAAAAAAATATGAATTAACTCCAAATATATTAGAAAACAAAAATGAATATGAATTTTTACAATGGGACCTAGAAGTTGGTGACTGTATTTATTTTGATATTAGAACTCTACATGGAGGGTTAAATACTGTTACACCTAAAAAAGATGTTCATAGATACACATTAAGAATGGCAAAAGAAAATTCTAAAATTATTTATAGAGGTGATTGGGCAAGAGAAGAAAGAGCTATTATGGAAAATAATGGTTATACAAATGGGGATGATTTATCTGGTAAAATGTTTCCCACCTTACTGGATATAAATTAAAGCTGTACAGAGTCTTTTGTAAATTTTTCTATATAATCCATTAAATTATCTGATTGTTGCTGTGCTAATTTAATATTACCAACAGATATTGCGTCACAAACTTTAGAGTGTAATTTTGCCATAGTTGGTAAATCATCTAGTATCCCTTTATTTCTGTAGAACCAAAATCTTCTTGATAGACCACCTACAATTCTAATAGATCTTCTTACAAATTCATTATCACAAGATTGTGATAATAGTTCATTCATTTCTCTATCTAATTTTATAAATTTAGTATTATCAGTTTTTTTACACGACTTCATAGAGAGTGATATTTCTTTAAATTTTTTTTTTTGAGAAAATGATGAATTTTTAGCAGATAATTTTGCCATTAATCTTTCAATTTCTCTTCTTACTTGAATCAAATTTAACTGATCATTAATATTAATTTCTGTAACTAAAAGACCTTTTCTTGGTAACACCTTAACCAAACCTTCTCTTGATAGTCTTTGTATAGCTTCTCTTATTGGAGTTCTTCCACACTTCAAATCTTTTTCTAAAAAACTTTCAGTTAAGAAAGCTCCAGGTTTAAACTCCAATTTAACAATTTTTTCTTCAATAATTGAGTAAAGTTTTTCAGCTAATGTTTTGCTCATATATAATTAATTTATAATTTTTATACCTATCACAGAAAGATTCAATATATTTGATATGTTAATCAAATGATTATTACTTGACAAAATGTCTTTAAAATAATTTTATACACTAAATAGAAATATATTACTCATATATCAACATGACAGATTTTAAAAAAGAAAAGAGAACCATTCAAGAAATAAAAAACTCCAAAACATCTGGAGAAAAAATGGTTTATACTTCTGTGCCAGACTATACGTCAGCTAGATGGGCGGAAGCTGCAGGTGCTGATGTTTGTGTGGTTGGAGACTCATTAGCAATGGTAGCTCATGGTCATAAAAGTACTATACCAGCGACAATGGAAATGATGGTTATGCACGCATTAGCAGTAAGAAAGGGTGCTCCAAATACTTTTGTTTTAGGGTGCATGCCTTATCAAAGTTATAACACTGTAAATAATGCATTAAAGAATGCAACACGATTTATGCAAGAAGCAGACTGTGATGCTGTAAAACCTCAAGGTGGTAAAGCGCAAGCACACATTTTAAAAGCGCTAGTTGATGCTGGTATACCAACAGCATCACATATTGGTTTAACGCCTCATACGATTGCAATGTTTGGTGGATTTAAGCTTCAGGGTAAAACGGCAAAAGGAGCAATGAAAATTTTAGAAGATGCATTAGCAATTCAAGATGCTGGATGTTTTATGTTAGAGTTTGAGGCAGTACCTGGAAAAATTGCAAAAGTAATTTCTGAACAGTTAGAAATACCAACTATAGGAATTGGTGCTGGCAATGGTACAGATGGACAAATACTTCTATCTTATGATTTATTAGGAGTATTTACTGATTTTAAACCTAAATTTACTAAGAGATATGCTAACCTAACTGAAGTTGCTGTTGAAGGATTAAAGAAATATGTGGACGAAGTTAAAAGTGGTAAATTTCCAGACGATGAGCACACTTATTCTGTTACAGATAAAGAGTACGAAGAGTTTCTATCTCAAGTAGAAAAAAGAAAACAACTTTAACTCTTTTCACATATATCTCTGATATATCAGCTGTTGACACAATTTTTTTTAAAGTGCATACTTATCTCATTAAACAAACAGAGAGAGAAAGGAAAAATAATGATAAACACAATCAAAAAGATATTATTTGGAGCTATTACACTATCATTAGTTTTTGCTACAAATACTTTTGCTGCTGATAAGCACAAATTTAAGATGGCAGCTAGTTGGGGTGGTGGACCATTAATGGAAATTGGTGCAAAAGCATTTGCAAATAATGTGTCTAAACTTTCAAATGGAAGAATTGAAATTGAAGTATTTCCTGCAGGCACCTTGGGTCCTGGCCTAAAAGTTTCAGAAACTGTTAAAAATGGCGTTGCTGATATGGGTCATACATGGATGGGATATGACTGGGGAAAAGATAAAACTGCGGTTTTATTTGGAGGTTATGCGGGGTCCAGTGATACAGAAAAGATGCTTCATTGGTTATACAGAGGAGGTGGAGTTGAACTTCAAGCTGAATTTAGAGATCAAAAATTTGGTTTAATATCAATGCCTTTATTTGTAAGAACAGCTGAAGTTTTTCTGCACTCAAGAAAACCAGTTAAAACTTTAAAAGATTTAAATGGACTTAAGTTAAGAACTGCTGGGGCATGGCTTGAAATATCTAAAGGTATGGGAGCTTCACCTGTTACAATGCCAGGTGGTGAAGTATACACAGCATTAGAAAGAGGCACGATTGATGCAACAGAGTGGGGAACACTTTGGGAAAATATGTCACCAGGATTTGATAAAGTTACTAAATATGTAATAATTCCAGGCGTACATCAACCTACTGCTCCATTTGAGTTGGTTATTAACAAAAAAGCATGGGGAAAACTATCTGATACAGATAAGCAGATAGTCAAAGATGCTGCGTTTATAACAACAATGGACTCTTGGTTAACTATTGGTGATGAGGATGCAAAAGCTTTAGAATATTTCAAATCAAAGGGAAATGAAATAATAGAGCTTAATGCAGAAGTTCAATATGCTGGTAGAGAAGCGGGCTTAAAGTGGGCAGCGGGTGTTGCTAAAGATAATGCATATTTCAAGAAAATTCTTGATCATCAAAATGCTTATTTTGCTAGATGGAAAGATTCTGGCAAATACAGAAACGTTAAAGTTCGTTAATTTTAAAGCAATATAACAGCTATGCAACTCTCATCCTAAATATTAAAATTAGGGTGGGAGTTTAATTTTATAATGTAGTGAAAAAAATCATAAAGTATTTAGAGATTATAACTTGTATGCCAGGTTATATAGCA
>JADHPA010000023.1 GCA_016778675.1 Candidatus Pelagibacter sp. | reverse complement strand
TTTGCTAGAAGTACGGGCTGTAAAGAAGGAAATTGTGAAAATGGTTATGGAAAATGGATTTACACTGACAAAACAACTTATGAAGGTGAGTGGGTTGGAACCAAAAAACATGGTCAAGGAACTGAAACCTGGCCAAATGGATATATTTATAAAGGAGAATTTAAAAATAGTGAGTGGAGTGGCATAGGCACTCTAAGTTTTCCTGATGGCTCAACATATGAAGGTGAATGGAAAAAAGGTTTTATGAACGGCCAAGGTACTTTTACTTGGTCTGATGGAAAACAAAAATCAGGAACATGGGTTAATGGAAAGTTACAAGAGTAATGTTAAAAGAAAATTATTTACATAAAATAAAAGAGTTACCAGGTAGTATTAAAGAATTTGCTGGTTTGACACTCGTGATGATAATTGTAATTTTATTTTTTGCTATCTTGAATAACATTTTTGGAGAAGGAGACGAGCTTGTTGCAAAAATGAAAATTGAAGAAGAGAGAATTGCTGAAGCAAGAAAACTAGATAAATTAATCTCAAGTCTGCCCTCAGGAATTTTAGTATCTTTTGATGGAACTGATCATTTTAGATTAACTGATGAAGTGTATGAAAAGGTTTGTAATGCTACAAAACTTATTCCACAACGTGCAATAATGGGAGCCAATTTTCTAAATTTTAGAGCACATGAGCTTTACACAATGAATGGTAATCAAATAAGTGACACATTTGTAAAATGGGACAAAGAAAAGAATAAATGTTTTGCAGGATTTGTAGTGAGTGGAGAAAACGTTGGTGTTAGCGAAACAATTACTGTTAGTGGTGAAGCTTTAAGTTTTTTAAGCACAGGAATTGATACAAGAGTTTATTATATAAAAAATTTTTAAGGAGGAAAAAAATAATTATATCGATTTTAATTTATCTTAATTTCGTATAACTTAATTACAAGCTATGTCCGATCCAATAATCAAATGTGAAGGCGTTTATAAAATTTTTGGAGAAAATGCCAAAAAAATGCTTCATGAATCTAGTGGCAATGTAGATGCAAAAACTTTTCAAGATAATGGATGTATTGTAGGCGTTAATAATGCTTCTTTTGAAGTTTCAAAAGGAGAAATGTTAGTTGTAATGGGTTTATCTGGTTCAGGTAAATCAACTTTATTAAGATGTATTTCTAGATTAACAGATGCAACAAGTGGAAAAATTTTTATTGAAGGGCAAGATTTACTTCAACTAAACAATAAAGAGCTAATTGATCTAAGACGAAATAAAATGGGAATGGTTTTTCAAAGTTTTGCTCTATTACCTCATAAAACAGTTGTAGAGAACATTGCTTTTCCACTTCAAATTAAAGGAATTAAAACTGAAGATAGTATTAGTAAAGCAATGGAAATGGTAAAATTAGTTGGTCTTGATGGAAGAGAAAACTATTTTCCAAGAGAACTCTCAGGAGGTCAACAACAAAGAGTAGGTATCGCCAGATCATTAGCTGTTGAACCAGACATATGGTTTTTAGATGAACCTTTTTCGGCGTTAGATCCATTAATAAGAAAAGAAATGCAAGACGAGTTTTTAAGACTTCAAGGAAAATTACAAAAAACAATAATGTTTATTACCCATGATTTTGATGAAGCTTTAAAACTAGCCGATCGAATTGCCATTATGAAAGACGGTATTATTGAACAATTAGACACACCAGCCAATATTGTTTTAAATCCCGCAACAGAATATGTAAGAAAATTTACTGAAGAAGTCCCTAGAGAAAAAGTTCTGCTAATTGAAGATGTAATGGACGTAATTACAAAAGAAAATTTAAGTGATTTAAAAGTTTCAAAAGATGAAATTATTGAAAATGTAGCAGAAAAAATTCTAACTCAAGAAAAAACAGTATCTGTAGTAGATGAAAACAATCAAATTGTAGGTTCTATTAATCCATCAAAAATAATTAATACAGTTTTTGGAGGACGTAAAAATAACAATTAAAATATGGAATTTATTAAAAAATATCCCAAATTATTTCAGTGGTTATTTTTATTAATTGTATTTTTTGCACTATGTTTTGCTATTGATGTTCCCGAAACATATAACTTTATTAGAGGACAAGCAGAATTTATTAAAGATCCTAACCAAAGTTCATACGTCCTATTTGGTAAAGAGGTAAGATATTATGCCTTTGATGTTTTTTGGAGATTACCACCACTTCTAGGGTGGCTTCCTATTTGGATAAATGACTCTTTATTTTTCTTAATGAATGAGTGGATGCCAATGGAGTTTTGGAATGAAGATACTCAAGAGTTTAAAACTCGACCCTTAGTGCTGCAAATCACTAGAAATTTAACTTCTTTTATGACTTTTCTTATTGAGCTAATAAGAGAGTTTTTGTTAGGTGGGCTTAATACTATTGTTGCATTTTCTAGTTGGGACTGGATTGATGCTAATCCTTGGGCAGAATTACCAGGGTTACCATGGACAATCGTGGCAGCAGGGGCAACAATTTTAGCTTATAAACTTAGTGGTAAGGGTCTTGCGTTATTTGCTGCTTTAGTCATGATTTATATTTCCATTTTTGGTCAATGGAAACCTTCGATGCAAACTCTCTCTTTTATATTAGTTGCAGCACCTTTATCATTTATTTTTGGTTTGGGCCTAGGGATTGCAGCATTTAAAAGTAAACGAGTTGAGAAAGCTTTATATCCAATACTTTTGGTAATGCAGACTATGCCTCAATACGCAGTTTTAGTTCCAGCAATCGTTCTTTTTGGAGTAGGTGATCATGCGGCTGTAATTATAACTATGGTTGTTGCAGTACCGCCAATGATACTACTAACTTTATTGGGTCTTAGAGGTATATCCCCAGAGGTTATTGAAGCAGGTAAAATGAGTGGATGTAGTAATTGGCAACTGATGTCTAAAGTATTAATTCCAACAGCCAGAAGAGATATATTAATTGGAGTTAACCAGGTTATCATGGTGTGTTTTTCTATGGCTGTTATTTCAGCCTTTATAGGAGCAAAAGGTTTAGGATTTAATTTATTACTAGCTTTAAATCAGTTAAACATAGGATTAGCCTTAGAAGCTGGATTATGTATAAGCCTGATTGCAATCTTGTTAGACAAAATGTCTTTAGCTTGGGCTAATAAACAAATTGATTATTTTGGAAACTTAACTTTTTTTCAACGTCATAAAAATATATTCTTTTTTGTTGTAGCTATAATATTAGGGATTGTATTTGCATACACTGGATCTTTTTACTTTAAAGAAGGTTTTAATTATCTTTTTGAAATTCCACACAACAAAGGAATATCGACAGCTGATTTTTGGAACAAAGGTGTTGATTGGATTTTTGATACGTTCTTCGTATATATAAAAGCATTTAATACTTGGTTAATTGTAGATGTGCTTCAGCCGATGCGTGCTTTATATTTAAGAATGCCTGCTGTAGCTACATTAGTTTTGGTTGTTGGTGCGGGATATATAATAGGTGGCATTCGTTCTGCTTTAATTGTTTGTGGATTAACATTATTTATAGCATTAAGTCCATGGTGGGATAGAGCTTTAGTTACAACTTACATGGCAACTTTTGGAGTTGTCATATCTTGTATAATTGGATTTACGGTTGGCACTTTGTGTTTTCAAAATAAAAATTCAGCAAGTTTTATGTTGGGTGTTTGTGATATTTTTCAAACATTTCCATCATTTGTATATTTAATACCTGTAATGATGCTTTTTGGAATAACAGATACGTCGGTATTAATTGCGGTAATAGTTTACGCAACTATTCCTGCAACAAGATATACCATTGAGGGATTAAGAAGTGTTCCTGCAGCCTTACATGATGCAGCAACAATGTCGGGTGTAACAAAATTTCAAAGATTATTCAAAATAGAATTTCCTTTAGCATTTCCTCATATGATGCTTGGTTTAAATCAAACAATAGTATTTGCTCTATTCATGGTGATTATCGGTGCATTTATTGGAACAGAAGATTTAGGTCAATATATTCTTAAGGCTTTGTCGGACAAAAATGGAGCGGGTATAGGATTAACACTAGGACTCTGCGTTGCCTTTATTGGCTTGATATTTGATAACTTAATTAGAACTTGGGTTGATCAGCGAAAGAAACACCTTGGGTTAAGTTAGCTTAGATATTTAACCTCTGAAAAACGATCTGTTGGAAAAATCCAATAAAATTCTAAAGTTTCTTTTCCATTATTTTTTAAAGCGTGTTTTTCATTTCCACCAATATATACAACGTCACCTTTTTTGATTTTTTCTAAATCACCTGATTTATTTAATATACCTTCGCCATTTGTAATCACATATATTTCATCAGGAGAATGATAGTGAAGAGTTAAATCACCTCCCGGTGCTATTTCAGCATAACCAAGTGATAGTCCAGAACTCCCATCAAAATCTTTATCAATTAAAAATTTCCATCTCACTCCCGGGTATTTATCCGTGGTTGTCCAATCTTGATCAGAAACAGATTTAAGGTTTTTTACAAATATCATATAAATTAAACATCAAATACTTATTTTTTTTGATCTAAAAAAACTTTCAAAGAGTCGTCCATTGCAGTTTCCCATGGTGTATGATGAATTGGTCCAACAGAACCCGTTACTGGTGAAGAGAAAGATTTGTTTCTATAAGTCATAATATTTTCAACTTTATGATGTTCCCATTCTTTAAAATGTTTTCTGATTAATTCAAAATCAATTTTAGGATAATCAGATAAAGAGTGGAGTTCTTTGGTATATTCAGTTTGAAAATCAATCATTTGATCTGGATTTTCTAATTTTTCTTCCATCGATACCCATTTATTTATGTCTGTTTCAATTTCTGAGTCATTTGGAATTTTTATTTTTCCCATTATAACATCTCGCGCATACCAAGCCTGACAATCAAACATATTGAAAGTATGAAACTGATCTTGCATACCTAAATACATTAGTTTGTGATTATTTTGCCAAACAACACCTTTATATAATTTTGGTGGATACAATCTATTGCTAGTTTTAAGTTTAAGATCTTCAGATAAAAAAGGGAAATGGTGAAGATAGCCAGTGCAAAGAATAACAGCATCTGTTTCTTGTTCATGACCGTCCTTAAAAATTGCTTTATTGCCCTCAAGTCTATCTAAGTGAAAAACTTCCTTCATTCCTTTAGGCCACTTAAATCCCATTGGATTATGTCTGTAGCCTATGGTTACACTTTTTGCTCCATATTTATGACACTGAAGAGCAACATCTTCAGCAGAATAACTACTTCCCAAGACAACAACATTTTTTCCTCTGAATTCTTCTGCATCTCTAAAGTCATGAGAATGCATTATTCTTCCAGGAAATGATTTCATTCCTGGATATTCTGGAATGAATGGGACTGAAAAATGACCCGTTGACACAATCACATAATCAAATTTATCTTTTAAAATTTTATTATTTATCTTGTCTCGATAAGAAACTTCAAAACTTTTACCATTATAAAAAACATTGGTAACAGACGTATTAAATTTGACTTTATCTTTTAAATTTCCTTTTTTAACTCTACCTAAAATATAATCGTACAATACTTCTCTAGGTGGAAAAGATGGAATTGGTTTTCCAAAGTGTTCATCAAATGAATAATCTGCAAACTCTAGACATTCTTTAGGACCATTTGACCAAAGATATCGATACATACTATTAGGTACAGGGTCACCGTATTGATCAGAACCTGTTCTCCAACTGTAATTCCATAATCCTCCCCAATCTTCTTGTTTATCAAAACAAACTATTTCAGGTATCTTTTCACCTTTTTTTTCAGCTTGTTCAAAAGATCTCAAAGCAGATAAACCACAAGGCCCAACACCAATAATTGCTACTTTTGTCATAAAATCGCTTCTTCCTAATTAATTTATAACTGTACTTTATCAACAAAATGCTAAAAATTAATATAAAAAAATACAGTATTATGAAAAAAATTATTATTATTGGTGCTGGAGCAATGGGGTCAGCATTTGCTGTTCCATGCCTTGAAAACAAGAATAAAGTAACACTTGTTGGTACACATTTAGAAGATGATTTAATAAATAAAATTCAATTAAATAATAATTTCCATCCAGCTTTAAATATTAAATTACCATCAGAATTGAAGGTTGAAAAATTTGAAAAATTACAATCAATACTTGAAGATAAGGTAGATATAATTGTTGCTGGAGTTAGTTCTATAGGAATTGAATGGTTTGTTAATCAAATATCAAAAAATTATAAAAAAAATATTCCCATTATTTTATTAACAAAAGGTTTGGCTATAGAGGATAATGAATTAATAACACTGTCGGATAAAATTAAAAAACTTCTAAAAAATCAAGGTCAAACTGAAGTAAATGTTTCAGCGATTAAAGGCCCCTGTTTGGCAGCTGGTCTTGCAAATAAAATGAGAACAGGTACAGTTATTGCCAATCCAAACATTAAAGAAACTGAAAAACTAAAAAAATTTATATCAACCGATTATTACTCAACAGAAACTTCAGATGATTTAACAGGTGTAGAATTAGCTGGTGCAATTAAGAATATATATTCAATGTTGATTGGGGCTTCTGAGGGATTGAGTAACTCTAAAGCTTCAAAAGAAATTCAATCTAAATATTATTTGAACACATCTGCTTCATTAATTCATAGATCAATTTCTGAGATGGTAGAATTTGTTTCTTACTATGGAGGCAAAACAGATACAGTTTATGGCTTAGCTGGCTTGGGTGATTTATATGTCAGTGCAATAGGTGGAAGAAATAGTTTAATGGGTAAATATTTAGGAGAAGGCTATCTTTATAAAGATGCTAAAGAAAAGTTTATGAAAAATATTACAGTTGAAGGCGCACAACTTGCTTTAGAGATTGGACCAAAAATTTTAGAAGAACTTGATCAAAAGGACTTCCCACTTATGTTTAGTATGTTAAAAACTATTTGTGAAAATAAAAAATTAGAAATTAAATGGTAAAAAATATATTAATATTTTTTTTTATAGTGCTTGGAATGGTAGTTATTTTAAATTTTAGCGATCATAATCTCAAAAGAGCTGTAGATGCCTGTTTAGCAGGAAGCCAAAAATTATCTAAATCTAAAATTGTTGATCTTGAAGAAGCTAAAAAGTTTTGTGAAGAAGAAATTAAAAAAAATAAAAATTAGAAAGAGATTAACTCATGAATTCAAATTGGAATTATCCAACAACCATGTGGGTTGGAAAAAACAGAGTTAAAGATTTAAGTATTGCTTGTAAAACTTTAAATATTAATAAACCATTGTTAGTAACAGATAGTGGTCTAGCTAAATCAAAAATTGTAAATAATGTTTTAAATAACCTAAAAGAAAATGGGATTTTGGTTGAGTTATATTCAAATGTTGTTGGTAACCCAACTGGCACCAATGTAACTGAAGGCGCTGATTATTATAATAAAAATAATTGTGATGGAGTAATAGCTTTTGGTGGAGGTAGTGGCTTAGATGTTGGTAAAGCTATCGCATTTATGTCGGGTCAAACACAGTCTATTTGGGATTTTGAGGATGTTGGTGATAACTGGACCAAAGCAAACCCTGATAAAATTGCACCAATTATTGCTGTACCCACAACTGCAGGCACTGGTTCTGAAACAGGACGAGCATCAGTAATATTAAATGAAGAAACGGGTATAAAAAATATTATTTTCCATCCTAAATTTTTACCTTCAATAGTTATTTTGGACCCAGTTTTAACAGTTGGATTACCTGCAAAGATTACAGCTGCAACTGGTATGGATGCACTAGCTCATAACCTGGAAGCATATTGTGCTCCAGGATACCACCCTATGGCTGATGGAATTGCTTTAGAGGGAATGAGATTAATTAATGAATGGTTACTTGAAGCAGTTAACAATGGATCAAATATTGAAGCAAGGCAAAACATGCTAACAGCTGCTAGTATGGGATCAACAGCATTTCAAAAAGGACTAGGAGCAATTCATTCATTAAGTCACCCAGTAAATGCATTAAATAATATTCATCATGGTTTATCGAATGCAATATTCATGCCCTATGTTTTAACATTTAATAAAGATGTTATCGAAGAGAAGATAATTAAGATTTCTGATTATTTAAAACTTAAAAATAGATCATTTGACGGTTTTGTTAACTGGGTTTTAGATTTAAGAAAAAAACTAGATATGCCTCATAAATTATCAGAAGTGATTGATGAAAAAGATTTTGATATTGATAGATTATCAAAAATGGCTTTAGCAGACCCATCTACTGGAGGAAATCCAAAAAAATTAACTGAGGATGATATGAGGATAATGTACCAGCACAGTATGACAGGTGAATTATTTAAATGAGTAATTTGAGCATTTTAATTGTTGAAGGAAATATTAAAGAAGATAGTGAATTTTTTATTAAAGCAGCTGGTGCTTCTGCAGCAGATAACTTAAAAAACTTAATTTTAAAAATAGAACCATCTACAATTACTGAAATTATAAATCCTGGTCATGATGATGAGACAACGAATGCTCTAAAAGACATGAGTAAATATAATGGTATTGTCTTTACAGGTGGTGCAATGCGAATAAATGATATGACAGATGTGATTAAGAAACATATTAATTTTGCATCAAATTGTTTTACTCAAAAAAAAAAGATTTTAGCTATTTGTTGGGGGTTACAAGTCTGCACAACAGCGGCTGGGGGCAAAGTAAACCCCGGAAAAAAAGGTGCTCACATTGGAATTGCATCGGATGTAATTATTAATAATGAAGGTGAGAAGCATTTTATTTACAAAGATAAAAAAAAGATTTTTACATCACCAGCATTTAATTTTGATGAAGTAAGTGAATTACCAAAAAATGCTATTCTTCTATCAAGTGATAAAGTTAACAATGTAATGGGTGTTAGTTTTAATGCAGGAAACTCTGAAATTATTGGCCTACAGTATCATCCTGATTATGAGTACTTGCAGATGCTTAAACTTATTGAAGGTCGTAAAGAACGACTATTTGTAAATAAAAATTTTTTAAATGAAGAAGAGTATGAAAACCATATCTCTTACATAAAATCTCAAAACGAACTATTAGATTTTAATAATAGGACATGTGAAGTTAGAAACTGGCTTAATTATTTACGTAAATAGTTTCTAAAATAGACCTTCAATTTCACCGTCTTTATTTAGCTTAATCGAGTCTGCTGCTGGAACTCTTGGTAGCCCAGGCATCGTCATCACTGCTCCACATATAACCACAATAAACTCTGCTCCAGAAGAAAGTTTAATCTCCCTGATTGGCAAAGAGTGTCCTGTTGGCGCGCCTTTTAAGCTTGGATCTGTTGAAAAACTGTATTGAGTTTTTGCAATACAAATTGGGAATTCTCCATACCCAGCATCTTCAAAGTTTTTTAATTGATCTCTAATTTTAGTATCAGCAATAACCTCATCTGCTCTATAAATTTCTTTTGCAATAGTTTCTATTTTTTTAAATAGAGGAGTTTTGCTTTCATATAAGAATTTGAATTTATCTTCATTTTTCTCACATAATTCAGCAACATGACTTGCAAGCTCTTTTGTACCATCACCACCATTTGCCCAATGAGTACAGAGACTTGCTTTCACTCCAATAGTGTCACAAAATTCTATTAAGGCTTTTACTTCGTTATCTGTATCTTTAATAAAATGGTTAACAGCTACTGCAACTGGTAAACCAAATTTCTTTACATTTTCCACATGTCTTTTAAGGTTAACTAAACCTTTTTTTAAGGCTTCTACATTTTCTGTTTTAAGATCATCTTTTGCTACACCACCATGCATTTTTAATGCTCTAATAGTTGCAACAATTACTACACAACTAGGTTTTAGATCTGATTTTCTACATTTAATATCAAGGAATTTTTCTGCACCAAGGTCTGCACCAAATCCAGCCTCTGTAACAACATAGTCAGCAAGTTTTAATCCAGTCTTTGTAGCAATTACAGAATTACATCCATGAGCAATGTTTGCAAAAGGGCCACCATGAATAATTGCAGGATTATTTTCTAAAGTTTGAGTAACATTAGGTCTAATTGCATCTTTTAATAATACTGTCATTGGACCTTGTGCTTTTAAATCTTTTGCATATATAGGTTTTCTATCTCTAGTATAGGCAATTGTAATATTTCCTATTCTCTTTTCTAAATCTTCTAAATCATTTGATAAGCAAAAGATTGCCATGATTTCAGATGCAACAGTTATATCAAAACCATCTTCTCTTGGAAAACCATTTGCAACACCACCTAAGTTTATATTTATTGCTCTTAAAGAACGATCGTTCATATCTATTACTCTTTTCCAAACAATTCTTCTAACATCGATGTCTAATTTATTTCCCCAATAGATATGATTATCAATTAAGGCTGACAGCAAATTATGAGCTGATGTTATTGCATGAAAATCTCCAGTAAAATGTAAATTAATTTGTTCCATTGGAACTACTTGAGCATAACCACCACCTGCTGCTCCACCTTTCATTCCAAAAGAGGGACCAAGGCTTGGTTCTCTTAAACAAACAATAGATTTTTTTCCAATTTTATTTAATCCATCATTTAAACCAACTGAAGTTGTTGTTTTTCCCTCACCAGCTGGAGTAGGAGTGATTGCTGTCACTAATACAAGTTTTCCATTTGGTTTATTTTTTAACGTATCTAAATATTCTAAATTAATTTTTGCAATGTGCCTTCCCATTGGACTAAAAGCAGCACTTTCATCAGGTACATTTATCTTGGCTAAAATATCATTTATAGGTTGCATTTTAGCTTCTCTAGCTATTTGAATGTCTGACTTAACTTCGCTCATTTAAAACTCCTATAAAATTAATTTTTAATGCTCAATTGATATCCTATTATAATTTTTTGGAAACTTCTAAAAAATATATATAAAAAAAATAAGAACTATTTATATTCGTTTGTATAAAATTATTTAATGCAAAAATATTCTATATTTAATTTGATCAAAAATGCTTTTTCTGGTCATCAAAATTGGGATTTAGCCTGGAAAGATCCTACTCCTAAAAAAGAGTATGATGTTGTCATAATTGGTGGAGGCGGACATGGTCTAGCAACCGCTTATTATTTAGCAAAAGAGCACAATATTACCAATGTCGCCATTATTGAAAAAGGATGGATAGGAGGTGGAAATGTTGGAAGAAATACCACAATCATTAGATCAAACTACATGTATGATGATAACGCTTTATTTAGTGAATTTGGAATGGATTTATGGAGAAAGATGAGCCAGGATTTAAATTACAATGTAATGTTTTCTCCAAGAGGAATTATTAACCTTGCTCACTCAGATGCCCAGATGAATGTTTTTGCAAGAAGAGGAAACTCAATGCGATTAAATGGTATCGACGCAGTTTTATTAAATAGAGAAGAAGTGAAAGAAATTATTCCAATGGCTGACTTTTCAGACAATGTAAGGTTTCCTATATTCGGTGGATTGATGCAACCAAGTGCAGGTACTGCTCGTCATGATGCAGTAGCTTGGGGATATGCACGACAAGCAGATTCTATGGGCGTAGATATAATTCAAAATTGTGAAGTAACGGGCTTTGATGTTGTGAGTGGAAAAATCCAGGGAGTTAGAACTTCACGTGGAGATATTAAAGTTAAAAAAATTGGACTTTGTGTTGCAGGTAGTACAAATATTTTAGCAGAGAAATTAAATATGACATTGCCAATTGAAACACATCTTTTACAAGCTTGTGTTTCAGAACCAGTTAAGCCTGTTTTAGATAGAGTTGTAACTTTTGGTGCGGGTCATTTTTACATAAGTCAGTCAGACAAAGGTGAGATGGTAATGGGAGGAGATTTAGATGGCTATAATAGTTATGCACAAAGAGGTAACCTTCCAACTCTTCAACATGTTTTAACTGAAGGAATTGCAATGATGCCGTTTCTTAGTAAACTAAAAATGCTCAGAACTTGGGGTGGGATAATGGATATGTCCATGGATGGTTCACCCATAATAGATAAAACTCATATTGAAGGATTGTATTTAAATTGTGGATGGTGTTATGGTGGGTTTAAAGCAACACCTGCATCAGGATGGACATTCGCACATACAATTGCACAAGATAGAGTTCACAAATTAAATGCTGGGTATAGTTTGAATAGATTTAACACAGGTCACTTACTAGATGAAAAAGGACTTGGAACTAAAACATGGATTTCATAAATGCTCCATATTAAATGTCCTCATTGTGGGATGAGATCTCAAAATGAATTTTCATATGGTGGAGATGCAACTGTTAAAAGACCAGAGCTTAATAAGGAAGTTTCAGACCAAGATTGGAATAATTTTGTTTATAATAGAAAAAGCTTAAGAGGAAAACACAAAGAGTTATGGCAACACATATCAGGTTGTAGACAATGGATTAAAGTCGAAAGAGACACTGCAACTCATGAAATATTCAAAACAGTTAAAGCAAATGAAGAACTTTAATATGAAGCAGGATTATAGATTAAATGATATTGGTTTAATAAATAGAGACAAAAAGATTTCTTTTAAATTTAATGGTAAAAAATACTTTGGTTATGAAGGGGATACACTGGCTTCGGCCCTATTAGCTAATGGAGTTCATTTAATAGGAAGAAGCTTTAAGTATCATAGACCCAGAGGCTTTTTTGGAGCGGGAGTGGACGAGCCATACGCAATTGTCCAGCTCTATAGAAATAATGAAACTGAACCTAATATAAAAGCTACAGAACAAGAGTTGTTTGAAGGCTTAGAAGCTAACAGTGTTAATTGCTGGCCAAGTGTTAATTTTGATATTGGAGCTATAAATAATTTTCTAAAAATATTTTTACCTGCAGGATTTTATTACAAAACTTTTATGTGGCCAAAAAGCTTTTGGTACAAAGTTTATGAACC
>JADHPA010000022.1 GCA_016778675.1 Candidatus Pelagibacter sp. | reverse complement strand
GGTTTTATATTTTTATTTACAGTAGGTGGTGTAACAGGTGTTGTTCTTGCAAATGCAGGTGTTGATACCGCAATGCATGATACTTATTATGTAGTTGCTCACTTTCATTATGTATTATCTTTAGGTGCGGTATTTGCAATCTTTGCAGGATTTTATTATTGGTTTGGTAAAATGTCTGGGTATGAGTATTCAGAATGGATGGGGCAATTACATTTTTGGTTAACATTCATTGGAGTGAACTTAGTATTTTTTCCTCAACATTTTTTAGGTTTAGCTGGAATGCCAAGAAGATATGCTGATTATCCAGATGCATTTGCAGGTTGGAATTATGTATCCTCTGTGGGCTCTTATATTGCAGTTGTAGGCTTACTAGTATTTTTTGTTAACTTAATTTATTCTTTTTCAAAGAAAAAAGCTGCAGCTCAAAACCCTTGGGGAGAAGGTGCAACAACTTTGGAATGGACAGTTCCATCACCACCTAACTTCCACACTTTTGAAGAGTTACCAAAGTTTGAAGATATTGATGGTGTCGAAAAATCTACTAGTTAGTAAAACTATAATTTTTATAAATATTAATGATTAATTCTAAATTAAAAAATAGAAATTTAAGGCAAGCAGAAATTTTTAGTTTTTCTGAATTACTTAAATTAATGAAACCAAGAGTTATGTCTTTGGTCATTTTTACTTGTGCTGTTGGACTTTTAATGGCGCCTGTTACAGTACCAACTCTAGACGCAATGATTGCAATTTTCATTGTTTCAGTTGGGGCAGGAGCAGCTGGTGCATTAAATATGTGGTACGAATCTGACCTTGATGCGTTAATGACTCGAACTTGTTTAAGACCAATTCCAATGGGTAAAGTAAATAAAAAACAAGCTTTAATTTTTGGAATTTTGCTATCGTTTTTTTCTGTAGTTGCACTAGACTATTATGCAAATACCCTATCAGCAGCTCTACTACTTTTTACAATTTTATTTTATGTTTTCATTTATACAATTTGGTTAAAAAGAAAAACTCCACAAAATATTGTTATAGGAGGAGCGGCAGGAGCTTTACCTCCAGTAATAGGCTGGACTATTGCAACCAATTCACTTTCTTTAGAAGCATTAACTTTCTTTTTAATTATATTTTTTTGGACACCATCACATTTTTGGGCATTAAGTCTTTATAAGTCAGATGATTATAAAAAAGCTAAAATACCAATGTTACCATTAACTAATGGTGTTGAGGCTACAAAAATAAATATTCTTGTTTATTCACTGTTAATGTTGCCAATGGTTGTTTTACCATATGCAATTGATTTTGTTGGACTAATATTTTTAATACCTGCTTTAGCTTTAACGCTTTATTACAATCTTTTATGTTTTCAACTTTATAAATTCAAAAAAAATAAATTTAACCCCAAGAAAGCTAAAACAATATTTGGATACTCAATTTTATATTTATTTTTGATATTCGTTATTTTTTTAATAGATAAAATATTATGATGGTGCCTGATAAAAAAACTAAGCGAAAAAATATTTTAACAGCAGTTGCAATATTAGCATTTATGATTTTTTTATTTTTTTTTACTCTCTATAATACGGGTGTTTTTGATAGACAAATATAATGCAAAATAAAACACTTACACCAATTCTATTAGCAGGAATATTTTTTCTAATGTTAGGATTATCTTTTGCTGCAGTTCCTTTGTATGATTTATTTTGTAAAGTAACAGGCTTTGGCGGTACCACCCAGGTATCAAGACAGGCCCCTGAGTTAGTTTTAGATCAAAAAGTAAGTGTTAGATTTGATACCAATGTTAATAAACTTCCGTGGAACTTTAAAGCCAAGACAAATGTTATGGATGTAAAAATTGGTCAAGTAAATAGTATAGAATTTGAAGTTGAGAACTATGGAAATGAGACAACCTATGGTGTTGCAAGCTTTAATGTTTCACCATCAACATTTGGGAAGTATTATAGTAAATTAGGATGTTTTTGCTTTGAAAAACAAGAGTTAAAACCAGGGGAAAAGGCTATATACATAATGACTTTTTATTTGGATCCAGAAATGGTAAATGATCCTGGTACTAAAAATATTAAAGATGTAACTATGTCCTATACTTTTTTTTCATCAGATTACTATAAACAGCCTCAAATATAAAATATGTCTGCAGAAAAAAAACATGATTATCATTTAGTAGATCCAAGCCCTTGGCCTATTTATGTATCTTTCTCTTGTTTAGTTCTAGCCATAGGTTCGGTTTATTATTTACACAACGAAGTATCTTGGGGAATGTACCTTGGTTTAGCTTTACTTTTATATGGAGCATACATGTGGTTTAGAGATGTTGTTATCGAGGCAGAACATCAAGGTCATCATACTCCAGTTGTACAAATTCACCATAGATATGGAATGACACTATTCATAGCGTCTGAAGTAATGTTTTTTGTTGCATGGTTTTGGGCTTATTTTGATATAAGTTTATTTCCCAATGAATTTGTAGGAAGTGTTTGGCCACCTCAAGATATAGAAACACTTGATGCTTGGGATCTTCCATTAATTAATACACTCATTCTACTATTATCCGGAACAACAGTAACTTGGTCACATCATTCATTGATTGAAGGTGATAGAAAAGGTTTTATTCAAGGATTAATTTTTACAGTTATCTTAGGGTTTAGCTTCACGTTACTTCAAGCATATGAGTATAGTCATGCAGCCTTTAATTTTTCAGGACACATTTATGGATCAGTATTTTATATGGCAACTGGATTTCATGGATTTCATGTCATCATAGGAACTATATTTTTAGCTGTATGCCTTTGGAGAGGTAAATTAGGTCATTTTAATAAAGACCATCATTTTGGGTTTGAAGCAGCTGCATGGTATTGGCACTTTGTTGATGTTGTTTGGTTGTTTTTATTCGCAGCTATTTATGTTTGGGGAAGTTAGTTTCTAGCCTTTGAGATATAAATTTTTATTTTCTATTTTTGTTTTTTTCTTCATATCTGTATTTGTAGCTTTAGGAAGTTGGCAAATTGTTAGACTTAATTGGAAGTTAGAATTAATTAATCAAATAGAAACATCCCTTAAGGATACTCCGGTTGATTTATCAAGCAGTAAACACACAAACTATCTTAGAGTTAAAACTAGTGGTTTGATTGATTTTGAAAAACAAATCTATCTTTATAATTTAGATGAAAAAGGTAAACCAGGATTTGAAGTTATTAGTCCATTAACAGTTGAGAATAGAAACTATTTACTAAATAGAGGGTGGATACCTTTTGATAAAAAAAATGATCAAACAATAAATCTTATAGACTCTAGTAATATTAATGGAATTTTAAAAAAGCAAACAAAGTCTAACATGTTCAAGCCAGAAAATGACATCTCAAATAATTATTGGTTTACTTTAAACAGAAAGGATGTTTTTAAATATACTGGGAAAAATTTTTCTCCTTATATAATTTATCTTTCTGGACAAAATGATCTTCCTAAAACAAAATCAATTACTGCAAACATTTCAAATAATCATAAAAAATATGCACTAACTTGGTTTTCGTTAGCGATTTCGATTCTTTTAATATATTTATATTTAAGAAAAAAAAATTATTAGATGAAGTATATAAGCACTAGAAATAATTCAAAAGAGCATAGTTTTGAAGAAGTATTTATAAAAGGATTAGCTGACGATGGTGGACTATTTATTCCAAAGGAGATTAAAAAATATACTCAAGAGGAATTAAATTCATTAAGTGAATTGAGCTACCAGGATTTAGCTAAAAAGATTATCTATCCCTTTATAGGTGATTTTATGTCTGAGTCTGAGTTGTCTTTGATCATAGATAAATCATATTCAACTTTTCGAAAAAAAAATGTTGTTGATTTAATAAAACTTGGTGACACAAAAGTTTTAGAGCTATTTCATGGTCCAACACTTGCTTTTAAAGATGTTGCAATGCAGTTGCTTGGAAATTTTTATGAATTTTATTTAAGCAAAAATAGTAAAAATATAAATATTATTGTTGCAACATCAGGAGATACTGGTGCTGCGGCCATAGATGCAATTAAGAGTAAAAAAAATGTAAATATATTTGTTCTTCACCCTCATAATAAAGTTTCACCCGTTCAAAGAAAAATAATGTCCACTGTTAAAGAGAATAACGTATTTAATATTGCCATAGAAGGAAACTTTGATGATTGTCAAAATTTAGTTAAAGCGATGTTTGCAGATAAAGATTTTTCAAACTCGATTAATATGTCGGGAGTTAATTCTATAAATTGGGCAAGAATAATTGCCCAAGCTGTTTATTATTTTTATACTTACTTCTTAATTAAAGATAAAAAATCAATTAATTTTTCAGTTCCTACAGGAAATTTTGGTGATGTATATGCTGGCTACTTATCAAAAAAGATGGGTCTTCCAATAAATAAATTAATAGTTGCAACGAATAAAAATGATATTTTACATAGAGCAATATCAACTGGAAAATATGAGGTTGAAACAGTTTTCGAAACTATTTCACCAAGTATGGATATTCAAGTTGCCAGTAATTTTGAAAGATTAATTTATGATTTGAATGATTTTGATGACATAGAAACTAAAGATGTAATGATAAAGATAAAAGATGAAGGAAAGTATATCTTTACAAAAAATAGATTAGAAAAAATTAGAAAGGATTTTCTCTCTGAAAGTATGAATGAAGAGGAAGTAATAGAAACGATAAGAAATATCTATAATAAATATAAAGTAATATTAGATCCTCATACAGCGATAGGTCTTGGCGCTTTAAATAAAATAAATATAGAGGGAGATAATATTGTTTTAGCAACGGCACATCCTTGTAAATTTCCAGATGCTATAGATAAATCAATTTCAATAAAGCCAAGCCTACCCAGTGAATTACAATATATTATGGATAAAAAAGAGTATTACGATATAGTTCCTAATAACGTAAGTAAAACCAAACAATACATTAAGGACAAATTAAAATGAAGTTGAGAGAAAATGAAAATATTCCTAGTGCTGATTTTTTTATCTTAGAGAATGGAAATCCTATAAAAAAAAATACATTAGAATTTTTTAAGGATAAAAAAATAGTTTTATTTGGACTTCCTGGCGCATATACTTCAGTTTGTTCAGCCAAGCATTTACCTAGCTATGTTGAAAGTTATGAGCAATATAAAGCTAAAGGCATCGACCATATTGCTTGTATTTCAGTTAACGATCCTTTCGTAATGGATGCGTGGGGAAAAAGTCAAAATGTTGGTGACAAAATTATAATGATGGCAGACCCAATGTTAGATTTTACCAGAGCTATTGGTGCAGATATTGATAAGAGTGCTAGAGGCCTAGGTATTCGATCGAATAGATATACAATGTTAGTAGATAATCTTAAGGTCATTAAAGTACAAGAAGAAAAAGATACGGGTGCTTGTGAAATTTCAGCAGGTCAAAATTTTTTAACTTTAATTTAGTTCAGCAGCTTTTTTAGCTAATAAATCAACCTCTTCATTTAAGGCATTGCCAGCATGAGCCTTAACCCAGATCCATTTTATTTTATACGTTTTAGTTAATTCATAAAGTTGCATCCATAACTCTTTATTTTTAACCGGCTCTTTCTTAGAAGTTTGCCAATTATTTTTGATCCATTTATGGATCCATTCAGTAATACCTAACCTTACATATTGTGAGTCAGTATAAATTTCGATTTCATTATTTTTTTCAATTTCTTGAAGCGCCATGATTGGAGCCATCAGCTCCATTTTATTATTAGTAGTATCTTTAACACTCCCGCTAATTTTTTTAATTATCTCATTATCATTAATAATTGCAGCCCAACCTCCATTTCCAGGATTATTTAAACAGGAGCCATCTGTATAAATTTTGATCATTATTTATAATAATCTTTGTAGTCCGTAAGATTGTTGTGAATAATTAATTTTTGTAAATATTCTCTAGGGTCCTTAATCTTAATTAATGCATTATTTGGTGTATTAAAAAAATCATAAATTCTTGTTAAAAGATATCTCAAGGCAGCGCCTCTGCACATTAAATTAAGTGACTGCTTTTCTTTTTTTGACAGAGATCTTATTGCTTCATATCCATTAATTAAATTTTTTATCTTTTTATTATTCATTACAAAATTATCTTTCTTTTTATCAAAACATAATGCATTTATACAAATTGCAATTTCATAAATAAAATAATCATTAGAAGAAAAATAGAAATCAATGAATCCTGAAAATTTGTTTTTTTTAAAAAAAATATTATCTATAAATAAATCTCCGTGAATAATTCCCTGGGGTAAGTTTTTTGGCCAATGTTTCAGAATATCTTTAAAACATAGATTTAGAGTTTTCTTAAGGTTAGGTAAAAATTTATAGGATTTAAAATTAATACTCTTCATTAAGCCACCAAGCTTATTAATTGACATGGAATTCTGTCTACTTAACTTTAGTTTAGATGTAACAGTATGAAATTTTGCAATATTTTTTCCAATATCAAAACAATTTTTGTAGTTAAGATTTGTTTTATCTTTGCCTTCTAAAAAGGTTACAATACAGGCAGACTTTTTTTTAATTTTACTTATATGGGAACCTTTTTTAGTACGTAATGGCTTTGGACATGCAATTTTTTTTTTATTAAGCTCTTCCATCAAGTTCATAAAAAATGGTAAATCTTTTTTTTGAACTCTCTTTTCAAAAATTGTCAGGATAAATTTATTTTTTTTTGTTTTAAGCAAATAATTGGTATTTTCTATTCCTTTTTTAATACCTTGAAATTTTTTAACTTCATTTATTTGATAATCATTAACCAATGAAGAGACATCTCTTTTTGAAATTTTTGTATATACAGCCATCTAATTAAGTTTGCCAGGAACTTTAAAAACAATATTTTCTTTTATAATTTCAACAACCTCAATCTTTACTTTATATTTACTTTTAATTTGATCAATAAAGTTTTCAACTAAAACTTCAGGGGCAGAGGCTCCTGATGAAATACCAATTGTTTTACAATTTTTCAATTTATCAAATGGGATGGAACTTTCAGAATGTATTAGTTCAGAATGTGGGCAACCAGCTTGTTCTGCAACTTCAACTAATCTTACAGAATTTGAGGAATTTCTACTTCCAAGGACAAAAAACATATCGCACTTTTTTGCAATATTCTTAACTGCTGCTTGACGATTAGTTGTTGCATAACAAATGTCCTCTTTAAATGGCTCTTTTATTTCTGGGAATTTTTTTTTAAGAGCTTTAATTATTCCTTTAGTGTCATCAATAGAAAGAGTTGTTTGAGTTACATAAGCAATTTTTTTATTCCCATCCAATTCATAGGCCTCAACATCATGCTCATCTTGTATTAAATCAATTGATCCATTAGGTAGCTGACCCATAGTACCAATGACTTCTGGATGGTTATTATGCCCAATAAGAACTATATGATAACCAGCTTTATGTAAATTTTCAGCTTCTCTATGAACTTTAGAAACAAGTGGACATGTAGCATCAATATATTCCATTTTGTAATCATTAGCTTGTGTAGGTACCGATTTTGGAACCCCATGTGCTGAAAATATTACTGGTCTGCTTTTATCTTGAATTTCATCAAGCTCTTCAACAAAAATTGCCCCTATGGCTTTAAGGCTATCTACAACATATTTATTATGAACTATTTCATGACGAACATAAACTGGTGCGCCATATTTATTTATACTTTTTTTTACAATTTCTATGGCTCTTTCTACTCCTGCGCAAAATCCGCGTGGAGCAGATAGCAAAATTTTTATCTCTTTATTTTTCATTTTTTTCTAAAAGGTATTCGAGCAATATATGTGGAAAGGTCAAAGACGCCAAACCAATAAATATAGTTTTAAATATAGCATCATTGATAGGATAATAATTTGTAAGAAAATATAGGCTTATAATATAAAATATTGCAGTTAATATTGTTAGTGGTACAGCTTTTTTCATAAATTTAAGACTTCCACTTTTGAAATCAATATTATCTATTTCATTTATTAATGAAATGGAGTGTCTAAAAGAATGTAAAAAACAAAAATAAACTGTAAATGCAACCAAAGGTGAAAAAAAATAGTTTAAGATTAATATCGAAATAAAGTCAAAAAAAATTAGAATATTAAGTATTTTAAAATCCCTGCTAAATAAGTAAATATGAACAATCAGAGTAATCAAAAATATATAAAAAATTAGATTATTAGTTTCAATAAAACTGAATATTAGATAAAAATTTTCATTTTCAACTAATAGCAATTTAAAAATATTGACTGTTTCAGTAAAGTGAAACATTAGAGGTGCTATAATCACAAGTAAGCCTTTAAGAAAATAAAAAATAATATCTTTATTCGATTTTTTTTGTATCAAAAAATCTGTATCTTCTTTTCCAAAATGGTAAGCAGCCACAATCAAGAATACAACCAAAGATAATGTGGGAATAGAAAGCCAAAAAATAATTATGATAATAGCAATCAGTAAATACAGTAAGTAAAAAATAGAATTATTTTTAATTTTATAAAAATTTAGAAGCCTTTTCCCTTTTTGGTTATCTAGTGCACCATGAGAAATACCAATTGAAAGTATAAGAAATAAACAAATCATAGGAGATATATATAAATTTTGAAACTGGTCAAAAATGATTGAAAATATACTAGTAAAAATAAAAAAAACTAAAGAGTGAAAAAAATTGATTTTGTTAATTTGACTATTTATCATTTTTAAATAAAGCTTTAATGAATATCCATTTTGGCATTTTCAATATTACAGATAAGTCTTGGAATAAATTACTTTTATTTGATAAAAATTTTATAACATTCTTAGGTAGACCATTAAACATGTTCATGAATATATTTGGCATTTTATTGGGGTGACTATTAAGCACTCTTAAAAATATTTTATCTAAAAATTTATATTTCGCACCAATATTATATTTTTTACATTCATGGATATTATGAATATTTTTTCTTATATATTTGCTATGTTCTTGAATATTCAAAAAAGTATAACCGGTACTTAGTCTAGTCATTCCCCCGGCGGTACCAATATTTATTATATTTTTTTTATCATTGGTTTTAGGATAAAATAAAGGAATTGCACCTTCCTCTTCATATAATATTTTGTAATCTTTTATATTAAGATGATTAACAATATAATTTTGCAATTGATTATCATAATCTTTTAGTGAATTATTAACCATTGTTGATAACCAAGTTGTTTCTATTAGTGCTCTATTTTTAGAATATGGAAGTGTATAAAAAAAATGAACGCTATCCCTTTGATCACAATCAAAATCCATTAAATTAAAAATTTGGTCATCAAAGTCATTTTTTTTAGTTTCAATTTCAATACCTTTAAAGTGTTGCCATAATTGATTTTGATTAGCTTTAAATGAAGAAACACTATTAAAAATAAAACCTTTATCCAAATTTATTTCCTCAGAACTTTTATAAAAGCTAATATTTTTATTTGTATTTAATTTGCTATTAATTTTTTCATAAAACAAGCCACTATCTATAGATTCATAAGGCAAATAACTACATTCTATAAATTTAGTTTTATTGGGAATATTAATTGAAAAATTAATCCAACTTTTTTTTACACAATCTGTAAAGTTGTGCTCTAAAGTCTTCCAATAAGACCAAGTTTTATCTCTTTTATATTCTAACCTTGGTTCAATTATTGCTAAAGTTTTGTCTCTGAGCTTATTGTGAATCTCAAGCTCATAGGCTAGGGATAGACCTGCACAACCACCACCAATTATAACGTAATCAAATTCTTTCATCTAAATTTATTTCTTCTTTAATCAAGAGATGTTCTTCTTCTCTTAGATGACTTTTTTCATTCGTAAATGATAATAAAATTAAATCATATATTGAGAGAAATGTTTCAAATAATTTACTAAAATTACTCACATAAATCTTTCCACTTTTATTATAATTATCAATATTTCTTTTTTGTAAAATATTGTCTCCGATTTTTTTATAAATTCTTCTAGCTACCAATATTGCAAATCTAAAAGTAAAAGGAATTTTTTTTATAGAGTTAAAAGAGCTCTCATAGAAAAGATCAGCTATCCTTAAAGTTTTTTTTATATTCTCAAAGTCATATTCTATGTAAAATCTATTATTATTTGCATCTTCTACAACATCTCTGGATATATTGGTTAGTTGCATCGCTATGCCAAGATCTATTGCAGCTTTCATTGATTTTTTATCTTCAACATTTAAAATTTTTGCCATCATTAAACCGACTGTGCCAGCTACTCGATAAGAATAAATTAATAGTTCTTTTTTTGTATTTAGTTTAACTATTTCACTTAGATCAGATTCAATACCATCAAATAAATCATCTATAACCTTTATTGAAATCTTATAATTTTCTATTAAAGACCACATATTTCTAATTACCAAGCTATCAAAATTTTTATTTAAGAACTGACTTTTAAACTCTGATAGTTTTTTTATTTTAATATCTAAATCATTCTTATCATCTGCTATATTGTCTACTGTTCTACAAAAATCGTATAAAGAAGAACAATCTTTGTATGTATTTTTTGGAAGAAAAAAAGCTGCCCAATTAAACGACTTGGCATAAATAGATAAATAATTGTTTTTTAACATTATAATATTTTATCTAAAACTTTTGCTGAAGATAGTACGCCTGGAACTCCTGCACCTGGGTGTGTTCCTGCTCCAACAAAATATAATCCATCATAAATTTCTGATTTATTATGAAATCTAAAATATGCAGATTGAGTAAATTTTGGCTGGATCGAAAAACCTGATCCAAATTTGGTATTTAATTCATTTTCAAAATAATCTGGTGTTAAATAGAAATCTTCAATAATATTTTCTCTAAGATTGGGTAGCAATGCTTTTTCCATCTTATCTATTACTAAATTCTTCATTTTTTCACCTTCAATTTTCCAATCAATTTTGGATTGATTGTTTGGGACTGGCACAAGAACATAGAAACAATCATTTCCCTCAGGTGCCATTGATTTATCTGTAGCTGATGGTCTATGCAGGTAATAACTTATGTCATCGTTTAATTTTTTATTTTCAAAAATATCACTCAGATGTTCTTTGTATTTTTCACCAAATTTGATCGTGTGGTGCTCTACATCTGGGTATGTTTTTTTTGTTCCAAAGTAGTAAACGAATAGGCCCATAGAATACTGCATTCGATTTTGCTTCCATTTAAATAGAGAGCTTGTTTTATTTAGACTTAAAAGTTTTTCATATACAGCAGGAGGATCAGCGTTACATATTACGTTATTTGAATGAATTTCTTTTTGATTATCTAATTTTACTCCACTAATTTTTCCATTATTTGAAACTATTTCTGTAACCTCATGTCCTTTGATTAATTCAATTTCTTGTTCAATCATTAATTTTTCTAAGCCGTTGATTATATTACCAGTTCCACCCATTGAGTAATGAATGCCCCATTTTTTCTCTAAATATAGAATTAATCCGTATATAGAGGTTGTTGTAAAAGGGTTTCCACCAACTAATAGAGGATGCATACTCAGCATACGTCTTAATTTTTCATTTTTTATATATGAAGAAACTAATGAATAAACTGATTTATAGCTTTTAAGCTTTAGTAAAGAAGGTAATTGCTTCATCATCACAAGAGGCTTATCAAATGGAACATCAGCTAGTTCTGTGAAGCCTTTATCAAATATTTTTTTTGTGAATTTTACAAGCTGCTCATAACCTTTTACATCTTCTTTGCTTATTATCTCAATTTGCTTTTTCATTTGATCTTCATCTCCAGAATAATCAAATACACCTCCATCTTCATAAATGAATCTATACCAAGTTTTTAAAGGAGTGAGTTTTATGTAATCTTGAGACTTTTTATTAAATAAAGTGAAAAGCTCTTCAATTAGATAAGGTGCAGTAATTACTGTTGGACCGCCATCAAAGGTAAAGCCATTTTTTTTAAATACCCTAGCTCTTCCGCCTAAGTCAGGGTGTTTTTCAATTAAAGTTACTTTATGATTTTTAGCTCTTAATCTTAATGCTGCAGCTATACCACCAAACCCAGAACCAATGACTATAGATTTCATTAGGTTAATTTATATTTTTTTTAAAGAATTGTAAGGTAATTATGAGCTTATTTCTTTTAAAGCTATTTTTGTTTCTTCAACATTTTTTTCAAAAAGACCATCAAGTTTTGATTTATCAACAGATGTGTTAATAATTTTTTTAACAGAATCAACAGCGATTTTAATTGAAACATCTTTTATTTCTTTAAGTGCAGCCTCTTTCATTTGTGAAATTTTATTTTCTGCTAATTTCTTTTTAATTTCTGAAGATTTGTGAAATTTATCATTCATTTCGATTATAAGATGTTCACTATCTTTTTTAGCTTGTCGCAAAATATCATTACTTATTGTTTGTGCGGTATCAAGTTTATTTTGAGCGTCATCCAACAAGACTTTCGCTTCTTGTCTTAGCTTTTCACTTTCATCTATTTCATTTTTAATATCAAGGATAAGCTTATTTAAAAGTTCATTAATTTTTTGAGGTATTTTTAAATAAATTAAAACCCCTAAAAATATTAAAAAAGATATAGCTACCCAAAAAGTTCCATCAATTATCATAATATTTAACCATTTTTTTTCTCGAAAGATCTTCTACTATTGCAGAGATGCTACTACTGTTAACTTCAGCCCCTATTAGTTTCTGTAGTAAGTCTGAAGAGGTCTCAACAGCAATCTTCTTAATTTTCTCTGGGGCGCTATCTCTAAAAGTTTTTATTTCAATCTCAGCTTTATTAACTTCTTCATCAAGTTCTTTTTCTAGTGTTTCTTTTTTTATACTAATGTCCTTCAGTACTTCTTCTCTAGCTTGTTTAAAGTAGTTTTTTGCTTCATTTTTGCTGCCTTGTATTATTTTTTCGTATTCTTTAATTTTTTGTTCACTTTCTTCTCTTTGCTTTTCCGCAGCCTCAATGTTTTCTAAAATTTGAGATTTTCTATTTTCTAGATTGGCACTTATTTTTGGAAGTATAAGTTTAGATAAAACAACATATAAAATTCCAAAAGTAATAATTAGCCAAAAAATTTGAGAAACCCAAAACTCAGGATTTAATTGAGGCATTCCACCACTTTCCGCTGCAAAAGCTTCCATAAAAAACAGGAAGCTTAAAAATATCGACTGAAAAAATATTTTTTTAATCATTAAATTTAAAATGCAAATAAAATAATTAACGCTACAACTAATCCAAATAGGCCAGTTGCTTCAGCTAAAGCAAAACCTAATAAAAGATTAGGAAATTGTTTTTGAGCTGCAGATGGGTTTCTCATTGCACCAGAA
>JADHPA010000021.1 GCA_016778675.1 Candidatus Pelagibacter sp. | reverse complement strand
TATTCATCAGAGTTATACCATTCTAAAGCTTTTTCATATGTTGGAAATTTAATAATAACTATTCTTGGAAAATTATCCTCACCTTCAACTACTTGATATTCACCATTTCTAACAATATATTCACCACCAAATTTTTTAACCACCTCATTTACTTTAGCCACATACTCTTTGTAGTTTTCAGGATTTGTTACTTTTAATTGTGCAATTACATAACCTGCTGACATTCTAATTTTCCTTTCTTTTTTTCTAAGGTTTCTGAAAGATTTTTATCAATTTATAAAATAACACCACAAACACAAAGTTTATTCTAAAGATTTCAATTATTAATTTAATAAAAATATTTTCTAGATTACTCCAAATAATTTTTGAAATTCAATTTTAGTACATTTATTAGCAATATAATAAATCTTATTTTTTATGGCTATTTCTTTAGCCTTATTGTTTTCAATATTAAGCTGGAGCCACAAAACATGTGCTCCAATTTTTTTAGTTTGATTAGCTATATCTATGGCCTCCTCGCTTGGTCTAAAAACATCAACTATATCTACTTTTTCTTTTATATCTAATAGAGTTCCATAAACTCTTTCTCCATGTATTGTATCATTTATACATGTTGGGTTTACAGGTATAACTTTATAACCAGATTTTTGTAAGAATTTCATTACTATATTAGAATCTTTTTCTTTTTTTTTACTTGCTCCAACTAAAGCTATTACTCTTGAGCTAATAAATAGTTCTTTAATTTTATCGTCTACTATTTGTTTTTCCATTTAGGTTTTCTTTTTTGTAAAAAAGCAGATATTCCCTCTTTTGCATCCATTGCCATCATATTTTTAGTCATCATTTTACTCGTATATGCATAAGCTTTTCTCAATGGCATTTCTAATTGATTATAAAAAGTTTGTTTTCCAATTTTAATTGTAAGGCTTGATTTTGAAGCAATAGTTTTGGCAACTTTTAAAACTTCATTGTTTAATTTTGATTTAGCAAAATGATTATTAATTAATCCAATTTCTTTTGCATAATTTGCTTTAATAGGTTCACCAGTTAATAACATTTGCATCATTCTTTTTCTATTAACTTTTCTACTAACTGCAACCATTGGTGTACTACAAAATAAACCAATATTTACTCCTGGTGTTGCAAAAATTGCATCATTAGTACTGTAAGCAAGATCACAGCTTGCAACTAACTGACAACCTGCTGCAAATGCTGCCCCATGAACTTTTGCAATAACTGGTTTTTTTCCTTCAACTATTTGAAGCATCAATTTTGAGCAAAGATTAAAAAGTTTTTGATACTTTTCTCTTTTTTTTAATCCACTCACTTCTTTTAAGTTATGACCTGCACTAAAACCTTTGCCAGCACCTTCAATAATAATTGCTTTAACATCGTTATTATTATCTAATCTTTTAAAAACTTTGATTAGGTCGTTTAAATTTTTAAATGAAAGTGCGTTATATGTTTTTGGCTCATTAATGATGATTGAGGCAATATCTTTATTTGAAAATTTTACTTTAATATTACTTAAGTTTGCCATCTTCTCTCATTTTAGCTCTAATTTTAGTTGCCGATATTTGTTGAATTTCCTCTGATAAAACTATTTCTTCAATTTTATAACCAACTCCTCTACCGTAACAAATATTTGTAATATTGGGTACTAATATCACCTTAAATCTACCTTCAAACTCTGGGTTTAATCTTTCTTCAATATTCTTTTTCACTGTGTCAAAATCAAATGGGTTATCATCAACTCCTTGAACATCTCTTATTTGAATACAAACTTGTCCGGTTTTTTTAATAATTTCCTGGAATAAAGCATAATGACCATCATGAAATGGTTGCCACCTTCCTAACATTTGTGCAGTTGGTTTTTTGTTGTCCCATTTGTAAGCCACTATTTTATCTCCTTTAATATTATTGGTGCCCAGAATTTAGCATCTTGAGTTGTGACCTGACAATCAAATTTTTCAGGCTTTACAAACATTTTATTAGTATCATCAAAACGTCCTTCTTTTATTGTGTTTACCCAAATAATATAGTCCGCAGGAAATAAGTTTCTAGCCTCAGGAGTTGGGCAAACAAAATCTGCTACAACATAATTTCCCTCATCTTTCAATTTTTTTGCAAAATCTGCCATTCGCTTTGATTGTCTTATTCTTCCTTCTTCTGAAAAATCCCAATCATTAGCTTCTTTTCTAACCTCATCAGCATTCAATCTTTTAGCATTTAACATTGGCGCTAATTCATTTGCTAAAGTTGTCTTGCCCGAGCCGGGCAGACCCATTATTAAAATTATTTTCATTTTATATTAAATTTTCTGCTATCCATTTATGAAATTGATGGGTTGGATTATCCATTATTGGTGAAAAATTTCCACCATTATAAGTGGGAGAATTTCTTCCTTCTTGCATGCCTTCAATAGCTTTTATATCCTCTTTCATTACTTCTTTCCAAAATTCAGAATTTTTTTTTCTCATTTCAGCTAATTTGCTTCCATTTGCACTTTCATCACCTATATAATACATGAATAAATGCTCTCTTGTTTCACTAATAGATTTTGGCTCCAACCAAAAAATATAAAAATGATCAATATGCAAACCAATCATAACATTAGGAAATAGAGCGATGTATTCAGCTTTTTTTTTTAAATCTTCTGGCCAATTTGGAAAATTATTAAAACTTTTTTTACCTTTAACCGGTTGATCATATTTATTTGTTCCTTGCCCTGCAAATCTATTGGGTAGACCTTGTATGTGATAATGATCAGTTATATTTGAAACTTTGTTGAGTTCTGGATGTATCCAGGGCAAGTGGTAACTTTCACAGTAGTTTTCTATAGCGAATTTCCAGTTACATTTAACATCAAGATTAAAATACCCATGATCTTTCGAATATTTAATTAAATTTTGGTCTTCTTTAGATATAAATTTTGACCATCTTTCTTCAAGAGGCTTTATATATTCCTCAAACTCTAGCTCATTATTATTTATATTAACAAAAATTATATCCATCCATACTTTAGTTCTAACTTCTTTTAAATTACTAGAAGATTTGTCAAAATTTTCTATTTCATGAGTATTCAGGCCTCCAATATGAGGTGTTGCAACTAGTTTTCCATCAAAATCATAAGCCCATGAGTGATAAGGGCATCTCAATACATTTTTTAATGAGCAAGGCTCATCTATAAGCTTAAATCCTCTATGACTGCAAACATTATGAAATACTCTTATTTTTTTCTCCTTATCTCTAAGAATAATAAGAGGAATGCCTAACAAACTATAGGGTTGAGCATCTCCTGAATTGGGTACTGAGCTTGCCACTCCAATTACTGACCATTTATCCATGAAAATAGCCTCTCTCTCAAATGATAAATAGTCCTTACTTATATAGCACTCGTTTGGTAAGCCATGAGCTGTTTCAATAGGGTTTCCAACAACCCTGATTTTGTCCAAATCTAAAATCTCTGAAAGTTTAAAATATTTGGTATTTTTGGACATAAAAAAAATTATCACTGAGATTTTTTTTGGCAACAAATATCTTTGTCCACAAGATGAATTTCTTTGACAGCTTTTACAAAAAAGATAAAGATCAAAAAAAAATGAATTTTTCTCTTGAGGTTGGACCTCACACTGATCTTGAAACATTGCCACCAGTTAAAGATGTTTATGTGACTATGCTACCAGGTGGAGACTATAAAGAAACCGCAGCAAAATCTGGTGATTTAGTTAAAAAAGGTTTCAATCCAGTTCCCCATTTTCCAGCAAGATCAATTTTAGATGAGCATCAGTTAAAAGATTTTATCACAAGATGTAAAGATGTTGGTACAAAACAAGCTTTAGTAATAGGTGGTAGTAGAGATCCAATTGGAAAATTTGATAGTTCAATACAAATTTTAGAAACAGGATTTTTTGAAGGAATTAAAATAGGAATAGCAGGGCATCCAGAAGGTAGTCCTGATATTTCTGATAAAGAATTAGAAAAAGCTATGATGGATAAAAAACCTTACGCCGATTATATAGTGACTCAATGGTTACTAGATAGTCAACCCATTGTAGATTTCATTTCTAAGCAGTCAGTACCAGTGCATGTGGGAATTACTGGGCCAATGAAAATATCCAGCTTAATTAAGTTTGCTAATATAGTTGGGGCGAAAAATTCCATAAATTTTCTTAGATCTAATTTTAGTAAGGCATTAGATTTATTGAAACCTAAAGACCCTAATGATTTAATTGGGAAAGTGAAAGAGTTTACAGGTAACTTCCACATTTATACATTCGGCGGCTTGAAGGAAACTAACAAGTGGTTGAAGGAGAATGGTTATGTCTAATGAATTTGACTATACTAAACTAAAACACGTAACTTCAGTTGATCAATCAGATCGTGAAGTACCATATAACTTAAGACAAAGTGGTCCTACAAAAGTTGAGATGTTAATTTCAACAAGAGTAAGAAAATCTCCATACTGGCATTTATCTATGCAAGCTGGTTGTTGGAGAGCAACTGTATACAATCGTATTTATCACCCAAGAGGTTATGTAAAACCTGAAGATGGTGGAGCGATGGTTGAATATGAAGCAATTAAAAATCACGTTACAATGTGGAACGTTGCTGTTGAAAGACAAATTAGAGTTAAAGGTCCAGATGCAGAAAAGTTTACTGACTATGTTATAACTAGAGATGCAACTAAAATCTCACCAATGAGAGCAAGATATGTAATTTTATGTAATGCTTATGGTGGTGTTTTAAATGATCCTATTCTTCTTAGAATTTCTAAAGATGAATTTTGGTTCTCATTATCGGACTCTGATATAGGAATGTATCTTCAAGGTGTTAATGCTGACGGAAGGTTTAATTGTACTATTGATGAGATTGATGTTTGTCCAGTACAAATTCAAGGACCTAAATCAAAAGCTTTAATGAAAGACCTTTGTGGAGATCAAGTTGATTTTGACAATATGCCTTTCTATGGTTTAGCTGAAGCAAAAATTGGTGGCAGAAGTTGTATAATTTCACAATCTGGTTTCTCAGGTGAAGCTGGATATGAAATTTATCTAAGAGATGCTACTAAATATGCTGATGACATGTGGAATGCTGTTCTTGCTGCAGGTAAAAAACATAGCCTGATGGTTATCGCTCCTGCTCACCACAGAAGAATTCAAGCTGGAATTCTTTCTTGGGGACAAGATATGGATCAACAACATAACCCTTACCAGTGTAATCTTGGTTATCAAGTGTCACTTTCAGGTAAAGGTGAGTGGAATAAAAAAGCTGACTATGTTGGAAAAGCTGCTTTAGAGAAAATGGGCGCTGATCTTAAAGCTGGTAAAAAACCTTACAAACTTCAGTTAGTAGGTCTTGAGTTGGGTGGAAAACCAATTGAAGAATATGCTCCTGACTTTTGGTTAGTGTCACCTGAAAGCGGTGGAGATCCTGTAGGATTTATCACATCTCCTTGGTATCACCCTGAAAAAGGTCAAAATATAGCAATGGGATATGTGCCATTTGATGGAACATTAAATGCTAATGGTTTCCCTAAAGGTAAAGTTGGAACTAAGTACAAAGTGCACTTGCCTGCTAAATATTCTGACACACCAGGAACACCAGTTGATGCTGTGGTAGTGGATATTCCATTTACAGAATCTTATAACGCAAACACTAGAGAAATCGTTAAAGGTTAAATTAATTTTATAAAGAGGGGATAAATTCCCCTCTTTATTATAAGTAATTAATACCCCTCTCAAGAAACATTACTATTTATTTATTAGTAAATAAAATTTATGTTCCTTATCAATGTATTTTTATAAAAAAATTTTTATTTTCCTTGCGATCCTTTTTTTTTCTTCAACACTAAATGCAGAAACTAAAAGATTTTATCCTGAGGGTAAAATTAGATATTTTACAACAATAATCGATGATTTAGGGAGCAATTATAACAATACTAGACCAGGTTTAGTACTTGATTTACATTTTACATATTTGCTTAATAAAAATTTTGCCATTCGCAGTGTTAATAACATCATTAATTATGATGATACAGTTAACGATGGAACAGAGCAGAAACTTGAATTCAATCAAAGACTAGGCTTGATAATTAAAAAAAAAAACCTTGCATTAATACCTTATGCAAAAGTTGTTCACCACGATAAAAATGTATCAACACAAAATGACAATTCTCATTTAGGATTCATTTTTCAGGCCAAATTACATAAAGATTTATTTTTTGATTATGACTATAGAGAAGAAACTAGCAATGGTTCAAAAATTGTTGCAACTGGATATATATATGCTGATAAAGTAACAGATGTTAAACTTACAAAAAAAAATCTTTTTTTTTTAGGTGCTTTTCCTATTCATCTTAAAATTGGTCAGGCTGATGGAAGAAATTTAAGACGCAGTCGTGTTATTAAGACAACTTTAGATATAAACAAAAAGACAGATCTTGCTATCAAATATGTTGATAATAGTGGTAAAGGTATTTTTAAAAATAATGTGGCACAAAATAGAAATTATCTTGTAGCTGAGTTTGGATATAAATTTTAGCTTTCAATAGGCTTGTTTGAATTTAAAATGACAAAAACATTTATAATAGTAGTTTGCATAATAATCGTAATTGCTTTAATAATCTTTCCACTATTTGTTTCTTACAAAGCTCAGAAAAGTAGTAAAAAAAATAAATAATGTTTGGTCAATTTTTAAATATAATTGTTCGGTCTATTAAATTAGATAAAACTCTTTACAAAGATAATAAGAACTTTGGTGAAGCTGCAATATATTTTGCAGGACTTATAATGATACTAGATGGTATTGCTGGTGCAGTTGCTGCAAACACTGTTATTAAAACTGCTGTTGCAATGTCTGGCTTAACTGCCATTCTTACTTGGTTTGTATGGGGATTATTTATTTATGTGATCGGTGTAAAATTATTTCCAGATAAAGAAACTAAAGTTCCTTTTAAAAAAGTTTTAACAGCGGTAGGGTTTGCACATGCACCAGGGCTTTTAAGGTTTTTTGCTGTAACACCAGAGTTAATGATCCCAATAATATTTCTAACTCAGTTTTGGATATTTGCCGGATTAATTATTTCAACAAAACAAGTTTTAAATTTAAAGTCTAATTTTAAATCATTTGGAATAGTCTTTTTGGCTTTTTTAATAATTGCTTTTCTCTCAATATCGTTTGTGATGAGCAAAATGAATGCTCTACCCATTAGCAATATTAGCTAAAGCGGAAATATAGTTTTTGAAAGTTTGCAAGAATTACAGGTTTTAAATCCTGTTAAAATCAAATTTTGAGAAACACTCAGGTCTTCTTTTTTACACTCTTCACAAAAATTATCTAATTGAAGAACTTCTTCATCTTTATTAGTTTGATCATCAAAGTCTTTAGTCATTATCAGTAAGACCAGCCCCTGCTCCACCTTGTTTTAGGCTTTCATTTTCTTCAACAAATGTTTCTTCTGAAAGCTTATAAAGCTCATTCCATTCATCGTCATTAAATGAGTCTCTATTTTCAATGACTTTTAAATAAACATTATTAGCAGATTCTATAATTTCATTTTTTGAATAATTTGAATAAATATTATTATTAAAATTTAACAGAAATTCTTTGTCATCAATTTTTAAGAAAATTCTTTTTCCAATCACTGCTGTCGCTCGACTTATAAAAGGTAAGAAAAGTAAAGGGTATAAGACTTTTTTAAAGTTTACTTGATTTAATTTTTCTAAGGTTTTGATTTGATCTAAAACATTCACTCCAGCTATAATTGGGCAATATCCATCTCTATTTGCTACGTTATCCTGATTAACCGCACTAATCATATCAAGACTCAATTTTTTTTTTTTCTTAAAAAAACTATTAAGATTTTTGACTCCTGGTAAATTGAAAATTTCAAGCAATCTTATATTTTTAGCAACTTCTTCTGCAATACCCCAAGAATAACCAGCAGCTCTACTTGATCTTTTTGAAACAGTTTCTATTTCGCTTAGAGACCTCATCTTTTTTAATTATAAACCCAATGCTCATCATAGTTTTTTAATTGGTCAGGTAAAGGTGCACCTTGAAACATACATATTCTTAACCATTTATCAGATCGTGGATCAAATTTTAAAGCTCCAAAAAATGATAATTTTAATCTCAACATATCAATTGGTACAATTGTTTTACCAATTGTATTGTCCTGTATCTCTGAATAAGGAAATTTTTCAACTATAAATGCTCTTCTAACAATATGTCTCAATTCATTATTGGTTGATAAAAATTTAGCAATAGTCCAATTATTATTAACTTTTAATAATAGGTCGTGTAACCGCTTAATATCTCGAGCGATTGCAAGAGGTTGCTCTAATTCCGCACCCATTTCATCAAATCTATTTGCTAACCTTGGCTCCTCTTTATTTTTTGAAATAAACCAAAAATTTAAATTATTTTCATCTTTAGTAAAATCTATAGTTAAGATATCTGGATATTTTTTTTCTAAAATCAGCTTTAAATCTTCTACTGTTCGCTCAGTTGGAATATTAAAATATTTTTCCTCTTCAGAGCTCATTTCTTTAATTAAAGGTAAAACAATGTCATCATAAGGCTCCATCATCATTGAGACAACATATTCGATGCACTCCTCACAATATTTTTTTTCTAAATGTAGGTACAATTCATTAAAAGCATAATCTTGCTCAAAATTAAAATTGTTATCTAAGTATATAATAAATTCATTAAGGTCTTTTAATAAAGATTTAATCTTATTGATTTGATATTCGCTTTCTGTATTCCAAGAAGTAATATTCTTTATTGACTTTTTTAAACATTCTAAAAAAATGTTCTGGTTTTTTTTTGATATTTTTTTTATTTCTCTAATCTTTTTTAGAGCAATTTCTCTTGCAGATATCCAATTATTTAAAAGTGTTGGATGATTAACGATAAATGGAGCCATACCAAGCCCAGTTGAATTTCCAATGCCCAAGCTTTTACAAATATTTTCATCAAGCTTTACTGCCTTTTTTGGATTTTTAATTTTTGCAACATGATTGACTTGGTCAAAAGTAAATTGTCGAACTAAATAAACCAACATCATTTCTAGTCTAAAAGGTCCATATATCTCTTCTCTATCTTTAATTCTAAATCTATCAGCTAATCCAAATTTACCTGACCCATAAACTGCAGTAGTTCTGTATAAATATCCGACACTATTTAGTAAATTTCTGTCAGGTTGTTTGCCTTCACTTAAGTTTTCAACAACATGATTAAAAACTCTTACTGATTTATTTGCTCTAGATAGTGTTAATTCTTTAAAAGAAAGTCTTCCAAATTCTTGCTTTGGAACTTCATTTCTTAAACGTTCAATATCTTGTTTTGTAGGAATGCCATCATGTAGTGTGAAAGCAGCATCCCACTTTGTAGCTATAACTCTATCTGATCTTTCATTTTCATCTAATTCGTTTGCAAAACAAATTAAAGAATAAACTCTATTTTTTTTTTTAAATGAATAAACTGCTATTCCATACCCATGTTCATCTAATTCAAATAAATCTCTTTTATAATCCCATTCTTTAAATTCATTTAAAAAACTTCTTAAAAATGAAAGTTTAGATTGATGAAATGATCCAAGTCTAGATAGTTTCATTACTACATTGGGATCTCTTAGCTCAACATTCATCAATTCATACCTTTATAAAAATTATACCAATTATTTCCTAAAATTCCGTTTACTTCATTTTCTGAAAAACCAACTTTTTTAAGGCCATCTTCTATATCTTTAAAACCTCTTGCATCTAAAAACCATTTTGGTTGCTCAGGAAAACCTGGTTTGTTTTTAGAACCTTCTCCATAATTTCTACTTTTTGTCCAGGTACCATTTCTCATCCACTCAACAACAGTGTCTGGTTGATTCAAACAAAGATCAGAACCAATTCCAATACATTCTGCTCCCATTATTTCAGCAGTTTTTGCTGCCATTTCACAAAAACTATTTAATGTACAATTTGTGCCATCTTTTAAATGATGTGAATAAAGAGACAGTCCTAACATTCCTTTATTTTTTGACAAAATTTTTAAAAGTTCATTAGATTTATTTCTTTTTGCTGGGTGCCAAAACGACGGATTTGCATGAGTGATTGCAATTGGTTTTTCACTTATGTTAATTGCATCAATTGTACTCTTTTCTGCAGAATGAGACATGTCAATTACAAATCCTAGTCTATTCATTTCTTTAATTACTTCTCTTCCAAAATTTGTAACTCCACTATCTGTATTTTCATAACAGCCTGTGGCTAGTAACGATTGATTATTATAAGTTAATTGCATAAATCTACAGCCAAGATCATATACCTTTTCAACCAAACCAATATCGTCTTCTATAGGAGAACAATTTTGAAAACCAAAAAATATTGCAGTTTTATTTTCTAATTTTGCTTTTTCAATATCTTTAAAATCTTTACCATGAAATATAAGGTCTGAATTTTTTGTAAAATGATCTTCCCATTGTTTAACTACTGTTTTTAACTCATCAAAATCTTCATGATAAACAATAGTTACGTGTATCGCATCAAGACCTGCTTCCCTATTAATCTTAAAAACTTCTCTAGACCAGTTACAGTATTGCAAGTTATCAATTTTGAAATTCATAATGATTTTATTTGTTAACAAGAATATCAATAAGTTGGATAAATTCTATTAATTTTATTGAAATATTTAGCTTAATTTGAAATAACAATTTAAGTTAAAATGGAATTAGATTAAATGAGCAAAAACAATAAAAAAAAAGTATCAATTGTAATGGGTAGTCAATCTGACTTTAAAACCATGACATTTTGTGAAAAAGTGCTTAAAAAATTAAATATAAAATATGAAACTAAAATCATATCAGCTCATCGAACACCAGATCGAATGTATCAATATGCTAAAGATGCAGAAAAAAATAATATAGCAGTTATTATAGCTGGTGCTGGTGGTTCGGCTCATTTGCCAGGAATGATTTCTGCACTCACATCAATACCAGTGTTGGGAGTTCCAATTGAAAGTAAAAAACTCAAAGGATTAGATAGTCTTTTATCAATAGCTCAAATGCCAAAAGGTATACCAGTGGGTACTTTAGCAATTGGTGAGGATGGTGCCATTAATGCTTCGTTGTTAGCAGCATCTATAATTGGAATAAATGATCTTGGTGTTAAAAAAAAATTAGATCAATGGCGATCAAGTCAAAGTAAAGCTATTAAAAAAAAACCAAAATAATTTATATATGTTTAAACCAACTCTTGGAATAATAGGTGGAGGTCAATTAGGTAGTATGCTAACTGTTGCAGCAAAAAAATTAGAAGTTAAAACTGTTATTTTTTGTGATGATGTAGACGCTCCTGCTCAACAATTTGCCAATGATTTTGTTCATGGAGAATATAATGATCAAAATAAGATTAAAGAATTCATTAGCAAAGTTGATGTTATTACTTATGAATTTGAAAATATTCCTTATGAGACACTAAAAGAAATCAATAAGATAAAACCTGTTTTGCCAAAACCTTCAGTTAATAGAATAATTCAAAATAGATTAGCAGAAAAAGATTTCATTAATAATTTGAATATTAGAACTACAAGATACACTTCAATTGAAAAAAAATCTGAAATAGAGTCTGTTGAGGATCTTTTGCCTGGAATTCTTAAAACTGTAACTTTAGGGTATGATGGCAAAGGTCAACATCCAATTCAAAATTTACAAGATTTAAATTCTCTGAATATTGATTATTCAAAAGGTTATATTTTAGAAAAATTGGTCAAACTTAAAAAAGAAATTTCAATTATTATTACAAGGTTTGATGTTCGAAAATATGAAATATATGAACCGATTGAAAATGTACATGAAGATCAAATTTTAAGAAGCTCTAAAATACCAGCAGAGATTAATAGAAAAATATTAGAACAATCAAAATTATGGGCAATAGAAATTGCTGAAGAACTAAAGTATGTGGGAACTTTGTGTGTTGAGTTTTTCATAGACAGAAATGAAAATTTATATGTAAATGAAATAGCGCCACGAGTGCATAACTCTGGCCATTTAACTATTAATGCCTATAATATTAGTCAGTTTGAAAACCATATAAGAGCTGTTTGTAAATTAGATCAACTACCTATTAAAAAAATTTCTGATGCCCAAATGTTAAATATAATTGGAAATCAAATAATTAATTATAGAGACAAGAAATATGCTGAAAATGAATTTTTCTTTGACTATTTAAAAAAAGAAATTAAAGAAAAAAGAAAAATGGGCCATTTAACAACTTTAATTAGTTAAAAGATTTTCATGTTAAAATCAATTGAAGGTAATTTTGATCATCAAGAGGTTAATTCACTTTTGGTTAAGCATTTTATAGAACTGAGATCTGTATCACCAGAGGGAAGTGCTCATGTACTTGATATTGAAGGATTAAAAAATCCTACTATAAAATTTTGGAGCTTATGGGAAGATGAGGAATTAATGGGTTGCGGAGCTCTTAAATTTTTAGATAAAGAACATGGTGAGTTTAAATCTATCAGAGTTAATGATAAATTTAGAGGTAAAGGTAATGGAATAAAGGTTATCAATCACCTAATTTTTGAGGCTAAAAAGTTAAATATTAAGAAATTAAGTCTGGAAACTGGATCAGGTGTTTTCTTTAAAAATGCTAGAAAACTTTTTACCCAATCTGGATTTAAAGTTACTGGGCCCTTCTCGCACTACAAAGAAGACGTCAATTCGGTTTATATGAGCATGCTAATAAACAACTAAAAAAGTTTAAATTAGATAAATATTCTATTTTTTGTTGACAAAACCTTAATAAATCTAAACAAAGCGATAATTACTTAATTATAAGTAATAAAAAGTAACATAACAAAAAGTAAGAAGATAAATATGAGTCTACAAGGAAAAGTAAAATGGTTCAATCCAACTAAAGGTTTTGGTTTTATTGAAAGAGAAGATAAAGAAAAAGATGTATTCGTTCACGTTTCAGCTGTAAGAGATGCTGGTATGAATGGTTTAGATGAAGGTCAAGCTTTGACTTTCGATGTTGAAGATGGTCCAAAAGGTCCTTCTGCAGTAAATTTAAAAACTGCATAATTTTCACACTTTTTATTGGCTGCAATTTTTTAATTAAATTAATTTTAATTATTTAGCTAAATATTTCAGCCAATATCAATCAGTTTTTTTTAAGAAAATTAATTACTATTGAATTAAATTCATCAGGCTTCTCTAAATGAACATTGTGAGAGCAGCCATCAACGATTCTAAGAGCGCTATTTATAATATTTTCTTTTAAAGTTTCTACTTGATTGAAGTTATAGGCTTTGTCTTGATCTCCCCAAATTATCAAAGTTTCATTCTTAATATTTTTTAAATTTTCAACACCACTCCAATTTTTCATAGCAACAAGCGCATTGTCTGCAGCCTCTAAAGAAGTTTGCTTACCCGCTTCTTCACATAAATAAAAATATTTAGATTTATCCTCTTCAATGAACCATGTTTTTGCAATTCTATAAACTGTATTATCCAATCCATTAGTTTTTAGCTTTTCTCTAGAAACATCTACAGTTTCAAATCTACCAGGCATATTCCCTCTTGGTCCTGTACCATAACAAATTAACTTTAAGATTTTTTCACCTGCTAACTTAACCATTTCTTGTACAATCATGCCACCCATTGAGTGACCTAATAGATAAAAGCGTTCTATTTTCTTTTTTTCTAAAGATGTCAATATAGATTTGGCCATATCTTCAATTGAATTGCATGATTTAACTTTATTACTTTTTCCAAAACCAGGTAGTGCTGGAGCCAAAACTCTAAAATTATTTTTAAAAAAGTCAGTTTGTAAAGTCCACATTTCAGAGGATCCTAAAAAACCATGCACTAATACCAGTGGAGCACCACTTCCGACATCTTCAATAAATATATCTTGCATATTTATATTTTATTAATAATCATCAGATATAACAATTTAATAATAAGTAACTAACAAGCATGACAAATAGAAAAATAACTAACCTTTACAATGTTGAATTCACTCCATTTGATAATTATGGGATAGTTGTGCCCGGAATGAGCTGGCATAAAATAAGTTATAATAAAGAAAATGGTGGTAATGGAACTTATCTTTTAAAGATGGAGCCAAAT
>JADHPA010000020.1 GCA_016778675.1 Candidatus Pelagibacter sp. | reverse complement strand
TAGGAAACTATTTAAATCTTAAAATTTTTCCTGCAAGAATGTTGGCTCTAGTGACATCAGCACTTGTCATATTTGTCGCTATTCGAATAGGATTGAAGTTGTTTGCATAACGGAAGTATTAAATTATTATAGATAAATTATGAAAACATTTAGAGCTTTTGGACCAACTATAGGAAAAACAAAGTTATCTAAAAAAATTATTAACATATTAAATAATCACGTTGATAAGACCAAATCATCTATAAAAGATGATTATAGTTCTAAGCTAGCAAGTCAAATTAAGAATGAAATCAAAATACCTAAAACAATAGTTAATAAAAGTTTGTCTAAAGAGATAATAAAAAATATCAAAGTTTATCTTGATAAGTCAGGAGTTAAAAAAATTAAAGAAATTAAGATAATCAACCTATGGGTAGTAAGACAATTAAAAAATGAGTATAACCCCATTCATTATCATGGAGGACAATTATCAGGGGTTGGCTATCTTAAAATTCCAAAAGATATGAATCAAAATAAATTTCTTAAGAATAAAAAGATTAAAACTAACGGAACTATTGATTTTATCAATGGTCAAAAAAATTTTTTAAGTAAAAGCATCTACAATTTAAACCCTAAATTAGGGGATTTATTAATTTTTCCCAATTATTTAATGCACACAGCTTACCCATTTAATGTTGATGGTGAGAGAAGATCCTTTTCATTTAATGCTAAAATATTATTTAAGAAGTGATTTACTAATCAGCCTATTAGATATATAAATACATTAACCGATTTGATCCATATTGCAGGTACTAACTGCTAAAAAGGAAATCATTAGATAATTGGTAAAAGTAGTTGGACTATATTGTGCACATGGCATTAAGCTAAAGCACTAAAAAGTAAGGAGTAATAATGGATATTAATTTTTTTAAGACAACACGAATTCTAGATGGTGGTATGGGGCAAGAATTATTAGCTCGTGGTATGAAGCCTAATGGAACATTGTGGAGTGCTAACGCATTGCTTAAAGAAGAATATCATCAGCTATTATTAGATACTCATTTAGATTTTATTAAAGCTGGAGCTGAAGTAATTGTTACCACAACTTTTACAACTAGAAGAGTTAGGTTGCGTGACAATAAAGTTGAGGATAAATTTGAATACCTAAATAAAAAAGCTGGGGAGATAGCTCAAAAAGCTAAAAAACAATTTCCACATATTTTGATAGCCGGGGGTATTCCACCTCAATATTTAACTTACGAAGAAGACACGAGAGCAGATGAAGAAATTAAACAAAATTTTTATGATCAAGCAAAATTACTTTATCCATATATTGACTTTTTTTATTTAGATGTTTTATCAAGTGTTAAAGAATTCAGACTAGCAATTGAAGCAATCGAGGATTTCAAAAAACCTTATCTGATTGGTGCGCACATATCTGGGGGTGTTAATCTTCCAAGTGGTGAAAAAATATCTGATATTATAAATAATATTGACCACAAAAATTTACTTGGATTAATCTTATCTTGTATTTCACCTGAAAATTTTTCTAAAAATTTGGAAGAGGTTAAAAATTTAGGTATTCCTTTTGGATTTAAGATTAATGCATTTGAAACAACCAAGCCCAAAAACGGATATACTAATCACTATAATAAAAGCAAAACAGGGAATCCTAATGAGTTTTTAGGTCAAAGAAAAGATTTAACACCTGAATTGATGGCAGATTTTGTTAAAAAGTTTAAAAATGCTGGTGCAACTATTTTAGGTGGATGTTGTGAAACAAGGCCTTCTCATATTAAGGAAATGGTTCAGTTTAAGTAGTTTTTTTTTGATCTGCTTTTTTTACAAAATAAATTCCAACAACAACTGCTAATAAAGATAATAAAACTTTAGGTGTTATTATTTCTTTTAGGAAAATATAACTTAATATAGTGCCAAATATTGGAATTAAGTAAGAAACTTGTGACTGAAATATAAGACCATTGTCTTTTAGAATTTTAAATCTTAGTAACCAAGCAACACCGGTTGAAATCATTCCTAGATAAACTACTGATATTGTAGATTCAATGCTTGGAACCGAGTTCCATGGTTTTTCAATAAAATAAACAAATGGTATTAAGATTAGGACAGCCCAAATTAATATAGAGCATGTTACATTTTCATTCTTTTTCTTACTAATTTTAAGAGTTAAAACTCCCCCAATAACATAACAGGTTGACCCAAGTAATATTAATAATGCAGAAATAAAATTACTATCATTTATCAATAGATTATCTGAAAATAAATAAATAATTCCTGAAAAGCCAATTAGTATTCCAAAAGTTTTAACTAAATTAAACTTTTCATTTTTTGTATAAAAGTGACCCAATATTGTTGAGCTTAATGGTGTTGTAGACATTAATATTGCTGCCAAGTTACTTTGCACTGATTTGATACCGTAAGCTATTAGAAAAAAAGGTAAAACTAAATTTACAAAACCTATTATAGCAAACCAATACCAATCTTTAGAGAATGCCTCCACTCTTATTTTTTTGTAAAAACATAATAATAATAGTGGAATAGATCCAAAAAAAACTCTTAGAAAAGCAATTGTAACAGGGCCAAAAGATTCTGTTGCAATTTTAATATTAAAAAAAGCTGAAGACCAAATTAAAGCTAGAATTACTAACAATATATAATCAATTAATTTAGGTTGTCTCATTCAGTTATATTTTCAACTTTTCCATTAGTGATTTTTTGAATATTGGTAAAATTTATTTTAAATACACAATTTGGATGTCCTGCTGCTGCAAATAGCTCATTAAACCTTTCTAGAGAATTGTCTATTATAATTTCGATTTGCTTTAAATGACCAATAGGTGATACACCACCAATTGTATATCCTGTTTGAGATTTTACGTCCTCTGGATTTGCCATTGAAACATCTTTTTTGTTAATTATTTTTTTTATTTTATTCAAAGAGGCTCTCTTATCACCTGCAACCAAACAAAGTAAAAAACTATCATTTGTTTTAAATAATAAACTTTTAACAATTGCTCCAACATTACAATCTAATGCTGTTGCCGCATCTTGAGCTGTTCTAGCTGATTTATCTAAAACAATTACCTCTAAGGATTGATCGAAATCCTTCAGGGATTTCTCGGCTCTTTTAACTGGCTCTTTGTCTAATAAACTCATAATTCAACTAACAATTGATTGATAATTTAACAAATAATGATGTAATTCATATGTAAAAAACGCATAGGTGTTATTAATTAATCAAGCAATATAATTAAGATATTTTTTGATAATTTAACTTAATGAAATTTAAAAAGGAGAGATTATGAGTGCTAAAAATGTACTAAAATTCATTAAAGAAAAAGAAGCAGAGTTTGTTGATTTAAGATTTACTGATCCAAGAGGAAAACTTCAACATTTAACTATGGATTCGACAATTGTAGATGAAGATATGTTGAATGAAGGTGTGTTTTTTGATGGATCATCTATTGCTGGATGGAAAGCTATCAATGAATCAGACATGATTTTAAAACCTGATACTTCAAGAATGATCATGGATCCATTTACATCTCATAATACGTTAGTACTTTTTTGTGACATTCTCGATGCAGTAAAGAAATCTCTTTATGACAGAGATCCAAGAGGAACAGCTAAAAAAGCTGAAGAGTATTTAAAGAAATCTGGTATTGGTGATAAAGCTTTTTTTGGTCCTGAGCCTGAATTTTTTGTTTTTGATGATGTAAGAATTAACAATGATCCAAACAATACTGGTTTTAAAATAGACAGTAAAGAAGGTCCTTACAATTCAGGGACAGAATATGCAAACGGAAATATGGGGCATAGACCTCCAGTAAAAGGTGGCTACTTTCCTGTTCCTCCAGTAGACAGTGAACAAGATATGAGAAGCGAATATCTAAAAAGTCTAAAAGAAGTTGGGATTAAAGTTGAAAAACATCACCACGAAGTAGCTCCAAGTCAACATGAACTTGGAATGTATTTTGGTACTCTGGTTGATCAAGCTGATAATGTTCAGTTATATAAATATGTAGTTCAAATGGTTACTCATTCTTTTGGAAAAACTGCAACATTCATGCCAAAACCAATTGCAGGTGATAACGGTTCTGGAATGCACATTCACCAATCAATATGGAAAAATGATAAACCAGTTTTCTCTGGAGATGCATACGCTGGATTATCAGAGACTGCACTTCATTACATTGGTGGAATTTTAAAACATGCTAAAGCAATAAATGCATTTTCTAATTCTACTACTAACAGCTATAAAAGATTGATACCTGGCTTTGAAGCTCCAGTGCTACTTGCTTATTCTGCAAGAAACAGATCTGCTTCTTGTCGTATACCAATTTCATTAAGCAAAAATGGAGCAAGATGTGAAATAAGATTTCCTGATGCCTCAGGTAATCCTTATCTTACTTTTGCTGCAATGCTTATGGCTGGACTTGATGGAATTAAAAATAAGATACATCCAGGAGAGTCGTTTGATCAAGATCTATATGATTTACCTCCTGAAGAAGTTAAAAATATTCCAACTGTTTGTGGTTCATTAAGAGAAGCAATGGAAAATCTAGATAAAGATAGAGAGTTTTTAACTGAAGGTGGAGTATTTACTGACGATCAAATTGATGCTTACATTGCATTAAAATTTGAAGAGATACATAAATTTGAACATGCACCTCATCCTGTTGAGTTTGAGATGTATTACAGTAGTTAAATATAATTACTGTCTAGTTGTTGCTATTGTATCTTTGTTAATTCCTTTTTTAACAACGTAATCCTGTGTGCCATTAGCACCAGTATTTACCTCTGTTCTAAGAGTTTTAAAAAAAGTTCTTTCTTTTAAAGACTTCTCCAGTGATTTAACAAGATTTTTAAATTCAAATTTATTCATAATCTAATTAATACACTAGATATGTGTTATTTGCAATACAGATATGCGTATAATGAATATTAAATTTTAAAAGACTCTCCACAGCCACAACGTTCGGATTCATTGGGGTTATTAAAGACAAAAGATGATGAAAATTCTTCCTTTTTATAGTCCATTTCTGTGCCCAATAGATACATTACAGCTGCTGCATCAACAAAAACTTTAACACCCTTATCTTCTATAATTTCGTCTGTAGGATTAATTTCTTTTGCATACTCCATAACATAAGACATTCCAGCACAACCCCCTGATTTAACTGCAACTCTTACACCAATGGAATTTGATTCTTTATCTGACATTATTTCTTTAATTCTATTAGCTGCATTATCGCTTAATCTTATTATAGGATTCATTATAAATTTAACTCCAGTTTAGCAGCTTCTGACATCATTGATTTATCCCATGGTGGCTCAAACACTAAATCAAGATCCACTTCTTCTATACCCTCTACTTGCATGGCGCTGTCTTTAACTTCTTTAGGTAAGCTTTCAGCAACTGGACAGTTTGGTGTGGTCAATGTCATTATAATTTTAGCCTTATCATCTTTTACTTTAACATCATAAATTAGACCTAATTCATAAATATTAACTGGTATTTCAGGATCATATATTTTTCTAATTTCAGCTATTACTTGTTCTCTTAAGTCCATAATTTAATCTAATTTTTCAGTATTAATTTCTTCTTGAGTATTGTCAATTGCAGAAACTAAAGTATGCCATGATAAAGTTGCACATTTAACTCTCATTGGATATTTTTTTACTCCAGATAAGCACATTAATTTGGTTTTTTCATCCTCTTTTAAATTTTCTGAATTTAATTCAGGGTTTTCTTTTATCATTCCTAAAAAATCTTCAACAATTTCTTTAGCTTCATGTTCATTCTTACCTTTAATTAAGTCTGTCATAATTGAAGCTGACGCCATTGAGATAGCGCAACCACTACCTTCAAAAGAAATATCTTCTACTATTTTTTGTCCATTTAGTTTTAAATAAACATGTACATTATCACCACATAAAGGATTATGTCCTTTAGCATCTTTATTAAAATCTTCAGTTTTTCTAAGATTGCGTGGATTTTTGCCATGCTCTAGTATTATTTCTTGATATAATTCTTTTAAGTTCATTTTTGGTTAAATATTTTTTTACAATTATTTATTGCATCATTAAGTGTATCTAAATCTTCTCTTGTATTATAAATTCCAACAGATGCTCGCGAACTTGCAGGTATATTTAATTTATCATGTAGAATTTGACAGCAATGATGACCCGCTCGAATTGCAACTCCATCTCCATCTAAGATAGTTGCTACATCATGTGGGTGAATACCCTCAATAGTAAAAGATAAAACCCCACCTTTATTTTTAGGATTACCAATTAATCTAACTGAATTATTTTTTTGTAATAGTTCCTGCCCATATTCAACTAAGTCAGCTTCATGTTTCACCACATTATCTATACCAATTCTTTCTAAAAATTTAATAGACTGATCAAATGCAATCACTTGAGCTGTAGCCATAGTTCCTGCCTCAAATTTATTAGGAAGATCGCCATAAGAAATTCTATCTTTTTTAACCTCATTGATCATTCCACCACCACCTTGATATGGAGGCAATTCTTCTAACCATTTTTTTTTACCATACAAAACACCTAAACCAGTAGGGCCATACATTTTATGACAAGAAATAGCATAAAAATCACAATCAAGATCTTGCATATCTAATCTTAAATGAGGAGCACCCTGACAACCATCAACTACAACAATTATACCTTTTGAATGAGCAAGCTCTGTTATTTCTTTAATTGGTAAAATAGCACCTGTAACATTTGATAAATGTGTAATTGAAATTACTTTTGTTCTAGAAGTAATTCTTTTTTCAATTTCTTCTAATGTTACTTCACCATCATCATTAATTTCAGCAAAATTAATTTTTATATTTTTGGATTTTCTTAGAAAATGCCAAGGCACATAATTAGAATGGTGTTCCAATTCAGTGATAAGCACTTCATCACCATCTTGTAAATAATTTTGACCCAATATATTTGCAACTAGATTAAGTGCTTCTGTCGCACCTTTGGTAAAAACAATTTCATTTTTATCCTTAGCATTAATAAACTTTTGAACTGAAGTTCTTGTGTTCTCATATAAATTGGTAGCAGCAACTGCAAGATAATGAACACTTCTGCCTACATTAGAAAATTCTTTACTATAAAATTCATTAATTCTATCTATTACAACTTTTGGTTTTTGAGAAGAATTTGCACTATCTAGATATACTAAATCATTATTTTGAATTTTTTCATCAAATATAGGAAATTCTTTTTTTATCTTGTCTATATTCATTCTTTAAGTCCAATCATGTTTTTTATTAAATTTTTTATTTCAGAGTCAGTTATTTTTTCTATTACATCTAGTAAAAACCCATTAATTAAAAGTTCTCTTGATTGTTGATAATCTAACCCCCTAGACATTATATAAAATATAGAGTCCTCATCTAAACTACCTGATGCTGAACCATGTGAACATTTAACATCATCTGCATAAATTTCTAATTCTGGTTTTGCATTAAATTCAGATGCTTCATTTAATAAAATTGCTTTACTTAGTTGATATCCATCTGTTTTTTGTGCTTCTGAATTAACAAATATTTTTCCCTGATATACTGCTTTAGAACTATCGTTTAAGACACTTTTAATTAATTGATAGCTTTTAGTATTTTCTGTTAGGTGATTTATGGTAGTTCTAACTTCATGGTGTCTATCATTAGAAAGTGAAAAAATACCATTTATAAATGCTGATGAATATTTTCCATTTAAATTACAATTAATCTCATTCTTAAAGAAATGTGATCCAGATGATAAAATAAATGTTTCTGATAAACTGTTAGCAGCTTGTTCAATATTATTAAAAGAATATTTTACATTCGTATTTTCTATTTTATCAATTTTATAATTTTTTAAAATTGCATTTTGTTTTAAATCAAAATTATAAAAAATATTTAAAAAATTTTTTTCTGAATTATCATTAAATAAGTCTATTAATCTCAAGGAGCTATTTTCTTCTAGTTGAAAATCTAAGCTTAAATTTATGTTTTTGGACTTAATCTTATCATTCGTTACATGATAAATTATTAAAGGTTTTTCTAGTTGATAATCTTTTTTAATTAAGATTTTATAAGATTTATTGGTAAAAGCCTTATTTAAATCAATTAAAGAGTTAAAGTTATTTGACCTGTTGTCAATTTCTGGCTCATCAATTATTTTTATCTTATCTTTTTTTTCATAATCAAAATCAATTTTTTCAATTCTGCCATTTACAAAAACGATCTTGTTATGTTCTAGCCCATCAATAAATACTGATCTATCAATCTTATTTGATAATGAATAATCATTATAAAAGCTTAGATCACCAATATTTTTTTTTATTATTTGATTTAAATCAGAAAATTTCCAATTTTCATCTCTTCTATTTGGAAAGCCTGTTTTTATAAATTCATTCAAAGAGTTTTGTTTAAGTTCAATATCTCTTTTGGTAAAACTTGAAGTTTTTATAATATTATCAAAATCTATTTGAAGTTGTTCTTTCATTAAATTAAAAACTTTCATATCCTTTTTTTTCTAGTTCTAAAGCTAATTCTGCTCCACCAGATTTAATAATCTTTCCATCTTTCAATACATGCACAAAATCAGGTTTAATATAATCTAGTAGCCTCTGGTAATGGGTAATTATTAGAAAAGAATTTTTCTTATCCCTTAAAGTATTCACCCCATCGGCAACAATTTTTAAAGCATCAATATCTAATCCAGAGTCGGTTTCATCTAAGATTGATAACTTTGGTGCTAACAATGACATTTGCAAAATTTCATTTTTCTTTTTTTCTCCACCAGAAAAACCAACATTTAATTGTCTATTTAGTTTTTCTTCATCAAACTTAAGTTCTTTTGCTTTTTCTTTTACTAATTTTAAAAACTCGATAGCATCAAGCTCCTTTTCACCTCTTGCTTTTTTTACTGCATTTAATGAAGTTTTTAAAAATATATTTGTATTAACTCCAGGAATTTCTAAAGGATACTGAAATGCTAAAAAGATACCTTTGTGTGCTCTTTCCTCTGTTTCTAAATCAAATAAGTTTTTATTTTCAAAAAGAACCTCTCCTGAAACTTCATATCCTTTTTTACCTGATAAAATATTTGATAATGTACTTTTTCCAGATCCATTTGGACCCATTATAGCATGAACTTCTCCTGGGTTTATTTCAAGAGAAAGTCCTTTTAAAATTTCTTTACTATCTATCTTTGCATTTAATTTATTTATCTTTAACATTACCCAACACTTCCTTCCAAACTAATGCCAACTAACTTTTGGGCTTCAACAGCAAATTCCATCGGTAACTGTTGCAATACCTCTTTACAAAATCCATTCACTATTAATCCAACTGCTTCTTCTTGACTCAAGCCTCTTTGCTGACAATAATGAAGTTGTTCTTCACTTATTTTTGAAGTTGTTGCCTCATGAGCAATATTTGATTCTGAGTTTTTGTTTTTAATATACGGAACTGTATGTGCTCCGCACTTATTACCCATTAACAATGAGTCACATTGAGTATAATTACTAGAATTTGATGCTTTAGAGGAAATATCAACTAGACCTCTGTAAGTCATATCTGAAAATCCTGCGCTTATTCCTTTTGAAATAATTTTACTCTTTGTATTTTTACCTAAATGAGTCATTTTTGTACCCGTGTCAGCTTTTTGATGGTTATTTGTAATCGCAATTGAATAAAACTCTCCAATTGAATTATCCCCTTTTAAAATACAACTTGGATATTTCCAGGTAATAGCAGATCCTGTTTCTACTTGTGTCCATGAAATTTTAGAATTTTTACCTTTGCACAATCCTCGTTTAGTAACAAAATTATATATTCCACCTTTTCCATCTTTGTCACCAGGATACCAATTTTGAACTGTAGAATATTTTATTTCAGCATCATCTAGTGCTATCAACTCTACATTAGCAGCGTGCAATTGATTTTCATCTCTCATAGGAGCTGTACAACCTTCTAAATAACTTACATAACTTCCTTTATCTGCAACAATTAAGGTTCTTTCAAACTGACCTGTATTTGAGGCATTAATTCTAAAGTAAGTAGATAGTTCCATCGGACATCTTACGCCTTCAGGTATATATGCAAATGAACCATCAGTAAAAACAGCAGAATTAAGAGTTGCAAAAAAGTGATCAGTTGTAGGAATTACAGATCCTAGATATTTCTTAACTAGTTCAGGATGATTTTGAATAGCCTCCGATATAGGACAAAATATAATTCCTAGCTTAGACAGTTCTTCTCTAAAAGTTGTGGCAACTGAGACCGAGTCAAATACTGCATCAACTGCAATACCATTTAATCTTGCCTGTTCTTGAAGTGGGATTCCAAGTTTTTTATATGTTTCTAAAAGTTTTGGATCTAATTCGTCTAAACTTTTAGGTTTATTATCCATACTTTTTGGTGCTGAATAATAATATAAATCTTGATAATCAATTTTTGGATACTTTGGTTTTTGCCAATCTGGTTCTTTTAATTGTTTAAATCTTTCAAATGCTTTTAATCTAAAATCAAGCATCCATTTAGGTTCTTTTTTAATATTTGAAATAAATTTAATTACTTCTTCATTTAAGCCTTTGGGTGCTGTTATACTTTCAATGTCAGTTGAAAATCCATATTTATAATCTTTTAATTTTTCTATTTCTTTTTCTCTAGCGTCCATTTTAATGTCTACTTTCTGATGAGTTGCTTATAAGGTCTTTTAAATTTTTTTGTTCAAAAAAATGATTGATATGGATTTCAAGTTCGTCCCATAAATTATGAGTGATGCATTTTGTGGTCTTACTATTGCATCCCTTTTTAGACTCCTTCTTGCATTGAACAGTTTTAACTTCTTCATCTACAGCACTAAGTATGTTTGCTAATTTAATTTCTTCTGGTTCTTTGTTTAAGATATAACCTCCATTAGTTCCTCTAATGCTTTTTACGATATTATATTTTTTTAACTTAGAAAAAATTTGCTCTAAAAAATCCAAAGAAATTCCTTGTCTTAACGATATATCCCTCAAAGGTACTGGATTAACGCTATTGAACTTAGCAAGGTCAGCTAAAGCCATTACCGCATATCTACCTTTTGATGTTAATTTCATATTTACCCTTATTTAAGAGGGCTTTTTATATAAACCTGACCAAATTAGTCAAGTATTCAATGTTAAAAAAAGATAACATATTGTCGCTTAGTTATGATAAGTGTATTTTTTTTTGAGAATAATAATCAATATCATTTATGGATAACAAAATAGTAGAAGTTTTCATACCTGGGCCTGCTGGAAGATTAGAAGCAAAATATTATAAAAGTGATAAAAGCACTTCACCAATAGCGTTGGTGCTTCAGCCACATCCTCAATATGGTGGAACAATGAACAATAAAGTTGTTGTTGATACATTTCATACATTTATGGAAAATGAATTTTCAGTTTGTAGAGTTAACTTTAGAGGTGTTGGTAAAAGTGATGGTGAATTTGATAATGGCCAAGGAGAATTAGCTGACGCAGCAGCCGCACTAGATTGGCTTGAGAGAGAAAACTTTGATAATTCTCAATGTTGGGTTTCTGGATTTTCTTTTGGTTCATTAATTGCAATGCAATTATTAATGAGGAGACCTGAAATAAATAGATTTATTGCAATCTCTCCTCAGCCAAATGTGTATGATTTTTCATTTTTATCTCCTTGTCCAACTTCTGGATTAATGATCTATGGAAAAAAAGATGAACTAGTTCCAGTTGAACATATTACTGAACTTGATAAAAGATTAAGTGCTCAAAAAGGAATTAAAGTTGACTTTCAAGTTATAAGTGATGCTAATCATTTTTTTTCAAAGACTGAGGATGTTTTAATTAAACATTTAGACAAATATATTAAAAAAGAGTCTGCTTTATTTTAAAGTTAATAATTTTTAACTAAAATTCCACCAGTACAAGATTTTTTAACGTTTGTTGTTTTAACAAATGAAATTTCCTTTTTAAGTAATGATCTTATTGCAAGATATGCAAAAGCCTGTGACTCAATAAAATCACCATTAATATTATAATTGTCAATTAAATCTAAATTAATATTATTTGGTAGTTTATTTCTAATATTTTCAAATAGTGTTAAGTTTTTTCTTCCACCACCACAAACTAATAAATTAATCTTATTAGTTTTATCTTTTTTTATATTTTTAATTATTGAGTCACAAATAATTTCACTAGTAAATTTTGTCAAGGTTGAGAGTCCATCTTCATAGGATAAGCCTCTAACAAAACTTAAATCAAAGTCTTTTATATCAAATGAGAGATTTTTATTTTTGTTTATATTTTCAAAATTTTCAGTAGCTTGGTTCAAGATGATTTCATCTATTTTTCCAATACTCGCAGTTTTGCCATTTAAATCATATCTATAACTAGTATGCTTTCTAACCCATTCATCTAATAAACAATTACCAGGCCCTATATCATAACTTATCAAATCATCATTTTTATTTGATGTTATCATAGTAATATTTGCTATGCCTCCAATGTTTAGAATAAAAACTGGTAGCTCAATTTTATTTTTATTTATTATTAAATTATGAAAAATTGGTGCAAGTGGGGCGCCTTGACCACCATTCGCTATATCATTAGCCCTAAAATTATAAATTACATCTTTTTTTAAAAGACTAGATAATAAGGATCCATCACCTAATTGTTTTGAAATTTTTTGGCTTGCATCATGAAATATGGTTTGACCATGAAAACCAATTAAATCCACCTCATAATCACTTTTATTAATAATCTTATTGCAAATTTCTGCATGATATAAAGTGATTTTTCTCTCAATTTCACTTACTAATTCAGAATTAACAATTATATCATTAGCAGAATTAATTTTGTTTCTTAGATTTACTAAATCTTTATATAAAGCCTGATCATATTCAAAGAATTCATCAAAAATTGACTCATATTCATTTTCCCCATCCGATCTAATAATTGAAGCATCAATACCATCCATTGAAGTTCCGCTCATTAAACCTAAAGAGGTGTAAAATTTTTCCATTCTTAATTTCTAAATAAATATTGTATATTCTTGATAACATATTTATGAATATTTTTTTAAAAGAATTTAAAGAAAGAGGTTTTTTTTACCAATGTACTGGAGAAGAAAATCTATCTCATTTACTTGATAAAGAAAAAATTAATGCTTACATTGGTTTTGATTGTACAGCTGAAAGTCTTCATGTTGGAAGCTTGCTTCAAATTATGTGTCTTAGATTGCTACAAAAACATGGCCATCGTCCTATAGTGTTACTGGGTGGAGGGACTACTAGAATTGGAGATCCATCAGGAAAAGATAAAACTAGAACTATTTTATCAGAAGAAGAAATTGAAAAAAATATTAAGAATATTGAAAAAATATTAAAAAATTTTTTAACTGATACTAACCCAAAAACAAAACCTATATTTGTAAATAATTATTCTTGGCTAAAAAACTTAAATTACATTTCTTTTTTAAGAGATATTGGAAAACATTTTACAATAAATAAGATGTTAAGTTTTGATAGTGTTAAAACTAGATTGGAAAGAGAGCAATCATTGAGTTACATGGAATTTAATTATATGATTTTACAAGCATATGATTTTCTTGAATTAAATAAAAAAGAAAATTGTATGTTGCAAATTGGTGGTTCTGATCAATGGGGAAATATTGTTAATGGTGTTGAATTAATTAAACGATATTCAAATAAACATGTTTATGGTCTCACTACACCTTTAATAACTCTATCCTCTGGAGCAAAGATGGGAAAAACAGAATCTGGTGCTGTTTGGCTAGATAAAAAATTTCTATCTTCATATGATTATTGGCAATTTTGGAGAAATATTGATGATCGTGACGTTTTAAAGTTTTTAAAAATTTTTACAGATATTACATTGGAAGAAATTGAAACTATTAAAGATAGAAATATAAATGAATTAAAAATTTTATTAGCAAATAAAACTACTGCTATGCTACATGGTGATGAAGAAGCTAAAAAATCTGAAGAAACAGCAAAACAAACCTTCGAGGGTGGAGTGCTGGGAGACAATTTACCAACTATTCAAATTATGAAAAAAAAAATAGATAATCAACTTAATATCATAGATCTAATAGTTATGTCGAAGTTAGAGAATTCTAAAAGTGAAATTAGAAGATTAATTAAAGGAAATGGTGTTAAGATTAATAATCAGACTATCTCTGATGAAAAAATGCTTATCACTAAAACTTTGTTTAAGGACAATTTAATAAAGCTATCTTTAGGTAAAAAAAAACATATAAAAGTTGAATTAATTTAGTTCTTTTTTAATTTTTCTAGAGTTCTTGTGATAAATCTTGGTGTTAAAGTTTTAACAGGATTAACAGTGGTTGATAAGTTTTCTGGATGTCCTTTAATTTTAAAGCTA
>JADHPA010000019.1 GCA_016778675.1 Candidatus Pelagibacter sp. | reverse complement strand
CTAAAAGATGTGGTCTAAATATTATCTCACAAGTAAAAAAAGCATGCAATGATGACCTCTCTAAAGTTAAATCATGTGTGAAGTTAACCGGATTTGTAAATTCTACAGAAGATTTTACTGAACAACCAAAAGTAATTAACGGTGCCTCAGACTTAATTGTATCAGTTTTTGGTGAAGCTGGAATGCATACTAGAGCAGCGGTTAGTACTAACAGTTTACCTCTAGGTGTGTCAGTCGAAGTTGATGCAATTTTTGAATTAAACTAAGATCCAATAGCAAAATATTTAATTTTCTGCTCGGACATTTTTTTTGCTGAATAAATGTTCCGCATATCAAAGATTTTATAATTTTTGTTTTTAACAAGTTTGTTAAAATTTATTGATTTAAAGTCATTCCATTCAGTGTGAATAATAATTAGATCTGAATTAGAAATTGCAGATTTAATATTATTAGAAAATGTTACATTTTTTAATTTCTTAAAATCATTTTTTTCACCAGTAGGATCAAAGTAATTAATTTTTGCACCTTTTTTATGTAACGAAGGAATCATAGATAAACTGGACGAATCTCTCATATCATCTGTATTTGCTTTAAATGTTACACCTAGAAAGCATATTTTCTTATTTTTTATCTTGTTGTTTAAAATTTCAAAAGTTCGTTTGAGTAATAAAGATGATCTATTGTCATTAGATTTAATTACACTTTTGATTACTGATAAATTTGTTTTAAATTTGTCACTAGTTGAAACAATGGCTTTTGTATCTTTTGGAAAGCATGATCCACCATAAGCCGGACCAGCTCTTAAAAAACGACTACCAATTCTTTTATCAAGACCCATTCCAATAGAAATATCCTCAATATTCACATTTATTTTTTCACATAGATTAGAGAGTTCATTAATGAAGGTTATCTTTGTGGCTAAAAAAGCATTAGACGCATACTTGATTAACTCTGCTGCTCTTCTTGAGGTGTTAATATATTTTGCACCTTTAGATATAAGTGGAGAATAGAGATTTTTTAAAATTTTATTTGATCTTTTATTTGATGTACCTATTACAACTCTGTCAGGGTAAATGAAGTCTCTTATAGCCTCACCTTCCCTTAAAAATTCTGGATTTGAAACAACAGAAAATAACTTTTTTGATATTTTTTTTGATATTATTTTTTCAATTTCATCTCCCGTAGTAACAGGGACAGTCGATTTAGTAATAATAATCTTAAATTTAGCAATAGATCTGCTAATTTCTTTAGCTACATCATAAACTTGTGTTAAATCAGCAGCACTACTATTTTTTTTGGTCGGTGTTCCAACACATATAAAAATTATATCAGATTTTAAAATGGCTTCTTTTAAATTAGTTGTAAATTTTAATCTATTGTTTTTAAAATTCTTTAAAACTAACTCTTCTAAACCAGGCTCATAAATAGGAATGATGCACTGTTTAAGATTGTTAATCTTATCTAAATCTTTATCAACACAAATGACATCATTACCTAAATCAGAAAAGCAAACACCACTTACTAAACCTACATAGCCAGTGCCTATCATACAAAGTTTCATATCTTCGCAATTTCTAAAGTAGAGTTAATATAACCTTTCATTGTTCCACAGTCTAAATATTTGCCATTAAAGTTATGTCCAATAAATCTATAATTTTCATCTATCAAAGATTGAATAGCATCAGTGATATGAATTTCTTTACCACTACCAGGCTTTAACTTTGATAACTTTTTAAAAATTGTTTTAGGCAAAATATACCTACCAATAACAGCATTTTTTGATGGAGCAGATTTAATTGAAGGCTTTTCTACAACATTTTTGATTATAAAATTATTTTTATCAATATTCTTTTTTATATTGTAAATACCCCATCTAGAAACATCTTTCTTATTAACCTTCATGCTCGCCATTACAGAAGAGTTGTATTTTTTATGGATAGAAATCATAGACTTTGAACAATTACTTTTCATTATTAGATCATCAGGTAATAACATTAAAAAATATTTATCTTTAATAAATTTTTTTGTTTTTAAAACAGCATCACCTGTTCCTAATGGTTTTTCTTGGAATACAAATTTAATCATTTTTTTGTATTTTAATATTTTTTTATACTCTTTAATGATCCTTTGGTCTTTTTTCTTTTTAATAATATCTTTATAAAATTTATCGTTATAAAAATAATTCTTTATCATTAATTTTTTTTTTGAGATAATAAAAATAACTTCTTTTATACCAGCATTAATACATTCATCTAAAATATATTCTATTCCAGGTTTACCGTTAATTGGTAAAAGTTCTTTAGCAAAAACACTTGTGAGAGGTAGCAGTCTTGTTCCAAGTCCTGCAAGCGGAATAATTGCTTGTTTAATCATATAAATGTTTTACTTATTAATACTATTATTACAAATGAAATTAATACGAAAGATAGTTGATTTAAATAAGGCAATAGTCCATGAGAAAGGACTGGGATTTGTTCCTACAATGGGTGGTTTGCATAAAGGTCATGTTTCACTTATTAATATTTCCAAAAAAAGATGTAAAAAAACTCTAGTAAGTATTTTTGTAAACCCATCACAGTTTAACAGCAAAAAAGATTTTAAAACATATCCTAGAAACCTTAATAAAGACATTAAGCTTCTTAAGAAATTAAAGATTGACTATCTTTTTATTCCTTCAGTAGATCAGATTTATGGTAAAAAAAAACTAAACAAAATTTTATTAAAAAAATCACAAAAAATATTATGTGCTAAATTTAGAAAAGGTCATTTTGAAGGAGTTATTGATGTTTTAGACCGTTTAACAAACATAATAAGACCAAAAATTATTTGGATGGGTGAAAAAGATTATCAACAATTCTTTTTAGTGCGTAATTTTATTGAGAAAAAATATAAAACTAAAGTTAATGTTTGTAAAACTATCAGAGACTCTAATAAAGCAGCTTTATCTACGAGAAATTTTTTATTAAATGCTCATAATCTAAAAATAGCTGGAACAATTGCTGGTGAATTATTCAAATTAAAGAAATTGATCAAAAAAAATATTAAAGATAAAAACTTAATAAAAAAAGCCTCTCATAATCTTATAAAAAAATTTAATATAAAGATTGAATATTTAGAATGTAGAAATCTTATAAATTTGAGTAAAAAAATTAAAAAACATAATTTCAAATTATTTGTTGCTTATTATTTAAGTGGTATTCGACTTATAGATAACTTTTAAAGAAAATACGCACTTACTCCTAGAAAAGATACAAAACCAATAACATCAGTAATTGTTGTAACAAATACACTTGAAGCAATTGCTGGGTCTATGCTCATCTTTTTTAAGGTAATGGGTACAACAATTCCAAATAAACCTGCTACCATCATTGTAATAATCATGGACATAGAAATAATCAATGAAAGTAAATTATCCTGAAACCATAATTGAACTATTAATGCACTAATTACTGCAAAAATAATTCCATTTAAAATACCTATATTAAATTCTTTGAGAATATTTTGTGTAAAATTGTTTTTAGTTAAATCATTAGTTGCTAAAGTTCTAACTGTTACAGCTAAAGTTTGCATTCCTGCATTACCACCCATTGAAGCAACAATTGGCATTAAAAATGCTAGCACAACCATTTGCTCTATAGTGGCACCAAATAAACTAATAACCCATGTTGCTAGAAAAGCAGTAAATAAATTTAATAGTAACCAATTAAATCTACGTCTTGTCTTTTTAAAAACACCATCTGTAATTTCCTCATCTCCTACCCCAGCCAATCTTAAAGCATCTTCTTCTGCTTCTTCTTTAAGGACAGTTAAAATATCATCATACATGATCATTCCAACTAACTTATTAGTTTTGTCTACAACTGCAGCTGAATTTAAATTATAATTTTCAAAAACATGGCCCACTTCTTCTTTGTCCATATCAACAGGAATTAATAATTGAGATTCCGACATAATAGACAGCATTTTTGTTTCTCGAGAAGTAGTTAAAACTTTAGAAGAAGGAACGGTTCCAATTGGTTTAAAATCCTCATCTATTATGAAAATTTCTAAAAATTCTTCAGGTAAATCTTTATTATCTCTTAAATAATCTATCGTTTGACCTACAGACCAATTGCTTGGAATTGCTGTAAATTCTCGTTGCATAATTCTCGCTGCTGTATCTTCTGGATAACTTAAACTTTCCAATAATGCGAAACGATCTTTAGGTGGTAAAGAGCTTAATATAGAATTTTTATCTTTTTCTTCTACATTTTCTAATATTGTGATGGCATCGTCAGACTCAAGATTCTTTAAAAGTCTAACAATGCTTTCAGGTGATAGATAGGCTATAATTTCAGATTGTATTGCCTCATTTAATTCAATAAAAACTTGAGGATCGATATTAAATTTATTAAGTTTGATTAAACTTTCTCTATCGCTTTGATTTAAGTGTTCAATAATATCAGCGGCATCAGCTGGGTGCATTTCATTAAAAGAATTTGTAATAAATTCAGCATCATTATTGCTAATCTTTGAAGTAACTACTTTTATATACTCTTTGTTAAATTCAAAATTAACTTTTTTATCTTTTATTTTTTTTATTAAAGACATAAATTTACCTATAAATCAATTTTTGCACTAATAGTGTATAATAAGAATAATACAATTTATAAATGAAGATAGAGATAAAAAAGTCAACAAAACCAGTAAAATACCAAGATGCTATAAATTTCTTAGAAAATAGACTGATTGAAATAAATAGTGGTAAAAATAATGAACTAATTTGGATTCTTGAACATGAAGAAGTATTTACCGCTGGTACCAGCTATAAATCAGAGGAAGTTCTCAATAATGAAATAAATCTAGTTAAAACAAATCGTGGTGGCAAAATTACTTATCATGGGCCAGGACAACTAATTTGCTACTTTGTTATCGATTTAAAAAAGAGAGAAAAAGATATTAGAAAATTTATTACGTTAATTGAAAAAACAATTATTCAAAGTTTATTAGAATTTAATATCAAAACTTTTGGAGATCCTAAAAATATAGGAATTTGGATTAAGCATAATGATGAAATTAGTAAAGTCGCAGCAATTGGAGTTAGAGTGAGTAAGTGGATTGCTTATCATGGTTTTGCAATCAATATTGATAATGATCTTAATAATTATAAAAAAATAATACCTTGTGGTATTTCAGATAAAGGTGTGACTAATCTTAAAATGATCAATAACCAAAATTATGAGAATTTAAAAGATATCGTTATTGATAAATTTTCTAAGAATTTGGAAGTCTAAGTCTTTTAGTTTTTAAAAGTTTTTTAAAATAATCAGGTAACAAAGCTGTGTAGGTATACTTCTTATCCTTTATCATAAATTTAATTTGATATGAATGTAGCATTAAATTCTTATTAATTGCTTTGTCAGTATTACTAAATTTATATTTTTGGTCTCCATAAATAGGGCATCCGACAGCATAAAGTTGTTTTCTTAATTGGTGTTTTCGTCCCGTTATAGGTTTCATTTCAACTAAACTACATATAGAATTTTTATCTAAAACCTTATAAAGAGTTCTAGCTTTTTCAACTATTTCTTTATCATTATCATACCTTGTTAAATCATTATTCCATTCACCAGAGTCTTTCTCTAGTTCTCCATGACAAATGGCAAGATAAGTTTTGTGAACTTTTCTTAGTCTAAAGAGAGATGTTAATAGTTGGGCTGACTCTCTATGTTTAGCCATAATAAAAACACCTGAGGTATCTTTATCTAATCTATGAACTGAAAAAGGTTTGGTATTTTGAAAAATCTCACTTCGAGCAAAAATATCTACTAGATTTTTTTTAGACTTAGTTCCACCTTGAACCGAAATACCTGCACTCTTATTTAAAACAATAAAATCTTCGTTGTTATCAATAATCAAATCCTCATTTTTCTTAATAACCTCCTCTGTAGGAACAAATTTAATTGTTTTTTGAACTATAGTTTCTTTAAAATCAAAATTAAAAATATTAATCACATCACCAGTTTTAACTTTATGTGAGCTTTTTACTTTTTTAGTGTTTATTTTTATTTTTCCACTTTTTAAACTTTTTTCAATTAAGCTTTGTGGATAATTACCAAGATTATTACGAATCCATCTGTCGATACGCATATCGTTGAACGCTGAATCAACGTTGAATGACTTTTTCATGATGTTATATTATTATATAAAAATTAAGCAGTAGCTAATTTTTTCTCTTCAGTTTTATCTTTTGAAACGTCTTTTTTCTTTCTATCAACTCTTTTAGCTTCTACATCTCTATCAACGAATTCAATTACTGCCATTGGTGCATTGTCACCATATCTAAAACCTGCCTTAACTATTCGAGTATAACCACCATTTCTAGAAGCATATCTTTTAGATAAAGTTTTTTTAACCTTATTTGCTGATGAAATATCTTGTAGTTTTGACATTAACATTTTTGTAGTTTGTAAAGTTTCTTTTTTTCCAAGTGTTATAATCTTGTCTGCTTGAGGTTTTAGGAATTTAGCCTTTGGGAGTGTCGTTGTAATCTGTTCATATTTTATTAAAGAATTTAGCATATTCATCAATAAAGCTTTTCTATGTTCAGAAGTTCTGTTTAACTTCTTATTGGCCATTCCGTGTCTCATTAGATCTGTTCCTCTAACTTCTTAGACATTTCAGCAATATTTTCTGGTGGCCAGTTAGGTATTTCCATACCGAGATATAAAGACATGCCAGTTAATACTTCTTTAATCTCATTTAATGACTTTCTACCAAAATTAGGTGTTCTAAGCATTTCACCTTCAGATTTTTGAACTAAATCACCAATGTAAATGATATTATCATTCTTTAAGCAATTCATAGAACGTACTGACAATTCAAGTTCATCAACTTTTCTTAATAAGTTCTTATTAAATTCTGGTTCAGTTGACACTTCTTTTATAGGAGCTTCAACTGGTTCATCAAAATTAACAAACATATTTAGTTGATCTTGAAAAATTCTAGCAGAATAAGCAACTGCATCTTCAGCTGAAATTGAACCATTTGTTTCAACTTCCATAGTTAATTTATCATAATCAAGAGCTTTTCCTTCTCTAGCTGTGCTAACAGAAAAAGAAACTTTTTTAACTGGGCTATATAAAGAGTCTATTGCTATTAAACCTAATGGTGGTTCTTCTGGTTTATTCATTACAGCTGGAACGTAACCTTTACCTGTGCCAACATTCATTTCCATATGAAAATGTGTATTTTCATCAAGATTACAGATAACTAAATCTGGATTTAAAATTTCAATATCAGTAACTGGTGTTATATCAGAGGCTTTAATTTCACCAGGACCTTTAGCGTCTAAAATAAGTTTTTTAGTACTTTCAGATGAGCTTTTTAATGCTAAAGATTTAACGTTAAGAACTATATCTGTTACATCTTCTCTAACACCTTTTATAGATGTAAATTCATGTAGCACACCATCAATTTGAATAGAAGTTACAGCGGCTCCTCTTATAGATGAAAGTAAAATTCTTCTTAGTGAATTTCCTAATGTTAATCCATAACCTTTTTCTAAAGGTTCTGCTACAATTTTTGCATGTGATTTATCATCATTAATTTTTACATCTAATTGAGCTGGTTTAATTAATGCTTTCCAATTTTTTGCATTTACATTTAAACTTTCCATTTATTAAACTCTCCTTTTTTTTGGTGGTCTTACGCCGTTATGTGGCATTGGTGTAGTATCTTTAATTGAAAGAATTTTAAAACCTCTTGCTTGTAAAGCTCTCAAAGCAGTTTCTCTTCCTGAACCAGGTCCTTTAACCTCAACTGATAAAGTTTTCATTCCGTACTCTAAAGCTTTAGATGCGGCAGAGTCTGCAGCAATTTGTGCAGCATATGGAGTTGATTTTCTTGAACCTTTAAATCCTTTTTGTCCTGCCGAAGCCCATGAAATAACGTTACCATTAGTATCTGCGATTGATATTATTGTATTATTAAATGTTGATTGCACATAAGCAATACCATTAAGAATATTTTTCTTTATCTTCTTTTTTTTAGAATATGAGCTTTTTTTAGATTTCTTATCAGCTTTTTTTTCTACAACAGCATCCTTATTTTCAACTTTGTCAACTTTAGCCATAAATAAATTATTTTTTAAGTGGTGTTAATTTTTTTCCTGCAATCGCGATCGCCTTACCTTTTCTTGTTCTTGCATTACATCTTGTTCTTTGCCCTCTAACAGGAAGTTTTTTTCTGTGACGAGACCCTCTGTAACAAGCAAGATCGATTAATCTTTTTATGGTTAAAGAATAATCTCTTCTTAAGTCACCCTCTACTTTAAAGTTTGAGTCAATATATTCTCTAATTTTTAGAATATCTTCGTCAGTAAGTTCATTAATTCTTTTTTCTCTAGGAATTTCAAGTGATGTACAAATCTGATTAGAAAACTTATCACCAATACCATAGATATAGGTAAGTCCTATGTGAACAAGTTTGTTTTGCGGAATATTTACACCTGCTATACGAGCCATATTTTTGAGAATAAATTTAGCCTTTTATATAAGAAGATGTTCCAAAGTCAACGTCTTAAACCTTAAGAATATCATTAATTTTATTGGTAATTTGACCAATTTCATCTGCTCCATCAATTTCTGTGAAATTTGAATTTTTAATATAAAAATCTAATACAGGTTTTGTAGCCGTCATATAAGTATCGTATCTTGCGATGACCACTTCTAAATTATCATCTTTTCTTTTTTTTAAATGTTCAGCACCACAGGGATGTAATTCAATTTCTTTTTTGTTAAAATAAGCGTTTAAAGTCATATTGCATATATCACAGGTCATTCTTCCCATAATACGTTTTTCAATAATATCTCTTGAAACATTTAAGAATATTGTATGACCTATAGATTGATTAAATTCATTCAATATAATTTCTAAATTAATTGCTTGCTCGACATTTCTTGGGTAGCCATCAAATATAATCCTATCTCTAAATTTTAAATTAGTAATTGATTGTTTCAGCAATTTATTCACTATTTCATCTGAAACAAATTTTCCGTTTGAAATAAGTTCTTCAATTTCACTTCCAAGTTCAGTATTTAGCTTAACTTCATTTCTTAATAAATTACCCGTTGATAATTGAAAATAATTATGCTTCTTTACAATGAACTGTGCTTGAGTCCCCTTTCCAGCACCTGGGGGTCCAAATAAAATTATATTCACGATTTTACTTACCGAATTTTGTTTTTTTTATTAATTGCTCGTATTGAGAGCTCATTAATCTAGTTTGTATTTGAGTTACGGTATCAATTGCTACAACAACAACAATTAGGATTGATGTTCCACCCAAGTAAAAAGGTATTGGATAATTTGCAATTAAAAACTCAGGCATTAAACAGACTAATGTTAAATAAAGAGCGCCAATTGTTGTAAGTTTTGTTATAATTTTTTCAATATATAATGCTGTATTTTCACCAGGTCTAATTCCAGGAACAAACCCTCCATATTTTCTTAAATTATCTGCAGTCTCAGTCGGATTAAAAGTAATTGAGGTATAAAAAAAAGTAAAAAATATTATTCCTGAAGCATATAAGATCATATAAAGAGGCTGACCTTGTGTAAAATAAGAACTTATATTTAAAAATGTATCATTGTCAGAAAAGCTAAATCCTGAAAAAGTCACTGGTAATAACAATAAAGCAGAAGCAAAAATAGCAGGAATAACTCCAGCTTGGTTTATCTTTAAAGGTAAATGAGAAGACTCTCCACCATACATTTTATTCCCCATTTGTCTTTTTGGATAGTTTATAAGAATTTTTCTTAATGCTCTTTCCATAAAAACGATAAACATTATTGTGGCAATTAATAAAACAAATATTGCTATAATCATGAATGTTGAAACAGCTCCTGTTCTACCTAATTCAAAAGTAGTAACTAAAGCTCTTGGTATTTCAGCAACTATACCAGCAAAAATAATTAGTGAGATACCGTTTCCAATCCCTCTTTGTGTAATTTGTTCACCTAACCACATTAAAAACATTGTTCCAGCAACAATAGTTGAAACAGTAGTTATTTTAAAAAATAGACCTGGGTTTATAACTAAGTTTGGTGAAGACTCTAGACCAATAGATAATCCGTAACCTTGAATTGTAGCAAGCAAAACAGTTCCGTATCTTGTAATTTGAGTAATTTTTGCTCTACCCGTCTCACCTTGAGATTTCAAATGCTTAAAGTAATCAGAAACACCAGTTAACAACTGAACAATAATAGATGAGGAAATATAAGGCATTATTCCTAATGCAAATATAGCCATTCTACTAACAGCTCCTCCTGCAAAAACATTAAACATGCCTAGCAACCCTTTTTGATTACCCTCCATCATTACCTGCAATTGATCTGGGTCAATACCTGGAAGAGGTACAAATGTACCAAATCTGTAGACTGCTAGAATAAATATTGTAAAAATTATTCGATTTTTAAGATCATTAGTTTGAGAAGATGCACTCATAATATCTTAATTATTTTTTTAACTGTATTGATCCACCTGCTTTTTCAAGTTTTTCTACTGCGGACTTTGAGATTAAATCAGCTTCAATATTTATTTTATCTTTGATCTCTCCTGTACCAAGGATTTTTAATTTATCTGAGTTTTTATTAATCAATTTTAATTTTTTTAATAAAGCTATGTTAATAACATCACTTGAATTGATAGTTTTTTCATCAATAAATGATTGAATTTTTTCTAAATTAATAATTGCAATTGCTGCCTGGTATCTTTTGATTGCATTAAATCCTCTTTTAGGCAGTCTTCTATATAAAGGCATTTGTCCACCTTCAAAAGCTTTTATTGCTACACCAGATCTTGACTTTTGACCTTTCACACCTCTTCCAGATGTTTTACCCTTACCAGATCCAATACCTCTACCTACTCTAATTTTTTTCTTTGTAACTTTTCCAGTTGTATTAAGTGTGCTCATTATCCTCTTTTTTCAATTACATCAGAAATTTTTTTATTTCTAATTGTTGCTATGTGTTTTGGTGAATTTTGTTTTGATAAAGCTTTCATTGTTGCTCTAATCATATTATGTGGGTTAGATGTTCCCATAGATTTTGCAACAATATCTTTTATACCTAAAACTTCACACACAGACCTAACAGGTCCACCAGCAATAATACCAGTTCCTTTAGGAGCTGATCTTAAAACAATTTTACCAGCACCATCTTTTCCATAAACATCGTGGTGAATAGTTCTTCCTTCTCTAAGTGGAATATGTATTAATTTTCTACGTGCTGTTTCATTAGCTTTCTTTATAGCATCAGGTACTTGTTTTGCTTTTGCGTGAGCTATACCAATTTTTCCTGCTTGATTTCCAACAACCACAAGCGCTGAAAAACCAAATCTACGTCCACCTTTTACAACTTTTGTAATTCTATTGATGTGAACTAATTTTTCTAAGATACCGTCATCGTTCTTATTTTTAAAATCCATAATTAAAATTCCATTCCATTTTTACGTAAAGTATCAGCAAAAGCCTTTACTCTACCGTGATATTTATATATTCCTCTATCAAAATATATTTTTGTTATCTTTTTTTCTTGTGCTTTTTTTGCTAATTTTTCAGCTACAATTTTTGAAATTTCAGTTTTGTTAGTTTTATCCATTGCCCTGATATCTTTTTCTACAGATGAGCATGAGACCACAGTTATATTTTTTGTATCATCAATAATTTGAGCTGAAATATTATTTGCAGATCTAGAAATACTCAATCTTAGTCTGTCTGGAGAAGATACTTTTTTTAACTTTCCAGTTACTCTAAACTTTTTTCTTTGAATTGTGTTTAATTTCATTATTTTTTCTTTCCTTCTTTTCTTAAAATATACTGTCCTTTTTCTCTTATACCTTTGCCCTTATAAGGTTCTGGCTTTCTAAAAGATTTTATTTTTGAAACAACCATTCCCACTTGTTGTTTGTCTGATCCACTAACTTTAACTATAGTTTGTTTTTCTACAGCAATTTTAATACCTTCAGGGATATCAAAGTTTATATCATGACTGTAACCTAGCTGTAAATTTAGCTGTTTGTCTTTAAGGGCAGCTCTATAACCAACTCCTACAAGCTCAAGTGTTTTTTCATAGCCTTTACTTGAACCAATTACTGCATTATTTATCAGACTTCTATTCATGCCCCATAATCTTTTTGAATTTTGATCTAATTTTTTTGGTTTAATTGATATTTCTTTGCCTTCAGCAATATCTACATTAAACATATCTAAATCAACGTTTAACGATTTTTTACCTAATGGCCCCTCTATGTTCAAAACATTGCCAGATAGAACTGCTTTTACTTTTTCTGGGATTGAAATACTTATTTTACCAATTTTAGACATTAAAATACCTTACAAATAATTTCGCCACCTACTTTTTGTTTTCTAGCTTCAATATCAGTCATTACACCTTTTGGTGTTGATACAATTGCTATTCCAAGACCACCATTAATTTTTGGTAAGCTATCAGCACTAGAAAATATTCTTCTTCCTGGTTTAGACACTCTTTCAAAAGTGCTAATTACTGGATTTCCTGAGTAATACTTAAGGTCAACAGATAATGTTGGTTTTTTATCATCTGTTTCAATTTTATAATCTTTTATAAAGCCTTCACTTTTTAAAATATCTGCAATCTTAACTTTAAAGTTAGAAGAAGGCAGTGATACTTTTTTATGGTTTCTAAGTAGTGCGTTCTTTATTCTTGCAATCATATCTCCAATTGGGTCACTTAAACTCATATTATCCTTTCTACCAACTGGACTTAGTCATGCCAGGAATTAATCCATGCAGTCCCAAGTCTCTTAAGGCTATTCTTGATATTTTTAATTTTCTGTAAACACCATGCGGTCTACCTGTAATTTGACATCTGTTCATAACTCTATTTTTTGCAGAATTACGTGGTAAATTTGATAATTTTTGTTGAGCTTTAAATCTTTCTTCTAATGATATTTTCTTATCCATTACAATCTTCTTTAAAGCTTGTCTCTTTTTATAAAGCCTATCAGAAAGTTTAATTCTCTTATTGTTTTTATTAATTGCGCTTACTTTTGCCATTTTTAATTATCTCCTTTTTTAATGAACGGAAAATTAAGTTTTTCTAGTAGAGCAAAACTATGCTCTTTATTTATCGCAGAAATCACGACAACAATATCAAGACCTCTAATTTTATCAATTCTATCGAAGTTAACTTCAGGAAAAATTATATGTTCTTTGATGCCAAAAGTATAATTTCCAAACTTATCAAAACCCTTAGGTGATAAGCCTCTAAAATCTTTAATTCTAGGTAAGGCAATATTCACTAATCTATCTATAAATTCATACATCTTATTGCCTCTTAACGTAACTTTTAATCCTGCATTTGTGCCTTTTCTTGTCTTAAAATTTGCAACTGATTTTTTAAATTTAGTAACAACTGGTTTTTGGCCAGCAATTTTTCCTAAATCTTCTTCAGTAGATTTCATAATTTTTGCATCCGCACCATCTAAACCTAGGCCCATATTTATAACTACTTTTTGTAATTTTGGACCCATGTAAGTGTTTTTAAAACCAAGCTGCTCTTTTAACTGTGGCTGGATTTCTTTGTAATAAAGTTCTTTTAATCTAGGTGTCATTATTTCTTAGCCTCAATTTTTTTTGCTTTCGATTTGTCATCAACAAGTTTTAAATTAGATAAATGAATAAAGCTCTCTTTAGAAATTATTCCACCTTTTTTTTCTTTTGTTGTTTTGACGTGTTTTTTAACAATGTTAATCCCTTGAACTTTTGCTCTATTATTAGGTCTATCAATTTCTATAACTTCACCTTCTTTTTTTCTATCTCTTCCAGTTAAAATTCTCACTTTTAAACCTTTTTTAATCATTATAAAACCTCTGGAGCCAATGAAATAATCTTCATTTGACCTCTATTTCTTAATTCTCTTGTTACAGGACCAAAAATTCTTGTGCCAACAGGTTCACCTTTATCATCAACTAGAACAGCTGCATTGTTATCAAATCTAACTTTAGACCCATCATCTCTATGAATACCTTTCTTAACTCTTACTACTACAGCTTTATGAACTGATCCTTTTTTTACCTTACCTTTTGGTAAAGCTTCTTTAACAGCAATTACAATGGTATCTCCAATGCTTGCATATCTACGTTTAGAACCACCTAAAACTTTGATACATTCAATTCTTTTTGCACCAGTGTTATCAGCTACTAATAATTCTGTTTGTACTTGTATCATTTAGATCCATCCATTACTTGAAACTTTTTATTTTTTGAAAAAGGTTTACTTTCAATAATTGAAACCGTGTCTCCAATTTTATATTTATTTTTTTCATCATGAGCGTTATATTTTTTTCTTACTTTAACAACTTTCTTTAATACAGGATGTGAATATTTTCTTTCAACTGAAAAAGTTATAGTTTTATCGGCTTTATCGCTAGTTACTACTCCTGTTAATATTTTTTTAGGCATTTAACTTTCCTTTTAGTATAGTTTTTAATCTTGCTATAGTTTTTTTAGTCTGTCCTATTTTAGATGGATTTGTAACTTGTGAGTTAATTTTTTGAAATCTAAAATTAAATAAATCTTTTTTTAATTTATCAATATTCTTGATAACTTCATCTTTTGATAATTTTTTAATTTCTTGTTTTTTCATTTTTATACAAATCTTTTAATAAATTTAGTTTTAATTGGTAATTTAGCTGAAGCTTTGTAAAGGGCTTCTTTAGCAATAGTTTCTGAAACACCATCAATTTCAAATAAAATTCTGCCCGGCTT
>JADHPA010000018.1 GCA_016778675.1 Candidatus Pelagibacter sp. | reverse complement strand
CCTGTTCAACAATCTCTTTTGGTGCTCTATCTACAAAACTTTTATTTTCTAATCTTTGAGATATCTTGTTCATTTCGTCTTGAATTCTATTTTGTTTGCTAGTTAAATTTTCTTTTATAAGTTTTAAATCAACATCTTTGTCAAAATAAATTTTAAATAAATCGCCTGAAACTACCATAGTTGCTGCTGGTTTATCCAAATCATCACTAAGAATATTATTTATTCTTCCTAATTTTTTAAGGATAATTTCATTATTATTAATAAAATCCTTTTGATCGTCATTAATATAATTTATGGATATATCTATAAATGAACCAGGGCTTACATTTAGCTCATTTTTAAATGATCTAATTTCAGATATGATGTTTATAATATTCTCAACTTGTTCAGTATTATTGTCTTTATTGATCTTTCCAGTTGGCCAATTAGCATGCATTAAAAAATTTTTACTAGAATTATCAAACTTATTTTTAAGCCAAATTTCTTCAGTAACAAAAGGAATGAAGGGATGCAATAAAATCAAAATTTGCTTGAATACATAACTTGAAACTTTTTTAACTTCAGATTTTGCCCCTTCATTATTGGAAAATAGTATTGTCTTTGATAATTCTAAATACCAGTCACAATAAGAGTGCCAAGCAAATTGATAAGCATTTTTTGCTGCCTCATCAAATCTGTAGTCTTTTAAATTTTTCTCAATTTTTGACTTTGCTTCAATAAGTTCTGCATAAATCCATTTGTTAATATTAACTGATAAATTTGGAATTTTATCGATATTGGTAAAATCACATTTATTTGTTATTAAAAAATTATTAGCATTCCAAAGTTTATTAAGGAAATTTCTATATCCTTTAACTCTATCTTCAGAAAGTTTTACATCTGTGCCTGGAGATGCCATTGAAAGTAGAGTAAATCTTAATGCATCAGCACTATATTTTTCAATTAAATCTAAAGGATCAATTACATTTCCTTTTGATTTTGACATTTTTTGTCCCTTCTCATCTCTTACTAATGCATGAACATAAATATCTCTAAAAGGTTCTTTATTTAAAAATTCTGTGCCAAACATAATCATTCTTGCAACCCAAAAAAAGATAATATCAAAACCTGTAACTAGAACAGATGTTGGGTAAAATTTTTCAACATAATTTTTATCCTCAGGCCAGCCTAAAGTTGCAAATGGCCAAAGACCAGATGAAAACCAAGTATCCAAAACATCTGCATCTCTTATTAACTCAACATCTTTACCATAATGATTATAAGCTAATTTTTTTGCTTCTTCTTCATTGTAAGCTACAAAGATTTTTTTATCTGGACTGTACCAAGCTGGTATTTGGTGACCCCACCAAAGTTGTCTTGAGATACACCATGGCTCAATATTGTTCATCCATTGAAAATAAGTCTTTGACCAATTTTCAGGAAAGAAATTTGTCTTTTTTGAGCTAACAACTTCTTTAGCTTTAACAGATAATTTTTCTGCATCTACAAACCATTGTTCGGTTAAAAATGGTTCTATTATTGAATTTGATCTATCGCCATATGGAACTTTATTCTTAATATTTTCTTCTTTTACAAAAAATTCTTTTTCTTTAAGTTCTTTTAAAATTCTCTTTCTTGCCTCAAATCTATCTAATCCGATATATTCTTTTGGAGCATTTTCATTAATTTTACCAGCTTCTGTAAAAATATTAATAATCTCAAGATTGTTTCTTTGTCCAACATCATAGTCATTAAAATCATGAGCTGGAGTAATCTTTAATGCTCCTGTTCCCTGTTCAGGATCTGCATAATCATCTTCTATAATCTTAATCTTTCTGCCAACAATTGGTATCGTTACTACTTTGCCAATAAAATCTTTAAATCTTTCATCTTTTGGATTTACAGCAATCGCAGTATCTCCCAACATTGTCTCAGGTCTAGTAGTTGCTATTGTTATAAACTCATCAGTCCCGTCTATTGGGTATCTAATGTAATAAATTTTAGAATTAACCTCTCTTTGATCAACTTCAAGATCAGAAATCGCAGTTTTTAAAACAGTGTCCCAGTTCACTAGTTTCTTATCTTTGTAAATTAAATCTTTATTATAAAGATCCACAAAAACCTTAATTACTGATTTAGATAGATTTTCATCCATTGTGAAGGCATTGCGTGACCAATCACAAGAACATCCAAGTTTTTTTAATTGATTAATAATAATGTCACCATATTGCTCTTTCCATTCCCAAACTTTTTCAATAAATTTTTCTCTACCAATTTCATTTTTATCAATCTTTTCAGCTGTTAGTTTTCTCTCAACTAAAGCTTGAGTGGCAATACCAGCATGATCTGTTCCTGGCTGCCATAAAGTTTCATAATTATTCATACGGTGATATCTAACTAAAAGATCTTGAATAGAATTATTCAAAGCATGACCCATGTGAAGGCTGCCTGTTACATTTGGTGGAGGTATAACAACAGAGAATTGTTTTTTATGTTTTACTGGTTTAAATAAATTATTTTTTTCCCAATAAGAATAAATTTTGTCTTCAACGTCAGTATGTATGTATTTATCGTTACTCATAGATGATTATAAGTTTATAATTTAATAATATGAATTAACAATAATCATTTTTGAAGGCTTATTTGGTAGACTAATTTTATATATTTAATATATAAAAGGATCTGTTTTGCTTAAAATATAGATACGATGGCAACGTGGCGGAATGGTTACGCAGAGGATTGCAAATCCTTGTATCCCAGTTCGATTCTGGGCGTTGCCTCCAAAAAAAATCTTGTTTTACTTTGAAAAAAAAGTAAGTTGAGTTTTTAATATTCCTCGGTAGCTCAGTTGGTAGAGCAGTTGACTGTTAATCAATTGGTCGCAGGTTCGAGTCCTGCCCGAGGAGCCAATTCAAAAAAAATTTGTTTATTGATCTGTTTTGGGGTCTTATATTATTTATTTATCCAACTTTAGAAATACTTGTACTAGAGGCCTGTAAAGTTTTACTAAACTTCAATTTTTGATCATTATTCAATTCTGAATAAAGCTTAACTAAAAAATTATAGTTTATTTTCAAGTGGCTTTCATTAGACTTTTCAAGACTGCCCAAATATTCTGAAAAGTCTTCAAAAAAATAATTAACTGGAACTTTTAGATAATTTGCTAATTGAAGTAACCTTATAGAACTAACTCCATTAGTTCCTTTTTCATATTTCTGAATTTGTTGAAATGTAACATTGATTGCTTTTGCTACCTTAGTTTGAGTTAGACCTAAAGCTAATCTTCTAAGCTTTAGTTTATTACCTAAATGTTTGTTAAAATTATCTTCCATTAAGACCCCTCTTAAAAATTTATTTTATAGATTTGTATTGAACAGATTTTTACTAAATAGCGCAATAAAAAAATTTATTATTTTATATAAATTTAAGTAGTATATGGAATGAGTGTCAAGAATATAAAAAATAAATTTATCAAAATTCTTGTTGATAAATGGACAAAAATTGAGCTATAAAATTTGACTTAAAAATAATTTTGTTCGTTCACTTTTTGGATTTGCAAAAAAATCTTTAGTAGATGCTTTTTCTACAATCATTCCCTCATCCATAAAAATCATTTGGTCAGCAACTTCTTTGGCAAAACCCATTTCATGAGTAACAACTATCATTGTCATACCTTGTTTAGCTAAATTAACCATTACATCTAATACTTCTTTAATCATTTCAGGATCTAAAGCTGAAGTTGGTTCGTCAAACAACATAATTTTAGGCTCCATACAAAGCGCTCTAGCAATTGCTACTCTTTGTTGTTGACCACCAGAAAGTTGTCCTGGAAATTTTTGAGCTTGATCTAAAATTTGAACTCTTTCTAAGTGCTTTAATGCCAACTCCTCTGCTTCTTTTTTGGGCATTTTTTTCACCCAAATGGGAGCAAGTGTACAATTATCTAAAATTGATAAATGAGGAAAAAGATTAAATTGCTGGAATACCATTCCAACTTCAGCTCTTACCTGTTCAATATTCTTAGTGTCTTCGGAAATTTCAGTTCCATCTACTATAATTGATCCTTTTTGATGCTCTTCTAATCTATTAATACATCTAATTAATGTAGATTTTCCAGAGCCAGATGGACCACAAACAACAATTTTTTGTTTTGGTTTTACTTCAAGATTTATATCTTTTAACACTTGAAAATCACCAAACCATTTATTTACATTATGAATTTGGATAATTGAATCTGACATACTCTATCTATCTGTTTTATATTTTAATTCTAATTTTTGACTATATTTACTCATACTATAACAAATAATCCAGAATATTATTCCAGCAAATACATATCCTTCCATTGAAAATCCTAGCCATTTTGGATTTGTTTTGGCTAAATTCAACATACCAACCACCTCTAAAAGACCTACTACAAAAATTAGTGGTGTATCTTTTACAAGTGCTAAGAATGTATTGGCTATTCCTGGAATTACTAATTTTAAAGCTTGTGGAAGAATAACAAAGATATGAAGTTTCCAATAACCCATACCAAGTGATTTAGCAGCATCATACTGGCCTCTTGGAAGGGCCTGTAATCCACCTCTGATAACTTCAGCTGTATAAGCTGCTTCAAATAAAGTAATGGCTACAACTACTCTAATAAGTTTATCCACATATGTTCCATCAGGTAAAAACATTGGAAACATTACTGCTGACATAAATAAAACTGTTATTAAAGGTACGCCCCTCCAAAATTCAATGAATGAAAGAGATGAATATTTAACAATGGGCAAATCAGATCTCCTACCTAGAGCCAACATCATCCCTATTGGGAAGCAAAAAATTAAAGAGAAGAACGAAACAATAAAGGTTAAAGATAAACCACCCCACGCACCTGTTTCAACCCACTCAAGTCCAAAAGAACCTCCTGAAATCAAATAATAGATTAAGATAAAGGAAATAATTGGTAATATAAGGGTGTAATAAAGAGAAAGATAATTTCTAAATTTAGCAGGTACAAAAAATCCAGCTGCCATAAAGGCTAATACAGCAACAAATGTTACATTAATTCTCCATTGTTCAGCATTAGGATACATTCCATACATAAATCTATTAAACCAAACTTTAATATAAACCCAGCAAGCGCCACCGCCGGTACACGCTTCTTTAGTATCACCAGAAATATTAGCATCAAAAATGAACCAATTTAATAATGGAGGAAGTGAAAATATAATAAGAAAAATAATACACAAACTTAAAGCAGCATTGAAATTACTTGGGTTAATATTCTTATTAAGGTTATCTAAAACTTTAATACCTGAAAATTCAATTCTAATAAAATGAAGACCAATGACCCCAAAGATTAAAGGGGTAAAAAAATTAATAAACCTAGGTAAAAAAGAGGTAATATTTGTAGCTAAAAAATTATTTAAACAAAAATCAAAAATACCTAAGAAAAAAAATAAAGCTCCAATAATTAGAGAGGTATTTCTACTTAATTGGATTTTAGATTTTGGTAAATCAAAATTTTTTGAATTCATTATTTTTCCTTTATCGCTATTCTTTGGTTGTACCAATTCATTAATAATGAAATTGCTATACTAATAGTTAAATATGTGGCCATTGTAATACCAACAATTTCAATTGCTTTTCCTGTTTGCATCATCGCAGTACCCGCAAAAACCAAAACTAGATCTGGATATGCAATTGCAGCAGCTAAAGAAGAATTTTTAGTTAAATTTAAGTATTGATTAGTAGTTGGAGGTATAATTATTCTTAATGCTTGAGGCATAATTACTAATTTCAAAACTTGACTTGGTGTTAAGCCAATTGATGCAGCAGCTTCTTTTTGACCTTTACCAATACCTTGAATACCTGCTCTAACATTTTCTGCTATAAATGTTGCTGTATAGAGTGTTAAAGCTAAAGTTAATGCAATTAGTTCTGGTGGTATACCCATACCCCCATCAAATGTATAAGAAGATTGAGACATTTTTCTTAGCTCTGGAAAGCTGAAAGATAAATCAACACCACCAACTAAAAATGTTAAAAGCGGCAGTCCTATAAAAATAAGTAATGAAATTATTAAAACTGGTAACTGCTTACCTTCTTGTTCTTGTTTCTTTTTTGCAAATTTTACAAAAAGGAATACTAAAAAAAGCGCAGCAACTAATGTTGTTAAAAAAACATCAAAATTTGTCCAAATTGGTGCTGGTGTATATAAACCTTTGATGGTCATGAAAGATGACCCTAATATCATTGTTGCATCTTGAGGCATTGGCAGTGCTCTCAGAGCGGCAAAATACCAAAAGAAAATCTGTAATAATAATGGAACATTTCTAAAAAATTCTATGTAAAAAGATGAAGTTTTTCTAATCAAATAATTTGGTGACAATCTAGCAACCCCAACAATTATACCTAGAATTGTCGCAAGAATAATTCCGATAAAGGCAACTAATAAAGTATTAAGCAAACCAACAAGATATGCTCTGGCATAAGAATGTGATCCGTCATAATCAATTAAAGAAAATTGTATATCAAATGAAGCCTCTTGAGTTAAAAAACCAAAACCAAATTCGATACCTCTTGTGCCCATGTTCTCTTGGGCATTCATGGTAAAGAAACCAAAAACTAAAACTATAAATAATAACGTTAATAGTTGAGGTAAGAATTTTTTTAATTTCATTTGAAGGGTATTATAAAAAAAGGGCTAGATAAATCTAGCCCTTTATGTGTTTTATTAGATATTAATTATCTTGCTGGTGGTACGTATAATATTCCACCTTTAGTCCATAATTGGTTTGGACCTCTATCAGGTAAAATACCAGTATCAGCGATATTTCTCTTGTAGCTTTCACCGTAATTACCAACTTGTTTGATAATTCTTAAGCTCCAATCGTTATCTAAACCAAATGCTGCACCCATTTCACCTTCAGAACCAACAAGTCTTTTGATTTGTGGGTTATCAGAAGTTTTCATCATGTCAGCGTTTGAAGATGTAATACCGTATTCTTCAGCTTCGATCATTACGTTTAGAGACCATCTTACGATGTCTTCCCAAACTGCATCACCTTGACGTACAACAGGTCCTAGAGGCTCTTTAGAAATAGTCTCTGGTAACACGATGTGATCATCAGGGTTAGTCATTTTTGTTCTTTGTGCTGCTAAACCAGACTTGTCAGTTGTGTAAGTATCACATCTTCCTGAGTCATAAGCTGCAACAACTTCATCAGCTTTTTCGAAAGCTACTGGCTCATATGAAATTCCTTTTGAATTAAAGAAGTCTCTCATATTAAGTTCAGTTGTAGTTCCGATGTTAGTACATGCTGAAATTCCATTTTTGAATTGGCTCGTAGAAGTAATTCCTGAGTCTTTTCTTACCATGAAACCTTGGCCATCGTAGAAGTTTACTCCAACGAATGTTAGACCAATGTCAGCATCTCTAGAAAGTGTCCAAGTTGTGTTTCTTGATAAGATATCAATCTCACCAGAAGTTAAAGCTGTAAATCTTTCTTTAGCACTTAGTGGAGTGAACTTAACTTTGTTCGCATCACCTAATACTGCAGCAGCAACTGCTCTACATACATCAACGTCAACACCAGTCCAATTTCCAGCTGCATCAGCATTTGAAAATCCTGGTAGACCTTGAGATACACCACATCTTACAAAACCTTTTTTCTGAGTGTTTTTAAGAGTTTTTGATTTCTTAGCTGCCATTGTTTCAGTTGAAAAAGCAACTAGAACAGCAAATACGGCAACCAAAGAAGTTAATTGTTTTACATATTTAAACATTATTATTCCTCTGTTTTATTTATTTGTTAACAAATAATTCAATAAAATTGAATTAATGCAATTAACCATTTGGTACAATAAATAACAACCCCTATATCTGGTATTATCAAAAATAAATGTTCAACTAATTGTGGAAAAAAGTAGTTTATGGTGCGCCCTGCACGACTCGAACGTGCGACCCTCGGTTTAGAAAACCGATGCTCTATCCAGCTGAGCTAAGGGCGCAAAAATACTCTAATAAACATACTTATAATACGAATTTAATTTTTAAAAAGGAATTTTTTACAAATTATCAATAAAGTTAATAACTCTAATCTACCAATAACCATGAAAAATATTAGATAATATTTGGTTAAAAAATGAAGATCATAAAAGCTGAAATCAGCTAAACCATACATCGAAGAGTTAACAGTATTCATTAATGTTAATATTGATAACTTAAAAGAATTTTCAAATTCAATATTGCTTGCAGTTAATAAAAAAGTCAAAAATAATAAAGACAAAATAAAGATTATAATTGATAAAAAGTATTTATAAATCTCATCTAGTTGAAAAAACTCTTTAGAAAATAAATGCTTATTTATATAAATATTTTTTGGTCTACTGTAGGAAAGAATTTCGTTGATAGAGTATTTAAATAATGAATAAATTTTCAAAAATCTAATTCCTGAACTTGTTGAAAAAAAAGAACCCCCAATAATAACTAAAATTAAAAATAAAAATGATAAGTTTGATGAATTATTATCAAAAGAAAGACCTATATTTGAAACGCTACTAGTTAAAGAAAGAAATAATTCAATAAAATTATTTTCAAAATTTAAAAAAACAAAAAATATTGTTGTTAATATTCCAAAATAAAAAAATAAATGAATATCTTCATTAAAAAAGTTCATATTATGATTTTTTGTAAAAGTTAGATTATAGATTAAAAAGATGCTAAAAAATGATGTTAGCATTAAAATTGATGTTATAATTATTTGAAAATCATTAAGTAAGATACTTGATAGATAAGTAGTAGGTAGAAAACCACCAGATGAAATAATTGTCATTGCTAAGTTTAATGAATTGAATAACCTAACTCCAGATAAATTAAGAATAACAAAAATCATCAAAGTGATTAGTGAATATAATAGAAAAATTTTTAAAGATTGTTTTAATATTTCCGCTTTATTAAAAGACAGAAAATTAGTTAATGTCTTTTTAAAACTATGATCAAAAATATCTATTAAAAGTATAATAGAAAATAAGAAGTACAAACCTCCTACCCATTGTGAAGAAGATCGCCATAAAATTAGCCCTTGGTCAATATGTTTAATATTATCAAAAATTGTAAAACCAGTAGAAGTAAAACCAGAAATTGACTCGAAATAAGAATCAATGAATGTTAAGTTATAATTGCTAAAATAAAATGGAATAGAAATAATTAATGGTAATAAAAAATATCCAAAAAATATTGTTATTATTTTAGAGTAAATTGTTATTTTATTTTCATTATTTTTATCAATTAAAAAAAAAATTATTGCTAAGAAACCTGATATTATAAAAGTATAAACATAGGTGTTTAAATTAAGATAAAGATTCAAATAATAAGAATAAATTATATTAAAAAAAGAAAGGATTGCTATTAGTCCACAAAAGACACTCAAATAAATGAGTTTAATATAATTCATTTGGTTAAATAGAGCTTATACGAAACATGTTTTCAACAACATGTAAAAAATCTTTTTTTGCTAGCAATACAATTATATCTTCTTTTTTAAAAATAAAATTAGATCTTGGAATAATTACTTCTTTTTCTCTTAACACTGCTCCAATTCTTATTTCATCAGGCAAATTAGCATTTTTTAATTCTTTATTAACTAGCTCTGAACTTTCAATAATTTCAGCCTCTATAACTTCATATTCACCATTTAAGATACTGTAGGCATTTTCAACCGTTCCTTTATGAACATGTTTTAATATGCTTGAAACTGTATTCATTCGTGGATCTATAAAGTCATCTATTTTTAAAGAAGATTGTAATAAAGCATAATTAGGCTTGTTAATTAATGCCATTGTTCTTTTTTCATTAATATCACTTTTATCATTAGTAAATTTTTCAACTAACACACTAACCATTAAATTATCTTCATCATCATTTGTAAGAGCCAAAACGGTCTGCACCTCTTCTAAATTAGCCTCCATTAGAACTTCCTCATCTAAAGCATCACCATTTATGACAATCGTATTATTGAGTTCACTTGCAATAAATTCCGCTCTTTCTTTATTTTTCTCAATAATTTTTACTCTTGCTGAATCAAAACTTTCCTCAAGGTTTTTGGCAAGATTAAATCCAATATTTCCACCTCCAATGATTAATATTTTATTTGATATTTTTTCATTATGACCAAACGCTACAAGTGTTTCTTTCATTTGAGATGCGTTTATTACTACGTAAGCTTTATCATCTTTGATTATTTTATCTGTTTTCTTAAGAATAATAAATTTATCATCTCTAACAACACCCATAATATTAGCATCTAGTTTTGGAAATTTTTTTGTAAGATCGTTAAGTTTGATATTAATAATTGGGCATTTGTCGTTAATCAAAATTTCTAGTAACCTAATTTTATTATCTGCAAAAGGCACATTGTCCAATGCTCCCGGAGCCTCAAGTTTTCTTTGTATAGATTTTGCAATTTCAATTTCTGGTGAAATGATAACATCGATTGGTAAATTTTCTTTATTATAAACTCTGGTAAATTTTGGATTTAAATAATCTTGAGATCTAATTCTTGCAATTTTTTTTTGTACATTAAAAATAGAAAAAGCAATCTGGCATATCAACATGTTTATTTCATCATTACGCGTTACAGCTATGATCATGTCAGCTTCTGATGCATTCGCTTTTTCTAAAATCGATGGGTATGTTCCTTTTCCAACTATAGATTTTACATCTAACAAATCATCAATTTTTTGGATATCTTCACTAGACTGATCTATGATCGTTATTGAGTGACCTTGCTCACTTAAAATTTTTGCTATGGTAAAGCCTACTCTGCCAGCTCCACAAATTATAATATTCATTTAGTTTAATTCCTTGATCCCCAAGCCTTTAAGTTTTCTATGCAGGGCAGATCTTTCCATTCCAATAAAATCAGCAGTTTTTGATATATTGCCATTAAATTTTTTTAATTGTGTAGTTAAATACTCTTTTTCAAAATTTTCTCTAGCTTCTTTTAATGGTATAGATAAAGAGTTTTCTGATGGTACATTCTTAATATCAGGCGTTTTTAAAGATTCTTTAATGATATTAGAAATTTTATCAGTACTATCTGGCGAAAGTATTGCTATTCTCTCTATTAAATTTCTTAATTCTCTAACATTTCCTGGCCAATCATAATTAAGTAAATAATTATTATCCGTATCAATACTTAGTTTTTTTAAATTATAATTTGTTGAGATTTTTTCAGAAAAATATTCAACCAACAAAGGTATGTCGGAAACTCTATCTTTTAAAGAATCAATATTAATTTCAAATACATTTAGACGATGATATAAATCTTCTCTAAAATTACCGTTTTGTATTTCTTTTTTTATATCTTTGCTAGATGAGCATATAATTCTCACATCAACATTAATATCATGATTGCCATTAATTCTCTTAAATTTTTGATCTATTAAAACTCTTAAAATTTTAGATTGAGTATCAAGTGGGATTTCAGAAATTTCATCTATTAAAAGTATACCCTTTGATGATTTCTCTAAAGCACCATAAGTTATAGAACCATTATCTTTTTCTTCACCAAATAATTCTAATTCATATTTTTTAATATCAAGTAATGCTCCATTCAGAATAACAAAAGGACCCTTCTGTCTTTTGGATTCTTTATGTATTTTTCTCGCAATCAATTCTTTACCAGAGCCTGTAGGTCCATTAATGAAAATTCTACTTTCAGAAACTGATATTTTATTTATTTGATCTTTAATTTTTTTAATATTGTCACTAATACCAATTAATTCATAGGAATAAAAAAGTTTACTTTCAAATTCTTTATTTTTATTTCTAAGATTTAAGTTTTCAACAGCCCTATTAATAAAATTTAATAATCTCTCTTGATTAAAAGGTTTTTCAATAAATTCGAAAGCACCAGCTTTTAAAGCTTTGATCGCCATTTCAACATTTGCATGCCCTGTAATTATTATAACTGGAATATTTTTATCTTTAGTTTTAATATGTGATAAAAGTTCTAAACCATCATTGTCACCCTTGTCTAACTTAACATCTATAATTGCAACATCTGGGAGTTTTTTATCAATCTCATTTAATGCTTGATTATAGTTTGCAGCCAATCTTGTTTTATAACCAGCTTCTAGAATTAGATCGTTAATAATGTTTCTAATATCCACATTATCATCAATAATTAATATTTCAGTACTCATTATCTTTTGAATATAATTTCAATTTTGGCACCATTTTCAAGTGATATAAAATTTATTTTACCATTATGATCATTTATTATTTTATTAACAATAGACAAACCTAAGCCAGTACCTTTTTTTTTCGTTGTAAAGTAAGGATTTAAAATATCATTTAAATTGTCAGCAAATATTCCAAACCCTAATCCATTATCAATAATACTAAAATTAATTTTTTCTGCATTATCATTTAAATAAATGTCAATTTTTCCAATTAAATCAATATTATTAATCTTTTTTTCCTGTATGCTTTCTATAGAGTTTTTAATCAAATTGAAGAATACTCTACTTAATTGTTCATTATCAGAATTTAACAATATCTCAGCTTTGCTAGCCTTAAAATCTATAATAATTTTGTCATCCAATTCATTTATTAATTTAATATTATCTTTTATCAAAGAAACTAGGTTGTTATCTTTAAGAATTGGTTTTGGCATTCTTGCAAAATCCGAAAATTCATTAACTAAATTTTCTATTTGATTAATTTGTTTTCCAATAATCAATAAACTTTTAGAAAAGTCTTCTTTTTCATGATCAGCTACTTTTTCTGAATATTTACTTTTTAATCTATCAATCGTTAATTGAATAGGTGTAAGAGGGTTTTTAATTTCATGAGCCAATTTTCTAGCTAAGTTTTCCCAAGCTTCATGTCTTTCTTTAATTATAAGTTTTTCTTGTTGTGATTTTAGTTGATCTATCATTAAATTAAAATTTTGATTTAATAATTCCATATCTTTATCAGTTTTAATTTCTGGCACTTTAATATCTAGATTACCCTTTCCAATATTAGAAGATGCTATAATCAAATTATTAATAGATCTAAAGAATCTTGATGAAAATCTTATAGCAATTGATATTGATAAAAATAATAATAATGAGACTATAACAAGATAAATAAATACAAATGATACCTTAATTCCAGTTTGTTTGTTTAAAACTGTGTAGTAAAAATTAAGTGCTTCTTGTGACTCAAGTAAATATTGTGAAATTTTTTTATCTAAATATTTAATTATATACAAATACTTTCCATCAAAATTTTCAAGTTTTATGATTGATGCTGTTTGATTTTTAAAAGCATTAATAATCTTAAGTGGTCTTTTATCATTTCGAACCATATCCAAAGCATCACTTAAAGGTGGTGTATACAAAGTCATATCTTCTAAAGTTGATAGATATAAGTTTCCATTACCATCAATGATATGAACCTCATCCATACCTCTAATTAATTTTTGAGTATTTAGAAAACTTTTAAATTGATTAATGTTTGTGTTTAAAAAATTAATACTTTTGTTTAAATCAAATGCAATTAAAATTATCTCTGATTGAGTTTTAGTTCTAACTTCTTCAGTATAACTTTTTGCGATTTCATAAGAGTTATTAACTGCTGTTGTAATTTTTTTATCCAAATATTTATTAAGAGCAAAAGAAAGTAGAAATAATGAAAATAAAGAAATTAAAATTGAAGGAATTAAAGTAAATAATGCAAAAAATGTTATATATTTTCTATTGGCTTTAGAACCACTTACATCAACATCTATCTTTAAAGAATTTCTTACTTCTGAAAATATCATAAAGAACAGAAGTATTAATAATGCAATATTTCCAATTAATAATAGCTGTAGATTATCATCAGATAATTTTAAAAAACTTTTATCAATAAACGTTAAAAAGGTTACAAAACCTACAAATAAAGTGATTAAAAATATCACAATGATAAATATATTTTTTTTTATAAAATCAATCATTGTGGACAAAATAATGTGTTATATATTTTTATCATGAATAGTTGCTTTATAATACTTGCTGGAGGCGAAAGTAAAAGATTTAATTCAAATATTCCAAAACCATATGTAGATTATAAAGGTAAGCCTTTATTGTTACATTCAATTGATAAAGCTAAGGTATTTAATAAGTTTAATAAAATTATTCTTGTAATTAATAAAAAACATAAAAATTATATCAAAAAACTTAATATCAAAAATATCAAAATTATTAATGGCGGTAAAACTAGAGCAGAGTCTGCTTATATGGCCCTAAAAAGTATTAAAAAAAATAATTTTAAACACGTAATAATTCATGATGCTGCAAGACCAAATTTTTCTCTAAAACTTTTAAAGAAACTAATGGATGGATTAAAAAAAAATGACTGCGTAATTCCTGCTATTCAAACATCAGATTCGATTAAGGAAAAAACTTTAAATATTGTTAAAAACTTAAAAAGAGAGGATGTTTATTTAATACAAACCCCTCAAGCATTTAACTATAAAAAACTTTTTGCACTTCAAAATAATAAAAGTGAAGAAGTTACTGATGATGCCAACTTATTTGTAAGAGCTGGTAAAAAAATAAAGATTATTAAAGGCGAGCTTACCAATAATAAAATTACAATAAACAAAGATATTAAATTAAACAATTTAGTAAAATTTGGACTTGGTTTTGATGTTCATAGATTGGTTCCTAAAAAAAAGCTTTATTTAGGTGGAATTAAAATACCCTCATCTGTTGGTACATTAGGTCATTCAGATGGAGATCCTGTGTTACATGCGGTAACAGATGCAATTCTTGGAGCTTGTTCTATGGGTGATATCGGTGAAAAATTTTCAGATAAGAATAAGAAATTTAAAAATATTAGATCGACAATTCTATTAAGTGAAATAATTAAGCAAACTGTAAAAAAAGGCTACCTAATCAATAATCTTGATATAAATATAATTACTCAAAAACCTAAAATTCAAAAATATAAAAAACAAATACTAAACTGTATTTCAAAAATTTGTAATATCTCCCCTAGTCAAATTAATATAAAAGGCAAAACAACTGAAAAGTTAGGTGTAATTGGTAAAGAAAAAGCTATAGCTTGTGAAGTAATAGCCTCAGTTATTAAAAATGATTAAAACTTTTAACTTATTATTCGTTACTATGTTTGGTCTTGGCAAAATTAGATATATGCCTGGAACATTTGGGTCACTGGCGACTGTAATTATTCTTTATTATCTATTCCACACTCTAAATATTTCACCAAATATAATTTTAGTTGGGTTAATAATAATATTTATTTACTCATTTTATGCTGTTTCAAATCATATAGAAAATAGTGAAAATAAGGATCCAGGTGAAATTATTATAGATGAATTTTTAGGTCAATCGATACCCATATATCTTTATGAGATATCTCATGGAACAACAAAAGATGATAGTGAAGCTATCGTTTATTATGCTCTATTTTTTATTCTTTTTAGATATTTTGATATCATAAAACCATTTCCTGTAAACTTTTTTGATAAAAACTTTAAAAATAGTTTTGGTGTAATAATGGATGATATTTGTGCTGGATTTTATGTTGTGTTAACACTTGTGTGTTTCATGATTATTAAAAGTTATGTTTTGTAATGAAAAATTTAGTAAAAATATTAACTAAAAAAAAATTAAAGATTGCTTTTGCTGAGTCTTGTACGGGTGGTATGCTTGCATCAGAAATAAC
>JADHPA010000001.1 GCA_016778675.1 Candidatus Pelagibacter sp. | reverse complement strand
CACTGAACTAACTGATGATATTGGAGAATTACTTGGGTCAAGAGGAAAGGAATTTGGTACTGTTACAAGCAGAAAAAGAAGATGTGGTTGGTTTGATGGGGTCTTAGTAAGACAAACAATTAAAATTTCAGGAATAGATGGTATTGCACTGACTAAATTAGATGTTTTAGATGAATTAGATGAAATTAAAATGTGTGTTGAGTACGAATTGGATGGAAAAAAAATGGATTATTTGCCTGCAGCTGTTGAGGATCAACTAAAAATAAAACCAATTTATAAAACTTTTCCTGGATGGAAAAGCTCTACTCAAGGAATAAAAAATATTGAGGCTTTACCCGAGAATGCAAAAAAATATATTTATGAGCTAGAGGACTTTATTGGAACTAAGGTTTCAAGTATTTCGACAAGCCCTGAACGAGAAGACACTATTCTTTTAGAAAATCCTTTTGAAGTTTAGTTAACAGGTAGTAAATTTTTTGATTTAGCAGATAACAGCATATGTTTTTGAAGTTTCTCAAAAGCTTTATTCTCAATTTGTCTAATTCTTTCTCTACTAATTTTATACTTTTTACTTAAGTCTTCCAGTGTAGTAGGTTCATCATTTAATCTTCTTGAATATAAAATTTCTCTTTCTCTTTCATTTAATATTTTTATGGAGTCTTTCAACAAACCTTGTCTTTGAACCATCTCTTCTTGATGAGCAAATTTTAAATCATGATCTAATTCTTTATCAACCAACCAATCCTGCCACTCATCTCCATCCTCACCAACTTGAGCATTAAGAGAAAATTCTTTACCTGACAGTCTTCTATTCATTGAAACTACTTCATCTTTACTAACATCAAGTTTATTTGCTATTTCATTTACATGTTCTGGTCTTAAATCACCTTCAGATTGAGGTGCAATTTGATTTTTAATTTTTTTTAGATTAAAAAATAATTTTTTTTGAGCAGTTGTTGTTCCTATTTTTACTAGGCTCCAAGATCTTAATATATATTCTTGTATAGATGCTTTGATCCACCACATTGCATATGTAGCCAATCTAAAACCTTTTTCTGGTTCAAATTTCTTTACAGCTTGCATTAATCCTACATTTCCTTCAGAAATCATTTCATTTACTGGAAGACCATATCCTCGGTATCCCATTGCAATTTTTGCAACAAGTCTAAGATGACTTGTTACTAACTTTTCTGCAGATTTTATATTTCCTGTTGCCTTCCAATTTTTTGCTAACATATATTCTTCTTCAGCCTCAAGCATAGGAAACTTTTTAATCTGCTCAAGATAAGCGGATAAACCACCTTCGTTAGAAAGCGTTGGCAGGTTGTTATTCATAGTAGTGCTCATGTTTAGTATTTATTTAGTTGACCGTGATATTATTTCAAGACTTTATTTACTAGTATTTCTAAGCAATGTTAGAATATTTTCAAGTTCTTGTGGCAAAATTGAGGTAAAGACCATCTCCTCATTAGTTTTTGGGTGAATAAAACCTAACGTTTGAGCATGTAGAAATTGTCTGTTTAATTTACAAATTAAATTTTCTAAATTTGTGTCAATATTTTTAAGTTTTTTATATTTTTTTTTATATTTTCCATCACCCATAATGCTATTACCCATGTGAGTCATGTGAACTCTTATTTGGTGCGTGCGTCCAGTTTCTAATCTACATTCAACAAAACTTAATGTAGGCGTTTTGTCATTTTCAAAAACTTCAATAGTTTTATAATTTGTAATTGCTCTTTTACCTTTAGAATTACTTACTTCCATCATTTGTCTATTTTTTGAACTTCGAGTGATAAACGTATCAATTTTTCCAGACGAAGGTCTAAGTTTTCCCCAGATTAAAAGTTGGTAAACTCTGGTAATTGAATGTTTGCTAAATTGATGGGATAAATTTTCATGTGTTTCATTGTTTTTTGCAATAACAATTAATCCAGAAGTGTCCTTATCTATTCTATGAACGATACCAGGGCGCAGTTCATCACCAATTGTAGATAAAGAGTCTTTATTATAATGCATTAGAGCATTTACAATTGTCTCATCATAATTACCTGCTCCTGGATGCATAATAATTCCAGCTGGTTTATTTATTACAAGAAGGTCACTATCTTCATAAATGATTTCTAATTTAAAATTATAAGGTTTTAATGAAGCTTCTTTTGGTTCAGGAATTTGAAGGGTTATTTTATCACCAATTAGTACTTTTTTGGATGGGCTATTAACAATCTTATTATTTAGCTTTAATTTTTCTTTCAGTATTAAATTTTTAATTCTTGTTCTGCTAATCAAATTTTCACGTTTATTAATAAATACATCAAGCCTGAGGTTGTTTTCATCTTCTTTAACTATTAAATTAATGTTTTTTTCCATAAAATATAATATTAATACTATACGCGCTTGTAGCTCAACTGGATAGAGCGCCTGACTTCGGATCAGGAGGTTCTGGGTTCGACTCCTAGCAGGCGCACCAATTATTGTTGTTATTTTACTACATCTATTTAGTCAAAGTAAACCAACAATCTCATTTGCTTAGCTTCAAAATTAATTTTATCAACTATCATTTTATTTTTATATAATTTTAAAAAATTGATTAGTTCAATTGGTTTTTTTTAATCAAAATTTAGAGGCTCGAATTAATCTGTCATTAATTGTTTTTCCAAGAGCCACATTAGGAATTTTTTCTACTGCAATTGATTTATAACCTTTGTTTTTTATTTTTCTTAAACAGGAATAAAGGTTTTTAGTAGCTTCATTCAAATCTCCTTTTTTACTCAGATAAAAATAATTAGATAAATGATTTTTTCTTTTTTTTATTAAAATATATGCCTCATCAATTTTAGTTTTTTTAATATTCATTTTTAGTGGAATACCAGGTGAATAGTGAATTTTAGATTGGCCAGGAGAAATTTTTTTTTTAGGATTAATACTTATTTTAATTTTCTTAGACAAAACTTTTTCTATTTTAGAAATTTCTAGGCCACCCAATCTAAGTATTTTTGGTTTATCTCTTAAATCAATTATTGTTGACTCTATACCTATTTTACATTGACCTCCATCTAAAATATATTTAACTTTATTTCCAAAATCCTCTACAATATCTGAACTCTGCACAGCGCTTACTTTTGTTGAAATATTTGCACTAGGAGCAGCTATTGGGTAATCAAGCTCTTTTAATAATTTTCTAAAGATTTTATGTTTAGGAAATCTTACTGCTAAATTAGATTTTTTGTTAGTAACCATTTTAGAAATTTTGGAATTTCTTTTTAAATCTAAGACATATGTAATCGGCCCAGGAGAGAATTTTTTATACAATTTGATAAAACTATCATTTAACAAACAATCTTTTTTTAAGTCTTTGATACTGTGATAGTGAACAATTAAGGGGTTAGATTTTGGTCTTTTTTTCAATTTATATATATTTTTAACTGCATTATTAGAGTATGCGTTGGCCGCTAATCCATAGACAGTTTCTGTAGGGACACCTATGCAATAATGATTATCAAGATAATTTTTCGCTTTTTTGATTTTTGATTGATAAGTTTTCATATATTAATAATTATTATTATATGAAAGATAAAAATTTACCACTTGATAATATCCCTGGTTCTTTAGAAGAATTAACAATTGAAGCAAATAAAATTATTGAATATCTAGAAAAAAAAAAAGATCTGGAAAATTCTATAGATGATTATCAAAAGTTGTTAAGATTAAATAATATTATTGAAAAAAAATTTCATAAGGACAATAAGAAAATTAATGAAGAAACAAAAAATAGAATTAATAAAATATTAACAAAAAAAAATGAGAAATAAGCTTAAAGAAATAGCAAAAGATACAAATATATTTTTACAAAAATTTATTACCAAACAACAAAAAACTGAATTAATTCCTGCAATGAAATATGGCTTATTTCCTGGTGGAAAAAAGATTAGGTCAAAAATCTTATTAGATATTGGTTCTATATTTAAGATTAAATATCAGACATTAATTGCTATTGGTGCAGCAGTAGAATGTATACATGCATACTCATTAATTCATGATGATTTACCCTGTATGGATAATGACACTTTAAGAAGAGGTAAGCCCTCAACACACATTAAATTTGGTGAGGCTACAGCAGTTCTTGCAGGCAATTCACTTTTAACAATGGCTTTCGAAATTTTAAGCAGCTCTTATTTAAAAATAAGTGAAAGTAGTAAATTGTCTTTAATTAAAAGATTATCTGAATGTTCTGGTCATTTAGGAATAGCAGGAGGACAATATTTAGATTTAAATTTTGAAAAAAAAAAAGTTTCAAAAAATAAGATTATAAATATGGAAGTAAAAAAGACTGGAAAATTATTTAGTTTCTGCTGTTCTGTTGCTCCAATAATAAAAAATAGATCAGCAAAAGAAATAAATTTTTTTGACAAAATTGGTTCTAATGTTGGTCTCTTATTTCAGATAGCAGACGATGTAATCGATTATCAAGGATCTTCCAAAGTTGCTGGAAAAAAAACAGGTAAAGATAAAAAAAAAGGTAAGGCAACCTTAATCAGTTTACTTGGATACAAAAATGCTATTAAATATAGTGAAAATATTAAATTTAAGATAATTAGTGATTTAGATAGACATAATTTTAAATCAAATAATTTAAATGAGACACTGAATTATATTTTAAAAAGAAATAAATGATTGAAGATTATAAATATTTAAAAGAAATTAATTTTCCAGCAGACTTAAGGAAACTTTCTGAGAGTCAACTTCAAGATTTATCTAATGAAGTAAGAGCAGAGATGATAAGCGCAGTTTCTCAAACTGGTGGACATTTGGGTGCTGGACTAGGTGTTGTAGAACTAACTGTAGCCTTACATTATGTATTTGATACACCAAATGATAAATTAATATGGGATGTAGGTCACCAAACATACCCTCATAAAATTTTAACTGGTAGAAAGTCAAAGATTAAAACTTTAAGACAAGGAAATGGTTTATCAGGTTTTACTAAAAGATCAGAGAGTGAATACGATCCATTTGGAGCAGCTCACAGCTCAACATCTATTTCATCAGCGCTAGGAATAGCTGAGGCAAACAAGCTATCTAACAAGTCAAATAATGTAATTGCAGTTATTGGTGATGGTGCAATTAGTGCAGGAATGGCTTATGAGGCAATGAATAATGCTGGGGCCTCAAAAACTAAAATGATAGTAGTCTTAAATGATAATGACATGTCGATCGCTAAACCTGTAGGAGCAATGAGAACTTATTTAGCAAAATTATTTTCTGGTAAAATATATTTTAGCTTAAGAGAGACTTTTAAATTAATTACTTCAGCCTTTTCTAAAAGATTTAGTGCAAATGCAGGTAAAGCTGAGGATTTTTTACGTTCAGCTGTTACAGGAGGAACACTATTTAATTCACTGGGATTTTACTATGTTGGTCCAATTGATGGACACGATCTGGATACACTTGTTCCAATTTTAAAAAATGCAAGAGACTCTAAGCATCAAGGACCAATTATGATTCATGTTAAAACGCAAAAAGGAAAAGGATATTCATTTGCTGAAAAAGCAAGTGATCATTATCATGGTGTTTCCAAATTTAATGTAGTTACAGGTGAACAAGTAAAAAGTGGTGTAAATCTTCCAGCTTATACAAAGGTGTTTGCAAATACTCTAGTCAAACATGCTGAAAAGGATAGCAAGATAGTTGGTATTACAGCAGCAATGCCAGGAGGCACAGGCATGGATATTTTTGCAAAACAATTTCCAAAGAGAATGTTTGACGTTGGAATAGCAGAACAACATGCGGTTACTTTTGCTGCTGGTTTATCAACGGAAAATTATAAACCCTATGTTGCAATTTATTCAACTTTTTTACAAAGAGCGTACGATCAAGTTGTTCATGATGTAGCAATACAAAGTTTGCCAGTAAGATTTGCTATAGATAGAGCTGGTTTAGTGGGAGCAGATGGATCTACACATGCAGGTTCTTTTGATATTACTTATTTATCAACCTTACCAAATTTTATAGTAATGGCTCCTAGTGATGAGTCTGAATTTATAAAAATGATCAATACCTCAGTACACATTAATGATAAGCCATCTGCAATTAGATATCCTAGAGGAACTGGAGTTGGTCTTGAGCTTCCATCTATAGATGAAACTTTAGAAATAGGTAAGGGAAGAGTTATTCAAAATGGAAAACAAGTTTGTATTTTGTCTTTAGGAACTAGGTTGGAGGAGTGTAAAATTGCAGCAGAGGAGCTTAAAATTAAAGGCATTAACCCCACAATCATTGATGCAAGATTTGCAAAACCTTTAGATCAAGAACTTATTTTAAAATGTGCTAGAGAACACGATTTGATGATAACTATAGAAGAAGGTTCAATTGGTGGTTTTGGTTCTCATGTTAAAAATTTATTAGCAGAGAAAGGAATATTTGATAAAGGTTTGAAATTTAGATCAATGACATTACCAGATATTTTTATAGAACAAGATGATCCAAAAAAAATGTATGATGTTGCTGGTTTAAATGCTTCACAAATTTCAAAAAAGATACATGATGTTCTTTTTGTTAAAGAGTCAATTAAAGTAGTTAAAAATTAAAATAAGAACTATCCACACTGAGCTTTATTCATCAGGTAATGATCTAATAAAACACAATTCATCATAGCTTCCCCAACAGGAACCGCTCGAATTCCAACGCATGGATCATGTCTACCTCTAACAGAAATAGTTGTATTTTTTCCAAATTTATCAATCGTTTTTCTAGTTGATAAAATAGAAGAAGTTGGTTTTACAGCAAAAGATGCAATAATTTCTTGACCAGTTGAAATTCCACCTAATATGCCTCCTGCATTATTTGAATTAAATTTTAATTTTTTTCCTTTTTGAGAAATTTCATCAGAATTTTGTTCTCCACTTAATTGAGCTGAATTCATACCTGAGCCAATATTAACTCCTTTGACAGCATTAATACTCATCATAGCAGAAGCAATATCCATATCTAATTTAGAATATATGGGAGCACCTAATCCAACAGGAACTCCTCTTGCTCTTATCTCAATAATTGCCCCACAAGAAGAACCTGATTTTCTTATATTCAATAAATATTTTTCCCACAATTTTATTATATTTTTATCAGGACAAAAAAAAGGGTTTCGATTGATAATTTTATCTGACCATTTAGTTGTATCACATCCAAGTATACCTAGCTGCGTAACAGCACCAATAACTTTGAATTTCTTACCCAATTTATTTTCCAAAACTTTTTTCGCAATTGCACCAGCTGCAACTCTAGCTGCTGTTTCTCTAGCTGATGATCTTCCACCTCCACGGTAATCTCTTATTCCATATTTTTTAAAGTATGTAAAATCTGCATGGCCAGGTCTAAATTTATCTTTAATATTTCCGTAATCTTTTGATCTCATATCTTTATTATAAATAATTAAAGATATTGGAGCCCCTGTTGTTTTTCCTTCAAATACACCTGATAAAATTTGAACTTTATCATCTTCTTTTCTTTGAGTGGTAAATTTTGATTGTCCAGGTTTTCTTCTATCCAATTCTTTTTGTATATCTTGTTCTTTTAAACTAATATTTGGTGGACATCCATCAACTACACACCCTAGAGCAGGACCGTGAGATTCTCCCCATGTTGTGAAACGAAATTGCTTTCCAAAAGTATTAAATGACATTATCTATATTATATAGATTATTTTGTTAAAATTATGAATCAAAAAAACTCACTAGGACTTAATAGTTGCTTTTTAGATATTAAAGACCCAATAAAGCTATTTGAAGTTTGGATGAATGAGGCAAAAAGGTCAGAGTCTAACGATCCCAATGCCCTTGCATTGGCCACATCTGATCTCAATAATTTTCCTTCAGTAAGAATGGTTTTATTAAAAGATTTTAATAAGCAAGGATTTGTTTTTTATACTAACTTAGAAAGTCAAAAAGGTAATGAATTAAAAAAAAACCCTAAAGCAGCAATGTGTTTTCATTGGAAAAGTCTTTTGAGACAAGTAAGAGTAAATGGTATAGTTAAAAAAGTTACAGATGAGACAGCTGACCAATATTATAATTCTAGAAGCTATGAAAGTAGGATAGGTGCATGGGCCTCCAAACAAAGTTCTGTATTAGATAGTAGAGATGATTTAATAAAATCGATAGAAGATTATAAAAAAAAATATAAAGATAAAAATAATGTTCCACGACCAAATTATTGGTCAGGCTGGATTTTAGAACCTTCAAGTATTGAATTTTGGTTAGATGGAAATAGCAGAATCCATGAGAGGCTTAAATTTACTAAAGATGATAATGATGAGTGGAATAGAACGTTATTAAGCCCTTAAAAACTTCTTTCAAGACTAAACGAAGTAAGATCTTCTAAAATTTTTTTCTCTTCATTATTTTTAAAAATACTTAATGAATTAGATGCAAGGTTTATAAAATGTTCTGCTTTTTTATAGCATTCTTTAATAATCTTATATTTATTAATTAGATCTAGTGTAAAACTTAAATCTTCTTTAGATCTAATTTCTTGTTTAAAAATATTTTGTAACTTATCTTTTTCTAAAGAATTAACTTTTTGAAATAATAAAATCACTGGAAGGGTAATTTTACCTTCAAAAAAATCCTTACCAATTTTTTTACCAAAATTTTTAAGATTAGAATTATAATCTAAAGTGTCATCTGCAATTTGAAAAGTTAATCCTAAATTTTTTCCATAAAACTCCAAAGCTTCTTTTTCTTTAGTTTCACTATTTGATAAAATTGCACCAACTTTAGTGGCCGCTGAAAAAAGTTCTGCAGTCTTAGCTGTAATTATTTTAAGATAAGTTTCCTCAAGCATGTCTGTTTCTCCTTTATACTGAAGTTGTAAAACTTCTCCCTGAGCTATTTTAGACGATGTTGAAGATAAAAGTTTTAAAACTTCTAAATTACCATCCTCTACCATCATTTCAAAACATCTGCTAAGAAGGTAATCTCCAATTAATACAGAAGAGTGATTTCCCCAAATTGAGTTAGGAGTTTTTTTTCCTCGTCTTATATTTCCAAGATCAATTACATCATCATGCATAAGAGTAGCACCATGTATCATCTCAACACAAGCTGCCAAATTAATATCTCTGCCACCTTTTGTATAGCCACACAATTTAGCAGATCCAAGAGTTAACAACGCTCTTAGTCTTTTTCCTCCAGTTAATATATGGTAATCAGTCATTTTTTGAACTAAATCTACATCACTTATGAGTTTTGATTTAATTTTTTCTTCAACAAGAACTAATTTTTCATCAACAGAATCTTTCAGTTGAAAGTAAGAATTATTTATTTGATTTCTTAGTTGAACTACAGTGCCCATGATTATTAAGTTAGTATAATTCAGTTATATTTATTACTTATCAATTGACGCACCTTAATCTTCAACTATAAGTAGGCTTTATATTAAATCAAAAATTCTGTAAGGAATAACAATGTTCTCTTTTTTTAAAAAGAAAAAAATAGTAGCCCATATTAGATTAAATGGAGTTATTGGAAATGCTGGTAAATTTAAGCAGGGTATTGATTTTGCAGGTCAAGAAGAGATAATAAAAAAAGCATTTTCTTTAAAAAAAGCTAAAGCTGTAGCAATTACCATAAATTCCCCTGGAGGATCACCAGTTCAATCTCATTTAATATATAAATTCATAAGAGCTCAAGCAAAAAAAAATAATATTAAAGTAATAGTTTTTGCTGAAGATGTTGCTGCGTCAGGAGGCTATCTAATAGCATGTGCAGGGGATGAAATATACGCAAATTCAAGTTCAATCATTGGCTCCATAGGAGTTATATATTCTTCATTTGGTTTCACCGAACTTATAAAAAAAATTGGTGTTGAAAGAAGAGTGCATACTGCTGGGAAAAATAAAAGTTCGCTGGATCCTTTCCAAGATGAAAAAAAAGAGGATATAGATAGACTTAAAAGTATTCAACTAGACTTGCATAAAGATTTCATAGATGTTGTTGAAGAAAGCAGAGGATCTAAATTAAAAAAAGATGGTATTGAACTTTTTTCGGGTGAGTTCTGGGCTGGCAGTAAAGCAAAAGAACTAGGTTTAATTGATGAATTAGGTGATGCTAGTCAAATTTTGAAAGAAAAATTTGGAGAGGATGTTGTTATCAAAAAATTTGAAAAACCAAAAGGATGGTTTAGCAAAAAATTTTCTTCTTCTGTAAATCAAGTTGACCAGTTGGCGACTATTTTGGAGGAAAGATCTATCTGGCAAAGATATGGCTTCTAAAGAAAAAATCAAAAATAAAAAAACAAAATCATTTCAAGATATAATTCTGAATCTTCAAAAGTATTGGAGCAAGCAAGGTTGTTTAATCCTTCAGCCATATGATATAGAAGTTGGAGCTGGTACTTTTCATCCTGCAACGACATTAAGATCATTAGGGCCAAAACCTTGGAAGGCTGCCTATGTGCAACCATCAAGAAGACCTACAGATGGTAGGTATGGAAATAATCCAAATAGATTGCAGCATTATTATCAATTTCAAGTTTTGATTAAACCATCACCAGATAATATTAAAAAACTTTATTTAAATAGCCTGTCAGTAATTGGCATTAATCATAAAGAACATGATATTAGATTTGTGGAAGATGACTGGGAAAGTCCAACATTAGGAGCGGCAGGATTAGGATGGGAAGTTTGGTGTGATGGTATGGAAATTACACAATTCACTTATTTTCAACAAATGGGTGGCATAGAATGTAAACCTGTATCAGTGGAAATCACATATGGCTTAGAAAGAATATGCATGTTTACTCAGCAAAAAAAAAATGTTTATAATCTTTTGTGGAATGATGAAGGTATTAAATATGGAGAAGTATTTTTGCAAGCTGAAAAAGAATTCTCAGCATATAATTTTGAACATGCCAATACAGATAATCTATTTAAAATGTTTGATATGCATGAATTTGAAGCAAAGGCATTAGTAGAAAAAAAAATTTCATTACCTGCATATGATCAATGCCTAAAAGCTAGTCATGTATTTAATATTTTAGATGCACGAGGAGTCATAAGTGTTGCTCAAAGAGCAGGATATATTGGACGTATTAGAGATATTACCAAGGCAGTTGCAGAAATGTGGTTGAGTAGCCAAATAGATTAATGTCTGAATTTTTTTTAGAATTATTTAGTGAAGAAATACCCGCAGGATTACAACAAAATGCTCGTAAAACACTATTAGAGAGTTTTCACAAACTTTTTTCAGAAAAGAAAATTGTATTTAAAAAAAGTACATCTTTTTCAACACCAAATCGCCTTGTAATTTTATTTGAGGGACTACCTAAAGAAGTAATACAAAAAGAAGAAGAAATAAGAGGACCAATTATAAGTGCACCAGAAAAAGCATTAGAGGGCTTTATAAGATCAAATAAAATAGAAAAAAAAGACTTATTTAAAAAAAAAATAGAAAAAGGTGAATTTTATTTTTATATAAAATCTTCTAAAAAGACTAACACAATTAATTTATTACAAGAGCAATCACCAATAATACTTGAAAATCTTCAATGGAAGAAATCAATGAAATGGGGGAATTATAGTTTAAATTGGGCGAGACCTTTAAAATCAATATTGGGTATTTTTGATGGTAAAAATTTAAACTTTAAATTCCATCATTTAAGCTCTTGCAATGCAACCTTTGTAGATAAAGAATTTGAAGATAAGAAAAAAAATTTTAAAAATTTCAAAAATTATGAAAAGTTTTTTAGCCATTCAGGAATTATTATTAATCAATCTTTAAGAAAAGAATTTATTATAAAGCAATTTGAAAGAATATCTCAAAAAAAAAATTTTACTATTGCGGCTAATAAGAAACTTTTAGATGAGGTTACCGATTTAGTTGAACAACCAAATATTATAGTTTGTAAATTTGATGAAAAATTTTTAGATATACCTAAAGAAATCTTGATAATTACAATGCAATATCATCAAAATATTTTCCAACCTTCGATAAAAACGGAAAGATCACAAATGAATTTTTAGTTGTTGCAAATAATAAGGATACGTTGGGTTTTATAAAATCAGGTAATGAGAGAGTTGTTGATGCAAGATTAAGTGATGCTCAATTTTTTTGGGAAAAGAATAAATCCCAAAATCTTGTTAAGCAAGTTTCCAAATTGAAAAACATGAATTACTTTAAAGGATTGGGCTCTTATTTTGATAAAATCCAAAGAATGAGAAAACTAGGAGGAATGATTTCAGACCAATTATTAATTAGCAAAGATCAAGTGGAGTTATCAGCATCAATTTGTAAGGTAGATTTAATCTCAGATTTAGTTGGTGAGTTTCCAGAGCTTCAAGGAATAATGGGTGGTTATTTTTCTGAAGTACAAGGTTTTGATAAGGAAATAGCTCTCGCTGTTCGTGAACATTATTTGCCATCCGGTCTTGATAGCAAAACACCCAAAAAGCCATTTAGTATAGCTTTAGCTCTTACTGATAAAATTGATACCCTAGTTGGATTTTTTGGTATTAATCAAAAACCTACAAGCTCAAAAGATCCATATGCACTAAGGAGATCTGCTTTGGGTGTCGTAAAACTTTTAATTGATAACAATAAAGATTTTAAAATTAAAGATTTAATCAGTTACTCAACATCCCTGCATAGAGACCAAGGTTTTGAGTTAACTAATGAGTCGCATCAAAAAGAATTAGCAGAATTTTTGATGGATAGGCTTAAATATTATATGAAAGAAAAACAAATTAGAGGAGATATTATTGAAGCGAGCGTTAGTTCTCACAATTTAGATAATATGAATAAAATATATAATAAGGCATCAACATTAAATAGCGTTATTTTTAAAGAAATTGGAGAGGATATTGTCATAAATTATAAAAGAGCATCAAGTATATTAAGTGGTGAGTTAAAAGATAAAGATATTGAATTATCAAATACAACTGATCCTGGTATTTTTAAAAATGATTATGAAAAAAACCTATTTAAAAAGATAAATGAATTAAGGAAATATTTTAGCAGCATTAACAAAGATGAAAATTATAAGGAAACACTAATAGTTTTAGCGAGTGCAAAAAAAGTAATTTCAGATTTTTTTGATAACGTAAAAGTCAATGATGAGGATAAAAATATTAAAAAAAACAGATTGGAACTTTTGCAAATGTTATGTAGAACATTTAACAATTATATTAATTTTTCTAACATAGAGACTAAATAGTGAATAAACTGATTTTAAATTTTAAATCTAAAGAGTCTAAAAAGATAAAGAGTCCTAAAAATTTTTTAGGTGGTAAGGGAGCCAATCTTTCAGAAATGGGAAGAATGGGGCTACCTGTCCCACCAGGCTTTACAATCTCAACTAAAGTTTGTGAATTATTTTATAAAGATAAAAAAAAATTAAACTCCAAAATAATTAATAGTATTAAAAAAGAATTAAGAATTATTGAAAAAGAAGTAGGAAAAAAATTTGGTGATTTAAAAAATCCATTATTATTGTCTGTTAGATCTGGTGCTAGAGTATCAATGCCAGGTATGATGGATACAATTTTGAATTTAGGCTTAAATGACAAAACTGTAATAGCTCTAGCCAATAAAACTTCAAATACAAGATTTGCAAAAGATAGTTATAGAAGATTTATCCAAATGTATGGAAATGTTGTAATGGGGGTGGAGAGCTATCATTTTGAAGAGTTAATTGAAAATTATAAATTAACAAAAGGTGTGCTTTTAGATACAGATTTAGATGCTAGTGATTGGGAAGGGTTAATTAATGATTTTAAAAAAGTTGTTAAAAATCAAACAAAAAAAGAATTTCCACAAAATGTATTTGAGCAATTGCTTGGAGCAATAAATGCAGTTTTTTTATCTTGGGAGAGTAATAGAGCAAAGGTTTATAGAAAATTAAATCAAATACCAGCAGAGTGGGGTACAGCTGTTAATGTACAATCCATGGTTTTTGGTAATATGGGTAATGATTGTGCAACAGGAGTTGTCTTTACTAGAAACCCATCTGATGGCTCTAATGAAGTTTACGGAGAATACTTAATTAATGCACAGGGTGAAGATGTGGTAGCTGGAACAAGAACACCACAATATATCACAAAAAAAGCTCGTAAGGATGCTAAAGCTAAAGAAGCATCTATGGAAGAGTCTATGCCAAAAGTATTTAAGCAGCTAGATAAAATATTAAAGGTTTTAGAAAAACACTACAAAGACATGCAAGATGTAGAGTTTACAGTGGAGAATAATAAACTTTGGATGTTACAGACAAGATCTGGAAAAAGAACTTCAAAATCTGCAGTTAAAATTGCCGTAGATATGGTTAAAGAAGGATTGCTGTCAAAAAAAGAGGCTGTAATGAGAATAGATCCTGCTTCACTTGATACCTTGTTACACCCTACACTCGATGAAAAAAGTTTAGTTAATGTAATAGCAAATGGATTGCCTGCATCTCCAGGTGCAGCAAGTGGAAAAGTTGTTTTTTCATCAGAAGAGGCTGAAAGATTAAATGATATGATGCAAGATACAATCTTAGTGAGAGTTGAAACTTCTCCAGAAGATATTCATGGAATGCATGCTGCAAAAGGAATTTTAACTGCTAGAGGAGGAATGACTAGTCATGCGGCAGTTGTGGCAAGAGGTATGGGAAGACCATGCGTTTCTGGTTCAAGTGAAATTGATATCAACTATGAAGCAAAAACTTTTAAAACATCTTCAATTGAAGTTAAAGAAGGACAGATAATTACAATTGATGGTTCAACTGGTAGAATTATTCTTGGAGAAGTTCCAACAGTTAAACCAGAAATTTCTGGGGATTTTTCAAAATTAATGAGTTGGGCAGATAGTTTCAGAAAGTTGAAGGTTAGAACTAATTCAGAAACTCCACTTGATACAAAAACTGCAAGAGACTTTGGTGCCGAAGGTATTGGTCTTTGTAGAACAGAGCATATGTTCTTTGATGAAGAAAGAATTTTATCAGTTAGAGAAATGATCCTGTCAAAAACAGTTGATGATAGAAATAAAGCTTTATCAAAACTATTACCACATCAGAGAAATGATTTTATTGAAATATTTAAAATTATGAGTGATTTGCCAGTAACAGTTAGATTGCTAGATCCCCCTTTACATGAATTTCTTCCTAGAACAGAAAAAGAAATAAATGATGTAGCAAATGTAGTAGGTTTACCATTGAAGGAAATAGAGTCTAGAATTAATGAGTTACATGAACAGAATCCAATGTTAGGACATAGAGGCTGTAGATTGGGAATTTCCTTCCCAGAAATTTATGAAATGCAATGTAGGGCAATTTTTGAAGCTTTATCTGATTTAAAGATTAAGAAGATTAAATCAGCATTTCCTGAAATAATGATTCCTCTTGTATCGACTGAAGCTGAAATTAAAATAATGAAAGATCTAGTAATAAGAGTTGCACAAGAAGTTCAAAAAGATAAAAAAGTTAAAATTGATTATTTAGTAGGAACCATGATTGAGCTCCCTAGAGCAGCTATAAAAGCTAATGACATAGCAAAACATGCAGAGTTTTTTAGCTTTGGCACTAATGATTTAACCCAGACAACTTTTGGTTTGAGTAGAGACGATAGTGGAAAATTTTTAAATGATTACCTTGATAATAAGATTTTTTCAATAGACCCTTTTGTTTCCATAGATGATGGCGTAGGTGATCTTGTCAAAATTGCAGTAAAAAAAGGCAGAGAAACAAATAAAAAAATTAAACTTGGAATTTGTGGAGAACATGGGGGAGATCCAAAAAGTATTCATTTTTGCTCAAAAGTAGGTTTGGATTATGTTTCATGCTCACCTTATAGGGTACCAGTTGCAAGATTGGCCGCTGCTCAAGCAGAAATATCAAAAAAAATTAAATCTCTAATTTAAAGTCAACAGCTGGAACGCTATGAGTGATACTACCAATAGAAACTCTATCTACACCTGTTGCTGCAATTTTTTTTATGGATTTTAAATTGACGTTTCCTGATGCTTCAGTTTCGTAGTATTTTTTTGCGATTTTAACTCCAGTCTTTAGCGTTTTTATATTCATATTATCAAATAAGACTGTATCAAACTTTAGACCTATTATTTTTTTAAGTTGATTAAGATTATCAACTTCAACCGTAATTTTTCTTCCTTTTTTATTCTTTATAGCCAGCAAAACTAAAGTTTTAATATCATAACTTGCTATATGATTATCTTTAATTAAAAACTCATCACTTAAATTGAATCTGTGGTTTGTTCCACCACCTAACTTTACAGCGTATTTTTGTATTATTCTTAAAGTTGGAATTGTTTTTCTGGTACAACAAATTTTACAGTTCTTATTAACTAGTTTAACAAATTGATTGGTTTTAGTTGCTATACCAGAGATATGACTCAAAAAATTTAATGCAACTCTCTCACCAATTAAAATATTTTCAGCCTTACCTTGTATTGTTGCAATAACGTCATTTTTTTTTACAATTGAACCTTCTTTTTTCCTAATAGTAAATTTTATTTTATTATCTATTAGCTTAAATGTGTGTTTTGCAAATTCTAATCCCGCAATTATTGCTGGTTGATTGGAAATTAGTTTAACTTTAATAGATTTATCATTTTTGATTAAATTTGATGTAATGTCTCCATCTGGATAAAGGTCTTCATTTAAGGCAAGCTTGACTTTATTTTTTATATAATAGGTACTTAGTTTAAATTTAGACACTTTTGTTATCTGCCAATAGCAGTCATTCTTTCAACAGGTATGCGAGCTTTATTGATAGTTTCTTTGTCCATAATTATTTCACCTGTTTCATTTTCCAAACAAGCTAAAATCTTTGGAAGTGTAATTCTTTTCATATGAGGACATAAATTGCATGGTTTAATAAACTCAACGTTAGGATTCTCTACTTGAATATTATCACTCATAGAACACTCAGTAACCATCATTACTTTTTTAGGCTGATTATCCTCAACATATTTAATCATTCCAGAAGTTGATCCTGCAAAATCACTAGCCCTAATAACATCTGGAGGGCATTCTGGATGGGCAATTATTTTTATTCCAGGATTATTATTTCTTATCTCGTTTATCTCTTTTTCATTAAACTGATCATGCACAACGCAAATACCTTTCCAAGCAATTATTTCAACATCAGTCTGAGATGCTACATACTTAGCTAGGTAGTCATCTGGCAAAAATATAACTTTTTTGACACCTAAAGAATTTACAATCTTAACCGCATTAGCTGACGTACAGCATATATCAGTTTCAGCTTTAACATCTGCCGATGTATTAACATAAGATACAACAGGAACACCCGGATACTTTTCTTTTAGTAATCTTACATCTTTACCTGTAATAGAGGATGACAAAGAGCATCCAGCTAGCATGTCTGGTAATAAAACTTTTTTTTCAGGACTCATTAATTTTGCTGTCTCTGCCATAAAGTGTACTCCAGCCATTACAATTATATCAGCTGAAGTTTTTGAGGCTTCAACTGCTAGCGCTAAAGAGTCAGCTGCAAAGTCTGCAACACCGTGATAGATTTCAGGTGTCTGATAGTTATGAGCTAAAATTACTGCATTTTTTTCTTTTTTTAATTGATTAATTCTATGAACATATGGAGCATGAACTGACCATTCAATTTCAGGTAAAACCTTTGAGATTTTTTGATAAATTGGATCGGTTGCTTTTTTTACTTCTTCAGTGAACTCCATACTAAAACCTATCAATTTGATACAATCTTGTCATGCATTTATTCTGACGCACTAATTAATCCAACTAGGAATGTTAATTTTTAACTTGGCGTTTTTGCTTTTAAACTCATTTTCTTGATTAAAATTATCATCCAAATATTTAATTAAAGCAAAAGGATATTCATTACTTATTAAAACTTTTCCTATCTCAAAATCACCATTATAGATTAAATCATCTTGATTTATTTCTCCTTCAATTAAATAAATAGGTAATAATCTTTTTGAAAGTTTATTTTTTAATTTAATTCTTGCAGTATTCTCTTGCCCAACATAACAGCCTTTTTTAAAGTCTATTCCATTCAATTCTTCAAAGTTACATTCAATTCCAAATAGCTTATTCTGTAATTCATTCATGTTTTTTTGAGGAATTCCTAATTGATGACTCAATTCATAATATTCAGAAATTGGGGAATCTTTTAGCTCTAATTTTTTTAAAGATAGATAAAGCTTTTCTAAATTAATGATAAGCCTGGCACCTAAATCTTTATTTCTTGGGTCTAACAAGATGGAATCTTCTCTATATTTAATTGTGTTCCCAGCAATATCTTTTGATCCTTCAAATTCTAAAAATTTTTCTTTATTAAACGCAGCTACAACAAATTCGTTACTAAGATTCATAATTTCAACTTTTGATCTAAGTTTATAGACACTAAGTTGTTTGAAAAGTGCTTCTGTTTGGGATTTTTCACAGTCAATGAAGTAGCCAGACTTGTGTTTTATAATAATAAAAGCAAAAAGAAATTTTCCTTGAGGAGTTAATAGCGATGCAAAACAACTACTGTCTTCACGTACTTTATCAATATCATTACTAATCATATTCTGTAAAAATTCTTTAGCATCTGTACCGTTTATATACAGAATTCCTCTATCTTCTAAAATGTACACATTTTGATTATTCATAATTGATTGATGTCTTAATATAATATAATTACTTTTTTCATAAATGTTAGATCTAATAATTAAAAACGGTTCTTGCTACATAGATAAAGATCTTAAAGATCAAGATATAGCAATCAAAGATGGTAAAATCATAGAAATTGGTAAAATTGATAGTGAAGCAAAAGAAGTTTTTGATGCCAAGGGATTAACTGTTTTACCAGGATGTATTGATACTCAAACTCATTTTAGGGAACCCGGATCAACTGACACTGAAGATCTTCATTCTGGAAGTAGGGCAGCAATTGTTGGGGGAATAACGAGTGTTTTTGAAATGCCAAATACTAATCCACCAACTTCTAATAAAGTTGAATTTCAAAAGAAATTAGATCTTGCAAAAAATAGAATGTATTGCAACTATGCTTTTTATTTTGGTGCAACACCAGATAACGCTGATGAGTTAGCAGACTTAAAAAACTTAGAAGGATGTTGTGGAATTAAGCTTTTTGCCGGTTCTTCGACAGGAAATCTATTAGTTCAATTTGAAGAAGATATTGAAAAAGTATTTAAAAGTAGTTCTAAAGTTGTTTCAGTTCACTCTGAAGATGAAGAAATTTTAAATAGGAATAAAAAATTAATTAAAGATGGAGATGTTCACTCACATCCAATTTGGAGAAGTGAAGAATGTGCAATTTCATCGACTAGAAGAATTGTAAGAATAGCTGAGCGATATAAAAAAAAAGCACACATCCTTCATGTAACAACAAAACAAGAAATTGATTTTTTATCGCAGCACAAAGGTAACATCACATTTGAGATAACGCCTCAACATCTAACAATCTACGCCCCAGATTGTTATGATAAACTTGGAACATATGCTCAAATGAATCCACCAATAAGAGATAAGTCTCACTATGACAGGTTGTGGTATGGAGTAAAAAATAATCTTAATGATACAATTGGTTCTGATCATGCTCCACACTTAAAAGAAAACAAAGAAAAAAAATATCCAAATTCACCATCTGGAATGCCAGGTGTTCAGACACTTTTACCAATTATGTTAAACCATGTTAATGATGGAAAATTAAGTTTAGAACAATTAATGAATTTTATATGTGAAAATCCAGTAAAAATTTTTGGCATTCAAGATAAAGGATTTATTAAAAAAGGATTTGATGCAGACTTCACAATCGTTGATATGAATAAAAAAATTATAATTAAAAATGAAAATATTGAAAGTAAATGCGCCTGGTCACCTTTTGATGGGTATGAATTTAAAGGAACTCCTGTGTCAACAATTATTGCCGGCCAAATCAAAATGAGAGACGGTAAGATATTGGGTGAACCTGACGGTAAGCCTTTAAAATTTTAGATAGTTTTTATAGTAAAGCTATTTACCAGAACAACACCAGTAACAATAAAGAACAACCCTAAAACAGCCTGCCATGGTAGTGATTGTTTGAAGAAAATATATCCTAATATTGCAATTGTAAATATACCAAGGCCACTCCATGTTGCGTAAACAATAGCTATTGGAAGTTTATCAACCACAAATGTTAAAAGATAAAATGAAGATAGATACAAAACTGCAAGTGCTGTTGTTGGAATTATTTTAGTAAAATTTTGTGAAACGGGTAATAACATTGTTCCACCAACTTCACAAAAAATTGCAATAATCAAAAATAAGTAAGTTTTAATCATTATTTAAGAATATTATTTTTAATTAAGTCTTCTTTTATCTCAGTTAAGATAGCAGGATCATCAATAGTTGCTGGAACCTTATAATCTTCATTATCAGCAATTTTTCTAATAGTTCCTCTTAATATTTTACCAGATCTTGTTTTTGGTAGTCTTTTAATGACAATTACATTTTTAAATGCAGCAACAGGTCCTATGCTATCTCTAACCATTTTTATACATTCTTTTGAAATAGTTTCGTTATCTTTTTTAACACCAGTTTTAAGAACTACGAGACCTATTGGTAATTGTCCTTTTAATTTATCAGCAACTCCTAATACCGCACATTCAGCTACTGATTGATGTTCTGATAAAACTTCTTCTATAGCACCCGTTGATAATCTGTGACCTGCAACATTAATAATATCGTCTGTTCTAGACATAATCCAAATGTAACCATCTTCATCTATATGACCTGCATCATAAGTTTCATAGTAACCGTCATAGTTCGTCATGTAATTATCTTTGTATCTTTTATCTGCATTCCATAGTGTTGGAAAAGTTCCAGGAGGCAAAGGTAATTTTATAACTATATCTCCCATCTCATTAGGTTTTGCTAAAGTTTGATCTGGCTTCATGATTTGTACATCATATCCTGGAACTGCCTTACAAGCTGAGCCATACTTTGTTTTCATCATTTCAATTCCTGTACAATTAGAACTAATTGCCCAACTAGTTTCTGTTTGCCACCAATGATCAATTACAGGAACTTTTAATAAATTTTCTGCCCACTTAATGGTATCAGGGTCAGCCCTTTCACCAGCTAAAAACAATGACTCAAATTTACTTAAATCATACTTAGAAAAAAACTTACCCTCAGGGTCTTCTTTTTTAATAGCCCTAAAAGCAGTTGGTGCAGTAAAAAGTGATTTTACTTTATAGTCTGAAATTATTTTCCAAAAAGCACCAGCATCAGGAGTGCCAACGGGCTTTCCTTCAAATAATACTGTAGTGCAACCTTTAAATAAAGGGGCATAAACAATATAAGAGTGACCAACAATCCATCCAATATCACTTGCTGACCACCAAACATCATCAGCATTAATATTATAAATATTTTTCATGGTCCATTTAAGAGCAACTATATGACCTCCAATATCCCTAACAATTCCTTTAGGTACACCTGTTGTCCCTGATGTATATAAAATATAAGCTAAATCATTTGAATTCATTTCAACACAATCTACTTCTTTTGCATTTGAAAGCGCTTCATCCCAACTGATTTCTTTTGGAGCATTAAGTTCAACGGTATGATCTATTCTTTGAAATAAGATCATTTTATCAATTTTATGAGAAGCCATTTTAATTGCTGCATCAACCAATGGTTTGTACTCAACAGTTTTTCTAGGTTCAAAGCCACATGAAGCTGTAACTATTACTTTTGCTTTACTATCATCAATTCTGCTAGCAAGTTCATTTGAGGCAAACCCCCCAAACACCACAGAGTGAATTGCTCCAATTCTCCCACATGCTAACATTGCTATGACTGCCTCTGGGATCATAGGCATATAGATTATAACCCTATCACCTTTGTCGACTCCTTGATTTCTTAGCGCTCCTGCAAATTTTGAAACTTTTTCTCTTAATTCTTTATAAGTAAACTGCTTTTTGTTGCCAGTTATTGGGCTGTCATAGATTAAAGCTAGCTTGTCACCTCTATCTTGATCGATATGAATGTCTAAAGCATTGTAACAAGTATTAGTAACACCATCTTCAAACCACTTATAAAAAGGTGGATTGGATTTATTTAAAATTTTAGTGGGTTTTTTAAACCAAAAAATATCATTAGATACTTCTTGCCAAAAATCTTCAGGATTTTTTAGAGAATTTTGGTAAATATCATTAAATTTTTTTGACATATTATTTGATTCTATTTTGTTAGTTTTTTAAACTTATTAAATTATAAATTGTATTAAAATTTAAAAAGTAAGTAAAATCAATACAAATTAGATACATTTAAGCCTTCTAAAAACTTAATAACTTTGATAGTTAATCCACACTATAGATACAAACTAATATTTGTGTCTAGTTTATATAAACTAAAAGTTAAAAACTAACAAAGAGGGAGTTTTTTATGAAAAAACTAAAATTGTTTGCTTTTACAGCTGTAGCCCTAATGGGTGTTACAGGTGTAGCAAACGCAGAAACTGCAATGTTAGCTTCTGATGACTTTGTCGGAATTTCATTCTGGCTTGTGTCAATGGCGTTATTAGCGTCAACGGCATTCTTTTTTATTGAAAGAGCATCAGTTCCAGCTGGCTGGAGAGTTTCAATAACTGTTGCAGGACTAGTAACTGGTATTGCGTTCATACATTACATGTACATGAGAGATGTGTGGATCATGACTGGTGAGTCACCAACAGTATACAGATATATTGACTGGTTAATTACAGTTCCATTATTGATGCTAGAATTCTATTTTGTTCTTGCAGCAGTAAATAAAGCAAACTCTGGAATATTTTGGAGATTGATGATTGGTACTTTAGTAATGTTAATCGGTGGATACTTAGGAGAAGCAGGATACATTAATGCTACACTTGGTTTTGTAATCGGTATGGCTGGATGGTTCTACATTCTTTATGAAGTATTTTCAGGTGAAGCAGGTAAAAATGCAGCGAAGAGTGGAAACAAAGCTCTTGTTACTGCATTTGGTGCTATGAGAATGATCGTTACAGTTGGTTGGGCTATTTACCCATTAGGTTATGTATTTGGTTACCTAACAGGTGGTGTAGATGCAAACTCGCTAAACGTGATTTACAATGCAGCTGACTTTTTGAACAAGATCGCTTTTGGTCTAATCATTTGGGCAGCAGCAATGCAACAACCTGGTAGAGCTAAGAAGTAGTTTTACTCGTTAAATAATTAAAAAAAAGGGCAGGTATGTTTTTGCATACTTGCCCTTTTTTCTTATGTAATTATATTTAGAATATATGCCTAAAATTACTTATTTAGAAAACAATGGTAACAGCAAAACTATAGATGTGTCCAATGGGCTAACTGTAATGGAAGGCGCTGTCCAGAATGATATTCAAGGTATTGATGCAGATTGTGGAGGTGGTATGGCTTGTGCTACTTGTCACGTTTATGTAAATGAAGAGTGGTTTGACAAACTCCCTAAAAAAGAAGATGGTGAAGAAGATATGTTGGATATGGCATTTGAGCCAAAAAAAAATAGCAGATTAAGCTGCCAGTTAATAGTTTCAGATGAATTAGATGGCTTAATAGTAAGCATTCCATCAAAGCAAGGTTAAATGATTAAAACAGATACATTGATAATTGGTGCTGGACCAGTTGGTTTGTTTTGTGTTCATCAACTGGGAATAATTGGATTAACTTGTGAAGTAGTAGATAATTTAGATAAAATTGGTGGACAATGTATTGAGCTCTATCCGGATAAACCTATATATGACATCCCAGCTATTCCAGAATGTACCGGGGAAGAATTAACTAATAATTTACTTGAGCAAATAAAAACATTTAAAACAAATTTTCATTTAAATGAAAGAGTAGAAGAAATTAAGCAAGATGAAAAAAAATGGTTAATAAAAACAAATAAAGGAACTCAATTTGAAACTTCAAGCATAATTATTGCAGCTGGAGTAGGTTCATTTGAACCAAGAAAATTTTCAACAAAAGAAATAGAAAAATACGAAGGTAAAAAAATATTATATTCAGTAAAAGATAAAAAAATTTTTAAAGATAAAACTGTTACTATTTTTGGTGGAGGAGATTCAGCATTAGATTGGGCAATTGAATTATCAAATACCTCAAAGGTAATATTAGTTCACCGAAGAGATGATTTTAGAGGAATGCAAGCAAGTATTGATAAAGTTAATCAATTGAAAGAAGAAGGTAAAATAGAGATTTATACTAAGTACCAACTTGACTCAGTTGAAGGTGATAATAAGATTGAAAGTATTAACATTAAACATGATGATGAAAGTATAAAAGAAATTAAAACAGATTATGTTTTGGGTTTTTTTGGATTGATTATGAAATTAGGACCTATTGCTGAGTGGGGATTAAATTTAGATAAAAAAACTATTCCTGTTAACACAGAAAATTTTGAAACTAATAAAAAAGGCATTTTTGCAATTGGAGATATCTGTTCCTATCCTGGAAAACTAAAACTAATTCTTTCAGGTTTTCATGAAGGGGCATTAGCTGCTAGAGGCTGTTTTAAGTATGCAAAACCGGATGAAAAATACAGATTTGAATTTACGACTTCTTCCAAAATAGTAAAAAGTAGACTGGGTATTAAAGAGTGATAGAGCTTTTTACTGCCGACACTCCAAACGGGAAAAAAATCACAATAATGTTAGAAGAGTTAGGCTGTGATTTTAAAGTTACTAAAATTGATTTATCTAAAGGTGAGCAATTAAAAAAAGATTTCATAAAAATAAGTCCTTTTGGAAAAATTCCAGTAATCATTGATCATGAAAATGGACAATCTTTATTTGAGTCTGGGGCAATTCTTATTTATTTGGGTGAAAAATATAACAAGTTTTATGATTTAAAAGATCGCTATATTATTAATCAATGGTTGATGGCGCAGATGGGAATTATTGGACCAATGATTGGTCAACATCATCAGTTTCATCATTATAATCCTGGAAAAAGTGAATTTGGAGAAGAAAGATATTTTAAAATCGCTAAAAGAATTTATGGTGAGCTAGATGAAAGATTATCTTCATCAAAATACTTAGCTGGAAATGAATATACCATTGCTGATATTGCAACTTGGCCCTGGATAGCAAGACATGAATGGCATGATATTGGACTTAATAATTATAAAAGCCTGACAAGATGGTATTTAGATATTTCAAAAAGAGAGGCTGTTATAAAAGGATATGATTTATTAAAAAATGGCTCAATAATACCAAAGCCTTAATCGTCAGCGTATACTTTTTCTTCTTTTTCGTGTTTTTCTTGAGCAGCTATACATAAGTCAGCAACAGGTCTTGCCATTAATCTCTTTAATCCTATTGGCTCAGCTGTTTCTTCACAAAATCCATATGTTCGATTTTTTATTCTCAATAGAGCTTGTTCAATTTTAGAAATTAATTTTATTTGACGGTTGATCGCTTTCATTTCAACAGCTTTATCTGTGTATGAGCTTGCTTGGTCCACAATATCTGCCGAAATACTATTGTCATCCATTGATCCATGATAAAGGGCTTCATTATTTGCTTTGACTAACTCTTTTTTCCATTCAGTTAATTTTATTTTAAAAAAAACTAAGTGCTTTTCACACATATATTTTTCAGTTTCTTTTGGGAGATAGTTTTTTGAAATTTTAACTGATGCTTTAGTTTTTTTTTTTTCAACAATAACTTTTTTAACTTCTTTAGCAGGTTTTGTTTTTATAGAAATAGATTTTTTAGATTTAGCAACTTTTTTTTTAGCAGTTTTTTTTGAAGTTTTGGGCATATGTATAAATTTAGTGGCCGGAGTATATTCAGCAATTAATAGGTGTCAAGCAAGCTTAATTCATATAAAATCTATATAAAATGTTACTTAATAAAAATAATATTAATAAGTTCTTTTATGTCTTTCTCACAGCACATTTATTTTTATGGACATTAATTCCTTCGTTAACAAATAACAATCTACCTCTTGATACAATTGAAGCCTTAGCATGGGGCAGTAATTTAGAATGGGGTTTTAACAAACATCCTCCAATGAGTGCTTTTTTTCCAGAAGTTTTTTTTCAAATTTTTGGATCTCAAGATTGGATATATTATTTGCTTAGTCAAATATTTGTAGTTATTTCTTTTTATTATGTATTTAAATTTTCTAAAGAATTTTTTAATAGTGATTTATTAGGTATAATTTCAGTTTTACTTATTGAAGCAATTTATTTTTATAATTTTACTACTCCTGAATTTAACGTAAATGTTTGCCAGCTCCCATTTTGGTCTTTAACAGTTTATTTTTCATGGAAAATTTATACTAGTAAAGAAATAAAATTTGCTGATTGTTTTTTAGTTGGATTATTTGCAGCATTTGGTTTTTTATCTAAATATTTATTTTTTTATCTTTTAGTTTCAATTGATCTTTTATTTATATATTTAATATTTATTAAGAAGGATAGAGAATTTGATTTTAAGTATCTTATAACTCTAGAGGTATTCCTAATTGTTTTAGTTCCCCATCTGATTTGGCTAAACAATAATGATTTTATTACTATAACTTATGGACTTGCAAGAACTGGATTGGAACAATCTAGTTTGATTAATCATATAAATTATCCATTGATTTTTTTAATAAAGCAAATTGGATTACTAATCCCATTTTTAATTTTAGTTTGGTTGCTGGTAAAAAAAATAAAATTTAGAATTGATTTTAAAGATAAAAAATTACTTTTTTTGTTAGCGATTAATATTTTACCCATCATGTTAATGTTTTCAACCTCAGCTGTTACAGGTTCTAAGATTAGAACAATGTGGATGACACCGTTTTATTTATTTTTTGGAACTTTATTTGTCTATTTATTTCAAGCTCAAATCAATATTAAAAAGTTAAAACCATTTATGATTGGCTTTATCTTTTTATTTTTTTTGTCACCAGTGCTTTACGCTTATGTCTCAATATCAAAAGAAGACAAAAGAACTGATTACCCAGGGAAGGAAATTGCTATTAAAACTCAATATGCTTGGGATCAACAGTTCAATTCTAAGATAAATGTAGTTTATGGAAATGAGTGGAATGCAGGTAATTTATCATATCATCTAAAATCAAGACCGGTATGGGAGGGTTTTGTTGAAAAAGAAAAGCTTGATCAATTGAAAGATTATATGTGCTTTGATAATGTTTGTGTTGGATCAAAATAGCTATGAAAAAATATGTAATTTTAATTCCAATTTATAACGATCGAGAGAGCTTAACCAAGCTAATTGAAAATATAAATTCTGAAATAGAAGGTATCAATTCTGAGATTTCAATTGTTGTTATTAACGATGCATCTTCTCAACAAATAATTGATGATTATCGAAATACTGAAAATATTAATTCAATTGAAATTATAAACATGAAAGAAAACAGAGGTCATGCAAGATGCATTGCCTCAGGATTAAAGTATATTTATGAAAAAAAAGAATTTGACTATGTAATACCTATGGATGGAGATGGTGAAGATCGACCAGAAGAGATTAAAAATTTTATAGAGCTTGCTGAACAAACAGATGGTAAACCTATAATAGGTGAAAGAGTTAAAAGATCTGAAAGTTCATTTTTTAAATCTTGTTATCAGTTTCATAAATTCTTAACATTATCGTTCACAGGTCAATCTATTAAATTTGGAAATTTTACATGTCTCTCTAAGACTACAATTGAAAAAATGCTTAAAGAAAAAGCAACCTGGAATAGTTTTTCTGGTTCATTAAAAAAAATAGAAAAAGATTTATTAACTATTCCTTCTATTAGAGGGACTAGATATTTTGGACCATCTAAAATGAGTTTTTTTAATTTATTAAAACACTCACTTTCAATTATTAGTGTATTTAGAAAAACAGTTTTAATTCGTTCAGCTTTATTTATCGTTTTTTATATTCTTTTAATTAAAAGCAATGCATCAATTATTACTTCATTACCTTTAGTTCTATTATTAATAATGATATATTCAATTTCCAATTTAGCTCTAAGAGAAAACATGGAAGAATTTAATAATTCTTTAAAAAATATTCATAACATTGATAAGATAAAGTGAATAAAAAAAATTAAGCTCTAATCATTGGTAGAGAATAAAAATCAGCCGTATCTATTTTAGAAGAGTATTCTCTTTTCATATTCCACTTTTTTTGAACCCCAGCACTTGCAACACTTAAGGTAGATCTTCCGTATCGATGATTGGTGCTGTCAATAGATTTCATTAAACTGTTTATTTTTTCATCTTTTTCAGATGAAAATAGATTTGTTTTTTCATTGGCGTTAGATAATCCCGTAAGCATCACACCTGCTTTTTGGTACTGGTAACCATTTTTGAAAATTGTTTCTAGAATTGTTACTGCAACTTTAACTATTTCAATACTATTGTTTGTTGCAATTGGAAAATCAACTTTCTTTGCATTTGAGTAATATCCATAGTTTCTTTGAAAGGGACTAGTTCTAACAAATACTGTGATTGCTTTTGCAACTAACGACTCTGATCTAATTTTTTCAGATGCATTTAAACAATAGTTTGCAACTGCTTCTTTTAATTCTTGAAATCTTTCTACTCTTTTCCCAAATGATCTTGAAACAACACAACTTTTTCTTTTTGTAGTAGTTGTTTCTAAATTAATACAAGGAATACCTTTAAGTTCCATTGCAGTTCTTGAACTTAAAACATTAGAAGATTTTTTAATCCAGCTGTTAGATTTATTTTTAAGCTGCTTAGCATTATAAATTCCATTTTTATTATAAAATTTTGTAAGTTGTCTACCAACACCCCATACATCATTAATATGTATTTTTTCTAAAATAGGGTCAATATTTTCAATATTAATTAAACTAGTAACTCCTGATTGTTTTTTCTTTGCAATATGATTTGCAATTTTACTTAGAGTTTTTGTTTTGGCAATTCCAATACTAGTTGGGATCCCTGTCCATTGTAAAACTGTGTCTCGAATTTCTTTGCCAACTTTTTCTATATCTTGATCTGGAAAATTTGATAAATCTAAAAAAGCCTCATCAATAGAATAAACCTCTATTTTTGTATTAAATCTTTTAAGAGTTCGCATTACTCTTCTAGATAAATCACCATATAAAGAATAATTAGAAGAGAAAACTTCAACCTTATTTTTTATGATAATATCTTTTTCTTTAAAATAAGGCTCACCCATTTTGATCCCTAAAGCTTTTGCTTCATTAGATCTTGAGATGATACAACCATCATTATTAGATAAAACTACAACAGGTTTTCTTCTTATTTTAGGATTGAATAATCTTTCACAAGAAACGTAAAAAGAATTACAATCAACTAATGCTATTTTTTTAGTATGTAGAATGGATGACATAAGTTACAACCCCCCAAATAAAGATATCTTCTTCTTCATTAATTAAAATTTTATCAGTAAAATCTTTAGACCCTGACGTTAAAAACTTTTTATCTCTTTCTTGAACCAAGCTTTTAACCACAAGCTCATCATGAACGTTTGCAATCACTGTTGAAAAGTTTTTTGGTTTTAAACTTTTATCAACCACCAATAAATCTCCATCATTAATTCCAACATCGATCATTGATTTACCCTGAACACGAATGATGAAAGTTGCTGGAACATTTTTTATTAAATGTATGTTCAGATCAATATCTTCTTCGATATAATCTGTTGCAGGAGAGGGAAACCCAGCACCTGCTTTATGTAAGTAATAAGGGATAGTTAGTTTCATGTTCTTATTTTGTTCTTATTTATAGACTAGTTATACAATGCACGCAATAGGTTGTATTTTGAGTCTGGAAGTGAATCAAAAGTGAATCAAAAGGTGAACATCCAAAACCACATTTTGTATGCTTGTGGATAACTTCAACCAGAGATAGTTTAAAAAATTCGAAAATGAAAAAAATTTTATTAGTTTTAACCTTTATATTAACTTTAAGTTCTCAATTGATGGCATACGAAGAAACAAACTACGAGGTAGTAAAAGAGAATAAAATTTATGAAATAAGAAAATACCCTAATCGTTTGGTCATTGAAACAAATTCTGTTCAAGGTAATGGTTTTAGAAAATTGTTTAATTATATTTCAGGAAATAATAAAGAAAATGAAGAAATAAAAATGACAGTTCCAGTTACTCAAGAAATTAAAAATGAAAATATGACGATGCAATTTTATTTGCCATCAAAATTTAATAAAGATAATGCACCAAAACCAGTCGACTCAGAAGTAAAAATTTTAACTATTGAGGGTGGATATTATGCTGTGATTGAATATTCAGGGAGATCTTCAGATAAAAATTTTTTAAAAAATAAAGATATTTTAGAAAAAGCGCTTAAGCAAGACAACTTATTGGTTCTAAGTCCACCAATAAGAGCGTCATATAACTCACCATTTACTTTACCAATACTTAAAAGAAATGAAGTAATGTATAAAGTAGATTTATAGAAATGGAGAAAAAATAATGAAAAAACTAACTTGTCATTGTGGCACTGTAGAAGCAGAAATTAATTTAGAAGGAGATTTAGCTAAAGTAATAAAATGCAATTGTTCAATTTGTAAAAGAAAAGGAGCAATTATGTCGATGGTAAAAAATGAAGATTTTAAAGTTACCAAAGGTGAAGACAAATTAACTCTTTATCAATTCCATTCAAAAATAGCTAAACATTACTTTTGTTCAGTTTGTGGAATTTATACTAATCATAATCCAAGAGCAAATCCTGCAATGACAGGATTTAATGTAGGATGTATAGATGAAATAAATACTTTTGATATGAAAGATGTTCCCGTCAATGATGGTCAAAATCATCCTTTAGATAAAAAATAATCTTTATGTGGTCTGTTGGTGAATGTTATAGCAAGGTTAAAAAAGATTGTTTTAAATTTATTTCTTCACAAGAAACAAAAAAAGATAAATTTAAAAATAAAGACAAGATGATAAAATCTTTTCTAATCCCAATCAGTTATTGGATTTCAAAAAAAACAAAAAAAAATCCATTGATAATTGGTTTAGCAGGAGGTCAAGGATCAGGAAAAACAACCATCTCATCACTTTTAACATTAATTTTACAAAAATATTTTAAACTAAATGTTTTTAAAATTTCAATTGATGATTTTTATAAAACAAGAAAAGATAGAAAATTATTATCTAAAACAAAACATTCTTTATTAATGACAAGAGGCGTGCCAGGAACACATGATGTTGATTTAATGCTAAATTTTTTTAAAAAAATTAAAGCTAAAAATTTTAAAAGATTACAAGTGCCAGCATTCAATAAAGCGATAGATGATCGTTATCCAAAAACTTTATGGCATAGAATAAAAAAAAAGCCTGATGTTGTAATCTTTGAAGGCTGGTGTGTAGGGGCTAGAGCGCAATCAAATAACCAGCTTAAAAAACCAATAAACTCAGTTGAAAAACTCTATGATCAGCAAACTAAATGGAGAAAGTATGTTAATGATCAGTTAAAAAATAAATACAAAGCATTATTTGGGCAATTAGATGGATTACTATATTTAAAAGCTAAAGACTTTAGTTTATTAAGAGAGTGGAGGCTAAAGCAAGAGAGAAAGCTTTGGTTGCAAACAAAAAATAAGAAAAACTTAAAGATTATGAGCAGTGGTGATGTTATAAATTTTATGCAAACTTATCAAAGAATTACTCAACAAATGTTTAAAGATGCTGTAAAAAACTCTTCAGTTATTATGTATTTAAATAATAAACATCAAATACAAAAAATAAAATTTAAAAAATAATGAAAAAAAACTTTTTAATATTTGTATTATTTATTTTCTTTAGTGGAAATGTTTTTTCTGCGCCATTATCAGAAGCTTTGTTACAAGCCTACAATGAAAATCCAGTACTGAATGCAGAGCGTGAAAACATTCAAGTTTCTTTAGAAGAAGTAAAAATATCAAAAAGTCAATTTTTGCCAAGCGTTACTTTGTCAGGCTCAAAAAGCCAAGAAAATACTGAAAAGCAAACTGATAGTTCAGGAGCAAACTCGGCGTTTACAGACGTTGATCCTAAAACACAATCTATAGATATTGAGCAAAAACTATTTCAAGGATTTGCAGGTACAGCAAGTTTAGAAAAAAGTAAAATTGGATTAACTTTGGCTCAAGCAAAACTATTAAAAACAGAGCAAGAAATTTTATATCAAGCCATAGAAGCTTATACAGAACTTATATTTGCTGAAGAAAAATTAAAGATTAATCAAGATAATGTTAATTTATTAGAGAGACAAGTTGAAACCGACCAGGCTAGATTAGAAAGAGGACAAATTACTTTATCTGATCTTTCTCAATCTGAGTCATCACTTGCAGGAGCGCAAGCTAAATTTTTACAGGCTCAAAATGAAACAGTAACTGCCAAATTAAACTACGAAAAAATAATAGGACCAATCGCTGATATAAATTCTTTAGATAAAGAATCTGATTTAAATTTTGCATTGCCAGTAAGCTTAAATGAAGCAATTGAAATTTCTAAAAAAGATAACCCAAATTTAATTATTTCAAGATTAGAATATGAACAATCAGAAAAAGATATGATTATAGCCAGATCAGATCTATCACCCTCTGCATCCTTATCTTTTAATAGTTCAAAATCAGACGATGTAAGTTCAACGATAGGTGAACGTGATAAAGAAATTTTAAAAGCAACTATTTCATGGCCAATTTTTAATGGAGGAAAAAATTATGCTTCATTAAATAAAAGTAAAAATCTTAAAAATAGGAAAAAATTATTATTAGATAATGCTCTAAAATCTAATGATACAAATGTTGCAAGTGCATGGTCAAATTTTCAAGTTTCTAAAAGCTTATTAAATTCTGTTACATCTCAAGTTAAAGCAGCTGAGATTGCAAACGAAGGAATAACAGTTGAATATGAGTCAGGACTTGGAAGATCAACTTTGGATGTGATCCAATCCAATTCAATTTTATTAAATGCCAAAATAAGCTTGGCAGATTCAGAAAGAAATTATCTACTGTCTCAATTTAAATTGTTACAGTCAGTAGGCTACTTAAATAGCAAGTATCTAAAACTCCAGTAATTAGCTGTTTTTTCACAAAAAAAATAACTATTGAAAATAAGAACAAAATGTGTACATTTAAAACACGATTCGAATACTAATTATTTAATAAAAAAAGGCATAAAATGACTAAAAATAACCTAAAAGTAGTTAAATCTACAAAACAACAAGCAACAGACGCAAACGATAAAAATAAAGCTTTAGACGCAGCAATGAGCCAGATTATTGATAACTTTGGAAAAGGTTCAGTAATGAAGCTAGGTCAAAGAAGAGCAATGGACATAGAATCTGTATCAACTGGATCGTTGAGTTTAGATGTGGCTCTTGGTATTGGTGGCTTGCCTAAAGGAAGAATTGTAGAAATTTATGGACCAGAGTCTTCTGGTAAAACAACATTAGCATTACAGGTGGTTGCTGAAGCTCAAAAAGCAGGTGGTATATGTGCTTTTGTTGATGCTGAACATGCATTAGACCCAGTATATGCAAAAAACCTTGGTGTAAATACTGATGAATTATTAATTTCTCAACCAGATGCTGGTGAGCAAGCTTTAGAAATAGCTGATACTTTAGTTAAATCTGGATCAATTTCTGTTATCGTAATTGACTCAGTGGCTGCATTAACACCTAGGGCTGAAATTGAAGGCGAGATGGGAGATCATCACGTAGGTCTTCAATCACGATTAATGAGTCAGGCTTTAAGAAAATTGACTAGCTCAATTTCAAATACAAACACAATGATGATTTTTATAAATCAAATAAGAATGAAAATTGGAGTTATGTTTGGTAGTCCAGAGACAACATCTGGTGGTAATGCACTTAAATTTTATTCATCAGTAAGAATGGATATTAGAAGAATAGGTGCAATTAAAAATGGAGATGAAATAATTGGAAATTCAACAAGAGTTAAAGTGGTGAAAAATAAAGTAGCACCACCATTTAAAGTTGTTGAATTTGATCTAATGTATGGAAAAGGAATTAGCAAAGTTGGTGAGTTGATTGACCTTGGAGCAAAAGCTGAGATTGTTGAAAAATCAGGTGCTTGGTATGCTTATAAAGGTGAAAAAATTGGCCAAGGAAGAGAAAATGCTAAAATTTACTTAGAGCAAAATCCTCAAGTTGCAGCAGAAATTGAAATGGCAATTAGAGAAAAAGCTGGTGTAATAGCAAAAAAAATTGAAGGTAATCCATTAGATCCTGAAAAAGCTGCAAAGGATCAAATAGAAGACCCAGTTACTGAGACAAAAGAAGAAGTAACTCCACCATCTAAAAAGAATTAGTTAAAGTCATCTTTAATTATTAAAAGGCGCTTAAATTAAGCGCCTTTTTTCCCTACTCATATCTAGACATCAAATAAAAAAGCTGTATTTTATAAGTATGGCCGACAAAACACTAAATCAAATTAGAACAACTTTCTTAGATTATTTTCAAAAAAATGATCATGAGATAGTAGATTCTAGCAATTTAGTTCCAAATAACGATCCAACCTTAATGTTTGCAAACTCAGGTATGGTTCAATTTAAGAATGTATTTACTGGACTGGAAAAAAGAGATTATGTAAGAGCAACCACTTCACAAAAATGTGTAAGAGCTGGTGGAAAACATAACGATCTTGAAAATGTAGGTTACACACCAAGACACCATACTTTCTTTGAGATGCTGGGCAATTTCTCATTTGGAGATTACTTTAAAGAAGAAGCCATTAGTTATGCCTGGAATTTAATCACTAAAGAATTTGGAATTGATAAAGATCGTCTCTATGTAACTGTTTATCATAGTGATGATGAAGCATTCAATTTTTGGAAGAAAATAGCAGGCTTTAGTGATGATAGAATAATTAGAATTTCTACTACAGATAATTTTTGGTCAATGGGTGATTTAGGTCCCTGTGGCCCATGTTCTGAAATATTTTATGATCATGGAGACCATCTCGTGGGTGGATTACCAGGAAGCAAAAATGAAGATGGTAATCGTTTTATAGAAATATGGAATTTAGTATTTATGCAATATGAGCAAATTTCAAAAGATAAAAGAATTGAATTACCAAAGCCATCTGTAGATACTGGAATGGGCCTTGAGAGAATAGCTGCACTTTTACAGGGAACTCATGATAATTATGAAACAGATCATTTTAAAAAATTAATACAATCAGCATCTGATACTTTAAAAGTTAAGGTAACTGATGACAATCAATCAAGCTTTAGAGTAATAGCTGATCATTTACGTGCAAGTTCATTTTTATTAGCAGAGGGAGTTTTGCCTTCTAATGAAGGAAGAGGTTATGTCTTAAGAAGAATAATGAGACGTGGCATGAGGCACTCACATTTGTTGGGGTCTAAGAAACCAATCTTTTATGATATTTTTAAAACACTATTAGAGGAGATGTCTAATAATTATCCAGAACTTGAAAGAGCACAATCATTAATTAAAGAAACTCTAAAAACAGAAGAAGAAAAATTTTTAGTTTTATTGGATAAAGGAATTAAAATTCTAAATGAAGAAATATCTAAGATTGATAATATTTTGCCAGGAGATGTAGCATTTAAGCTGTATGAGACTTATGGATTTCCAATTGATTTAACAGAAGATATTTTAAAATATAAATCTTTAAAATTTGATAAAAAAAGATTTGATGAATTAATGCGAGAGAGCATAGAACTTGCAAGAAAAAATTGGAAGGGCTCAGGCGATAGTACTGTTGAAAAAATTTGGTATGGTATTAAAGAAAAAATTGGGACAACAGAATTTCTTGGTTACGAATATGACCAAGCTCAAGGTATAATCAAATGTATACTAAAAAATCATAAAGAAGTATCGGTGCTAAATAAAGGTGATGAAGGCATTATAGTTGTAAATCAAACACCATTCTATGCTGAGTCAGGAGGTCAAGTAGCTGATACGGGAGTGATTATTAAGGATGATTTCAAATTTGAAGTAACAGATGTTCAAAAAAAAATAGGAGATCTATTCGTTCACTATGGAAAAGTTTTGAGTGGATCAATTAAACTTGACCAAGATGTTGAAATGAAAATAGACACTAATAGAAGGAATGATACTAGAGCTTATCATTCAGCAACTCATTTACTGCATGAGTCATTGAGAAGAGTATTAGGTGATCATGTCACACAAAAAGGATCACTAGTTCAATCTGATCGATTAAGGTTTGATTTTAGCCACATGAAACCTATCTCAAAAGAAGAAATAGAAAAAATTGAGCATAATGTTAATGCTGTTATAGAAAAAAAGTCTAATGTTAAAACAAGAATAATGACCCCAAAAGAGGCGGTTGCTAATGGTGCCCTCGCTTTGTTTGGAGAAAAATATGGTGATGAGGTCAGAGTTTTATCAATGGGAGATGAGGGGGAAAAGTATTTTTCAACTGAGTTATGTGGAGGTACCCATGTTAAAAATACCTCCGATATTGGAAGGTTTAAAATTATTAGTCAATCCGCAGTGGCATCAGGCATAAGAAGAATTGAGGCATTAAGGGACAAGCAGCTTGATGAATACCTTAAAAATAAAGAAAAATTATCAACAGAAACTAATCAAAAAAACAATGAGATTATAAAAGATTTATCAAAAAAAATTATCGAGCTAGGTGGTAAACCAAATATTGAAAACGAGGATACGTTATCACTAATTAAAGACTTAAATAGACAATTAGAGCAACTTAAAGTCGAATCTATATTACAAGATAAGTCAAAAAATAAGATAACCAATTTAGTTGTAAATAAAATTAATGTTAGATTTCAAAATATTCAAGATCTACCCTTCAAAGATTTGCGTAAATTAATTGATCAAGGAAAAAAAGAAATTGGTGAAGGGCTGATTGTAATTTATGCTGTAAATAATAACAAAGTTGGATTAGCAGTTGGTGTTACAAAAACTTTAGAGAACAAATTTAATGCAGTAGAAATTGTGCGTGCTGGTTCAGAGATTATTGGTGGAAAAGGTGGTGGTGGCAGAGCAGATTTTGCTCAAGCAGGTGGAACATTACCGAATAAAATTGAAGAGTCTTTTGAAAATATTAAAAATTTAATTAATTAAGCTTCTTTTTAAGTTGTCCATCTAATTCATCTAAAAACTGGTTAGTAGTTAAATAATTACTAGTTGGACTAATTAAGATCGCCAAGTCTTTAGTCATCGATCCATTTTCAACACAGTCTATACAAACTTTTTCCAAGGTAGTTGAAAATTTAATTAATTCTTCATTGCCATCTAATTTTCCTCTATGCGCTAAACCTCTAGTCCAAGCAAAAATTGAAGCTATAGGATTAGTAGAAGTTTCTTTACCCTGTTGATGCATTCTATAATGTCTTGTTACAGTACCATGAGCTGCTTCAGCCTCCATAGTTTTTCCATCAGGTGCAAGAAGCACACTGGTCATTAATCCTAACGACCCATATCCTTGAGCTACAGTATCTGACTGAACATCACCATCGTAGTTTTTACAAGCCCAAATATATTTACCACTCCATTTCATTGCACATGCTACCATGTCATCAATTAATCTGTGTTCATAAGTAATATTTAGTTTTTCAAATTCTGTCTTAAATTCTTTATCAAAAATATCTTGGAAAATGTCTTTAAATCTTCCGTCGTAAATTTTTAAAATAGTATTTTTTGTTGACAAATAGACAGGCCATTTTTTTATTATTCCATAATTAAAACAAGATCTGGCAAAGTCCTCAATAGATTTATCCAAATTGTACATTGATAAAGCTACCCCTGGTCCTGGAAAGTTAAATACTTCATGTTTTATTTCATCCTTTCCATCTTCTGATGTCCATTTGATTTCCATTTTACCTTTACCAGGCACCTTAAAATCAGTTGCTCTATATTGATCTCCAAAAGCATGTCTTCCAATAATTAAAGGATCAGTCCATGTTGGCACAAGTTTTGGAATATTTTGACAAATTATTGGTTCTCTAAAAACTGTTCCACCTAGTATATTTCTTATAGTTCCATTAGGTGATCTCCACATTTTTTTAAGTTTAAACTCTTCTACACGGGCCTCATCTGGAGTAATTGTTGCACATTTTATACCAACATTGTGCTCTTTAATTGCATTAGCTGAATCTATAGTTATTTGATCATTTGTATTGTCTCGACTTTTCATCCCTAAGTCGTAGTGCTTAATATCCAAATCTAAATAGGGTAAAATTAGTTTCTTTTTAATGAACTCCCAAATGACTCTCGTCATTTCGTCACCATCTAGTTCAACAACTGGATTTTTAACCTTTATTTTAGCCATAATTAAATAATAAATATTAGTAATTGTAATTTAGTGCTTTATATACATATTAATAAAATATTATCAAATAGAAGCTTATGTTAGACAAGGTTTTTCCAAAAATTCATTCTGAAGGGTACAAGTTTTTGGCAATAGCCATAATCGCAACTTTTTTTTTGTATTTGTTTAGTACTTTTTTAGGATTAATTGGATTGGTACTATCTATATGGGTTTACTATTTTTTTAGAGATCCTGAGAGAATTTCAATCAATGATGAAAATTACTTAACAAGCCCAGCAGACGGAGAGGTTTTAATGGTTCATGAGGTCGATGGACCAAAAGAATTAGGTTTGGAAGATAAAAAATTTACAAAGATTAGTATTTTTATGAACGTATTTGATTGCCACGTTAATAGAACACCATGTGATGGTAAAATTTCAGAAATACTTTATAAACCAGGAAAATTTTTAAATGCATCACTTGATAAAGCAAGTGAAGATAATGAAAGAAATTATTATAAAATTACAAACTCTCATGGAGAAGAAGTAATTGTCGTGCAGATTGCTGGCTTGATTGCAAGAAGAATTGTATGTGAGTCATCTAAAGATCAACAACTACAACAAGGTGATAGAATAGGAATGATCAGATTTGGAAGTAGAGCTGATGTCTATTTTGAAAATTATCAGTCTTTAGTTAAAGTTGGACAAAAGACAATCGCAGGTGAAACACTATTAGCTAAGAGGTAGCATATGGAACAACCCAAAAATAATTTTAAAATTGTATCTGATAAAAAAGCAAGGATGCTTCTTCCAAATACACTTACCCTAATCAATATTTGCATTGGTCTTAGCTCTATTAAATTTGCATTAGATGAAAAATTTGAATTATCTATTATAGCTATTATTTTTGCTGCAGTTTTTGATGCACTAGATGGTAGAGTTGCAAGATTAGTAAAAGGCACTTCGTTGGTTGGAAAGGAGTTAGATTCATTAGCTGATTTAATTAGTTTTGGTGTTGCTCCAGCTTTTATAATGTATTTTTGGTCTTTAAATAATTTTGGTAAATTTGGTTGGTTACTTACAATGATCTACGTGGTTTGTGTTGCCCTTAGACTTGCGCGGTTTAATGTAACTTCAAATACTGAACCTTCATGGAAAGATAATTATTTTGAGGGTGTTCCGTCTCCTGCTGGAGGAATTTTAATTCTTATGCCATTAATATTAAGTCTAAGTGATATAAATTTAATTAATATTAATTATGATATTCTTGTACCATTATTCTTTATTGTAAATTCATTTTTATTGATTAGTAAAATACCAACTTTTGCATTTAAAAAGATCTCAATACCTCGTCCAATGACAATTTTTGTATTATTTGGTGTTGTGTTATTTTTTGGTCTATTATTTATATATACATTTAAAGTCTTAGTCATTTGTGGCCTGATTTATATAACCTTACTTCCATTTGGATATTTCAGTTATAAAAAAACCTATAAACAAAAGATTTTAAGTGGTGAAAACCAAGAAGTCGAAGATCTTGAAGACATACTCTAAATGAAAAAAAACGTAATTGTATCTTTGGCTGACTCAAATTACTTTGAATTACTTAATGAATTAGTTGATTCTATTAAGAGTTTTGAAAAAAGTAAAGATACAGCAATTTGTATTTTAGATGCCGGTTTATCTGAAGAGCAAAAAAATGAATTATCTAAAAAGGTTGATGAAATTAAATCAGCAGAATGGGATATTGATGTTCCAGCATTTAAAGTAAAAGGAAAAGAGTGGCTAAAGAGTCAAGTATCTCGAGCATTTCTACCAAAATATTTTCCCAGTTATGAAAAATTTCTATGGATAGATTGTGACGCGTGGGTGAATGATTGGAATTCTGTTGAATTATATTTTAAAGCTTGTGAAAATGGTAAATTAGGAATTACTCAAACATTAGGACCGGGATACAAAATAATGTCAAAAGTAAATTGGCTATTTGGTAAAGTAGCTATAATTAAATCTCAAAACTTTAAACATGCAATAAAATCAAAAGTTGGAATTAATAAAGCTAGAAAATTAGCTTTTGCTCCTCATATAAATATTGGCGTTTTTTCATTAGAAAAAAATTCACCTGGTTGGGCTTCTTGGCAAAAAAATCTAGAACAAACATTAAAAAGTGGAAATATCTTTGGTTCAGAGGGTCTTGCTATCAATATGTCAGTTTATATAGATGATCTAGAAACTGAATTTTTACCATTAAATTGCAATTGGATTGCTAGTAATTTATTACCAAAATTTGACGAAATTAAAAATACATTCGTTGAACCTTACTTACCAAATTATAAAATAGGAATTATGCACTTAGCTGCTGGAATTTGGGACTCTGGTAAAGATATGAGGTTAGATAGAGAGGTTAAAATTAATATAAAGACTATCCAGCAAAAAATATTATCTAAAAGTCTTAGATTTGGTCATTAATTGAAAAAAAATAGAATCTCTAAAAACTGGATCAACAAACAAAAAAGAGATATTTATGTTAGACAGTCCCATGTGGATGGGTATCGAGCTAGATCTGCATATAAATTAATTGAAATAGATGAAAAATTTAAGATATTTAAAAATGGAATATCAGTAATAGACTTAGGCGCATCACCTGGTAGCTGGTCTCAGTATATAGCAAGGATGGTAAAAAGTGGAAGATTAGTTTCTATAGACTTAAAAAATATGGAAGCAATTGAAAACATAATTCAAATAAAAGGAGACTTTACTGATTTAGAATCTCAAGAAAAAATAAAAGGTTTATTCAAATCAAAAGTTGATGTTGTCGTGTCTGATATGGCTGTTAATACAACGGGCATAAAGGATATTGATGCAATTTATACAGGGGAACTTGCCATGGAAGCAATGAACTTTTCGAAAGAAATGCTTGTTAAAGAAGGGCGATTTGTTTCTAAAATTTTTTTAGGATCATCATTTAACGAAATAGTCGCACTTGGTAAAAAAATATTCAAAGAGGTGAAGGTATTTAAGCCAAAATCCAGTAGAAAAGAATCTAAGGAAAGCTTTATTATTTGTAAAACTCTAAGATAGTAACTTTATTTTTAAAAGGAATCGTATATAAATTATTATGGATCCTATTAAAGAAGCACTCACCTTTGACGATGTCACAATGGCTCCGAAGTACTCAGGGGTTTTACCTTCAGAAGTTGACACAAGCACAAAATTATCAGCTAATTTAACATTAAAAATACCTTTGTTATCATCAGCAATGGATACTGTTACAGAAAGTAAAATGGCAATAGCGATAGCTAAAGCAGGAGGCATTGGTGTAATTCACAGAAATTTAAATATCAAAAAACAAATTGAAGAGATTAGAAAAGTAAAAAAACAAGGATTATTAGTTGGAGCTGCTGTAGGAGCCGGTCCACAAGAACTTAAAAGGGCAGAGGCGATTTTAAAAGAACAAATTAATTTAATTGTAGTTGATACAGCACATGGTCACAGCAAAAAAGTAGCTGAAATTGTTAAAGCAATTAAGAAAATTAAAACTAAAAAGACAACCTTGTGTGCTGGAAATATTGCTACAGCGGACGCTGCAAAATTTTTAATAAAATTAGGTGTAGATATAGTTAAAGTTGGTATTGGACCTGGTTCAATTTGCACTACTAGATTAGTAGCTGGTATTGGTGTACCTCAATTGAGTGCAATCCTAGCAGTTAAACAAGGAATAAAAAATAATAAAACAAAAATAATTTCTGATGGTGGAATTAAATATTCTGGTGATATTGCAAAAGCATTGTCAGCAGGAGCAGATGCTGTAATGATTGGTTCATTATTTGCTGGAAGCACAGAGACACCAGGAAAACTAATAAAAAAAAATGGAAAATTATTTAAAAGCTTTAGAGGAATGGGTTCTGTGGGAGCAATGAATAAAGGTTCTGCTGATAGATATTTTCAAAAAAAACAAAAAGATACATCTAAATATGTACCAGAAGGTGTAGAGGGTTTTGTTAAATATAAAGGCGATGTCAAAAATATAATTTATAAATTAATCGGAGGATTAAAATCTTCTATGGGCTATTTGGGAGCAAAAAAAGTTTTATATCTAAAAACTAAACCTAATTTTGTAAAAATAACAAAAGCTGGATTTTATGAAAGCATGGTTCATAATGTTGATGAAGTAAAGAGTGACAGCAAATACTAATGATTAAATTTAACAAACTAGTTTTTATAATTTTTGTATTTTTAAATATTTCGAATTTATCTTTTGCAGAAGATAATTTTTTTGAAGAGGGAAAAATTAAATATGATGAAAAAAGTTATGAAGAGGCTAAGTTTTTATTTCAAAGAGGAATAGTATTCAATCCTAAAGATGAAAAATCATATTTATATCTAGCAAAAATTTTTAATATTGAAGAAAATAAAAAAGAAGTAAAAAAGAATATAGATACAGTTTTGTTACTAGAACCTAAAAATGAAGAAGCAAATTATATGCTTATGGAAATAGAACTTAAAAGAAGCAATTATTTAAAAGTTAGAGAGTTAGCTCGAAGTTTCTCTAAAATTTGCATTGATTTATGTGGTAAAGAAAAAATTATTTTAGAGTCTTTAAAAGATTTGGAACCAAAAAATGAGTCTTAATAACAAGCTCACCAAAATTCTAATAATAGATTTTGGGTCTCAATTTACACAGCTTATCGCAAGAAGAGTAAGAGAATTTGGTGTTTTTTCAGAAATTATTAGTCATAAAAAGATAAAAATAAATCAAATTATTAATAATAACATTGGTGGAATAATTCTCTCAGGGGGTCCGCTTAATGTATATCAAAATGATAAATTTAAATTTGATAAAAAGATATTAAGCTTAAAAATACCAGTTTTAGGAATATGTTTTGGACATCAAATACTGTCCAAAGAACTAGGTGGACGTGTTAAAAAATCTAAACATAGAGAGTTTGGTCTAGCAACTATTAAAAAGGTTTCAAATAGTAAATTAACTAAAAATTTTTTTAATAAAGACAATAGTAACAATGTATGGATGAGCCATGCAGATCAAGTATCTAAGATGCCAAAAAATTTTAAAATTATTGCATCTTCAAAAAATTCAAAATTAGCAATAATTGAAAATACTAAAAATAATTATTATGGCGTACAGTTTCATCCTGAAGTAACTCATACTAATAAAGGTAAAATCTTACTACGTAATTTTGTTTTTTATATATGTAAATTAAAAAAAAATTGGTCTTCAAAAGATCAAAAATTAGAATTAATCAGAGACATAAAAAAACAAGTAGGTAATAATAAAGTAATTTGTGGTCTATCAGGTGGAGTGGACAGCAGTGTTGTTGCTCAATTATTGAGTAAAGCTATTAGAAAAAACCTTACTTGTATATTTGTTAATAATGGTCTTTTGAGAAAAAATGAGGAAACACAAGTAGTTAATACATTCAAAAAAAAATTAAGAATAAATTTAGTTTATGTCAATGCAGAAAAAGAATTTATTAAAAAATTAACTAATATTTCTGACCCTGAAAAAAAAAGAAAAATTATTGGAAATTTATTTATTAAAATATTTGAAAGATATGCAAAAAAAATAAAGAATGTTAAGTTTCTAGCTCAAGGCACCCTTTATCCTGATTTAATTGAAAGTAGATCTGTTACAGGAAGCCAGACATCAAAAATTAAATCCCATCATAATGTGGGTGGTTTACCAAAAAGAATGAAATTAAAATTAGTTGAGCCATTGAAATTTCTTTTCAAAGATGAGGTAAGAAAACTTGGGTTAGAATTAAATTTATCAAAAGATATAATATCTAGACATCCATTTCCTGGACCCGGTTTAGCAATAAGAATGCCTGGTAATATAACAAGAGAAAAGATTAATATTTTAAAAGAGGCAGATTATTATTTCATTAAGGCTTTAAGAGATAATGGTTTATACGATAAAATTTGGCAAGCTTATGCTGCTCTATTACCAGTTAAAACAGTTGGTGTAATGGGTGATAACCGAACTTACGAACATATTTGTTTATTAAGAGCAATTACTTCAGAGGATGGAATGACCGCAGATTTTTTTGATTTCCCAAAAGGCTTTATGCAATCTATTTCTAATCAAATCATCAATAATATTAGAGGAATAAATAGAGTTGTTTATGATGTAACATCTAAACCACCAAGTACTATTGAATTAGAATAATAGTTAATTATAAGATATTAAAAGATGAATAAAAAAATTATAGATTTTATTAAAAAAAAAAATAAATCTAAAATTATAAGCCTTACTGCTTATTCAAAAAATATTGCATCTATTATTGATAAACACTGCGATCTTATTTTGGTTGGAGATTCCCTTGGATCAGTCCTTTACAACTTTTCTTCTACAAAAAAAGTGACATTAGATATGATCATTGAACATTCTAAAAGTGTAAGACAAGGTGTTAAAAAAAGTTTAATGGTAGTAGACATGCCACACAACACCTACCGTAACCCTAAAGAAGCGTTAACTAATGCGAAAAAAATAATTTCTAAAACTAAGTGTGATGCTGTCAAACTTGAAGGTGGTAAAAAGATTATTAAAGTAATTAAAATTTTGATTAAAAATAAAATTCCAGTTATGGGCCACCTTGGTGTTCTTCCTCAATCTGCAACAAATTTTAGATTTAAAGGAAAAAAAACATCAGAAAGAAAAATTATTTTAAGAGATTCTAAACTTTTAGAAGAAGCAGGTGTATTCTCAATGGTTTTAGAGTGTGTAGAGAGCTCTTTAGCAAAAGAAATTACGAAATCAATTAATGTGCCAACAATTGGGATAGGAGCATCAGTTAATTGTGACGGACAAGTTCTTGTTACAGATGATCTTATAGGACTGAGTAATATTAAAGTAAGATTTGTAAAAAAATATCTAAATATTGAAAAACAAATAAATAATGCTGTCTTAAAATATAAACAAGACGTAACAGAAAAAAAGTTTCCTGCCAAAAAACACTCTTATTAGCTAGAAGTATTTTTGAAAAGTTTGATTTATTGATAACACTCCATAATCATTCAATCCACCAATGATTAATTGTAGTCCAACGATCAATATAAAAAATAAACCAACATATGCTATCCAAATATGCTTTTGAATATAGTTAGCTAAATAAGTAGCTAATGCACCAGTTAGAACCACAGATAAAACAAGACCAAAAATCATAAAACCAAAGTATCCTTTAGAAGCCCCAACTACCCCAATGACATTATCAAAACTAATTGTAATATCTGCAAATAATACCTTGTAAACACTTTGTATATAAGATGGTTCTGTAGATTTTTTAACTGGAGATTTTATCTTATTTTTCATCTCGACTAAATCTTTTCTCAAATCGTTAGCAATCCAAATTAGAAGCAACCCACCTAAAATTTTTATATAATAGAATTCAAATAAATAAGTGGCAAATAATGCAAAAATAACTTTAAAAACTAATGCGCCCACAACACCCCAGAGAATTATTTGTTTTCTATTTTTTGGAACGAAGTTAGCTGCGATTAAAGCTATAATTATAGCGTTATCTGCAGCTAGGATAATATCTATAAAGATAATTTGGAGTAGTATTATGCCTTCTTCAATCAAGATGATTGAATAATAGTAAAAATCTATAATAAATCAATATATTAAAGGCTTAATAAGACATACAATTTTTAAATTGATTTTGGGACAGATTCATTATGAAATGACCAAAATTAAAAAAAGGAGTATAAATGAAAATAAAAAACAAAGTATTAACAATTTTGTTTGCTTTATTATTAAGCACTAATTTTGCATCATCTACAGAAAAGTGGGATATGGCTCTAGCTTATGGCGCTTCAAACTTTCATTCAGCGAATGCAACAGAATTTGCTAAAAATGTCTCAGACAAGAGTGGAGGAAAGCTTACAATAGTGACTCACCCTGGTGGCTCTTTATACAAAGGTGGAGAAATCTTTAGAGCAGTAAGAACAGGTCAAGCTCAAATAGGAGAAAGATTTATGTCTGCTTTAGGTAAAGAAGATCCATTATTAGAGATAGATTCTCAACCTTTTTTAGCTTCATCATATAGTGATGCTATGAAATTATATAAAGCTTCAAAACCTGAGATAGTTAAAGGATTAGATGCTAAAGGTTTAGTATTTTTGTATGCTGTACCTTGGCCAGCACAAGGACTTTACAGTAAGAATGAAATTAATTCTAAAGCTGATTTAAAAGGTTTAAAATTTAGAGCATATAACTCTTCATTGATTAGATTAGCTGAACTTACTGGAATGGCACCAACTAAAATCGAAGCAGCTGAAATAAGCCAGGCTTTTTCAACAGGAGCAGTTGAAAGCATGATTACATCACCAACTACTGGTAAGAATAGTAAAATATGGGAAAATGGTGTTAAATATTTTTATGATATAGCAGCATGGTATCCAAAAAATATGATCATTGTTAATAAAGATGCATGGAGTAAATTAGACTCTGCAACTCAAAAATTAGTAATGTCAGAAGCTGCAAAAGCAGAAAAAAAGGGTTGGGCATTATCTAAAAAAGGAAACAAGGCGGATAAAAAAGCTTTAGCTGATGCTGGTATGATTGTTGGTAAAGTAAATTCAGCTTTGAATAAACATTTTAAAGAAGTTGGAGCAACGATGTCTAAAGAATGGGCTAGTAGAGCTGGTTCTAGAGGACAATCTGTTCTAGCAGCTTATAAATAAAAAGTTATATAAATTTACTAAGGCCGATTTAATTAAATCGGCCTTATTATTATGATTAAACAAATAAATAAGAATTTAAATTTTCTTTATATTTGCTCAGGATATTTAGCCGCTTTTTTTTTAATATTAGTGCTATTATTTATTTTAACAGGAATTTCATCAAGAATTTTTGGATTTTATATAAGAGGACTGGCAGAATATTCAGGTTACTCAATGGCCGCATCATCTTTTTTTGCTTTATCATACACATTTTATGACAAGGCTCATATTAGAATAACTTTATTTTTAGTAAAATTAAAACCAGTAAGTAGAAAGTTAGCTGAAATTTGGTGTTTATCTGTAGCAACTATTTTTTCAGGATTTTTAGCATTTTTTTTTACTAAAATGGCATTTGTTTCTATTAAATTTGAGGAACGAAGTGAAGGAGCTGATGAAATATTAATTTGGATACCACAATCTGCAGTAGCTTTTGGATCTATAATATTTTTTATATGTGTGTTTCATCATCTAATAAATTCGATTTTTAATAAAGATTAGATATTTATGAATGAAATATTTTTAACAATTTTTTTTATTTCTTTATTGCTATTTTTATTAGGATCAGGAGTTTGGGTTGCTTTAAGCATGATTGCAGTTTCTGCTATTGGGATGATGCTTTTTACAACAAGACCAGTTGGAGATGCAATGGCAACTACAATATGGGGGACAAGTTCTTCCTGGACTTTGACTGCTTTACCTTTATTTGTTTGGATGGGAGAAATTTTATTTAGGACTAAACTTTCAGAAAATTTATTTAAAGGTTTGTCTCCCTGGTTGTCAAAATTACCTGGAGGATTAATTCACGTTAATGTAGTTGGTTGTGGATTATTTGCTGCCATATCTGGATCTTCTGCTGCAACAGTTGCAACTGTAGGTAAAATGTCAATTCCAGAGCTAAGAAAAAGAAAATATCCTGAAAAAATATTACTAGGTAGTTTAGCTGGATCAGGAACTCTTGGGTTATTAATTCCCCCTTCAATTATATTAATAATTTATGGTGTCACAATTGAAGACTCTATAGCTAAATTGTTTATGGCTGGAATTTTACCAGGGATAATGCTTGCAATTATATTTATGCTATATGTTGTTATTTGGTCAATATTAAACAAAAGTCAAATGCCAAAAATCTCTGAAAACTTTACCTTGATGGAAAAAATAAAAAGATCAAAACAACTTTTACCAGTTGTTATTCTAATATTGGCAGTTATTGGGTCAATTTATACAGGGGTAGCTACCGCAACAGAAGCAGCTTCATTAGGTGTAGTTGGGGCTCTAATTTTGTCATTATTTCAAGGAACTCTTAATAAAAATTCTTTTAAACTATCTTTGTTAGGAGCAACTAAAACATCATGTATGATTGCATTTATTTTAGCTGGTTCTACTTTTCTTTCATTAGCAATGGGGTTTACTGGCTTACCAAGAAACTTAGCTATTTGGATCCAAGAATTAAATTTATCACCTTATATGTTAATTTTTATTTTAACTATTTTTTACATCATCCTTGGAATGTTTCTAGATGGAATCTCTGCTGTAGTTTTAACAATGGCTATTATTGAGCCCATGATTAGACAAGCTGGTTTTGATATGATTTGGTTCGGAATTTATCTTGTTATCGTTGTTGAGATGGCACAAATTACACCTCCTGTAGGGTTTAATCTATTTGTGCTCCAAGGAATGGCAAATAAAGACATGTCATTTATTGCAAAAAGTGCTTTTCCTCTTTTTTTATTAATGATCTTAGCATTAATAATTATTATAATTTTTCCTGAAATAGCGTTATGGCTTCCTAATAAAATGTCACAAAATATTAACTAAGACTAATATTTAGATTTTTTCTTACCATCAATTATTGCTTTAAGATCGTCATATTCTTCACAATTGCATGATTTTAACACATTAAGTCTTTCTTTTGCTAAATCAATTCTGTTAGTAACAATATAAAGCTCACCCAAGTATTCATTAATTCCATTATGGTTGGGTTCTATATAAAGTCCTTCTAAATAATATTTTTCACCTCCAGCATAATCTCCAAGTTTTCTTGTTGTAAAACCAAGATAATTGAGAGTATCAGCTTTATTTGGTTTTTCTTTATTAGATATAACCAAAAGGTCTAAAGCTTTTTCATATTTTTTGTTGGCTTTTTCGTTTTTACCTTGTTTTTCATATTTTTTTGCAGCTTTAATAATCGTAACTGCCTTATCATAATTTGATTTTACTTTGCTAGAACTATCACTACTAGACCCAGCGGCATAAGAATTTGTTGATAATAAAATTAAAACAGAAAGAGTAACAAAAATGTTTTTCATAATTATATAAATTTTTTCATTAGGTTAAGTGGTTTTAGTTTAAGTCCATTATCTATTAAATTTTTTTTAATTGATTTTGCAGTAGCTAATGAACTTTCATTATCCCCATGTATGCAAACAGAGTCTATTTCACAAGGTATTTGCTTACCACTGTGACAATTAAGCGACTGATTTTTTACCATACTTAATACGTGTTTTTTTGCTTGTTCTGGGTTGATTATTAAAGCGTGAGGTTTTTTTCTAGAAACTAAATTTCCATTATCTTCATAGTTTCTATCTGCAAATATTTCACATGCAATTTTCATATTAAGTTTTTTTGCAGCTATTTCCATTTTAGATCCGGTTGGCACTAGATAGATTATTTCTTTATCAATTTGATAGATAGTTTTTGCTAATAGTGTTGCAAGCTCTAAGTCTTCACAAGCCATATTATTTAACGCACCATGTGGCTTTATATGAGTAACCTTTTCACCATACTCTTGAGCAATTTTATTTAGAGTTTGAAATTGGTCAATAATAAGTTTTGAAATTTCAGATGAATTTAAATTCATTCTTTTTCTTCCAAAATTTTCTGGATCATTAAATGAAGGATGGGCTCCAATACTTACTCCATTTTTTTTTGAAATTTGGACAACCATCCTCATTGTATCATTATCTCCAGCATGATAACCACAAGCAACATTTGCTGAATTAACAATATCTAATAAAGCAGGATCATTTTCTATTGAATGAAATTTTGATTTTTCGCCTAAGTCACAATTGATATTAATTTCCATAACCTATACCTTAGAGTATAACATGCTATGATCAAAAATATATCAAATCTTGGTGACGCATCAGTATATTGTGATTTCGGATCAGACGTAAATGAACAAATAAATTCAAATGTAATTTGTTATTTTAATGAAATCTCAAAGTTAGTTGAGACAAATGAAACTACTGGAATAAATAATATTATCCCCTCCTATAATAAATTAATCATCAATTTTGATTTGTCTCAAACTACATTTAACGAAGTTAAAGAAAAAATTTTAGCATTAGATGTTAAAAATCAAACCAAGGATAACTTTAAAAAAATTAAGATTGCTATTTGTTGTGATGATGAATTTGGCCTAGATTTTAATAGAATTTTAAAAATAACTAAACTCTCGAAAGAAGAAATTTTAAACTTAAGTTTAAATAAAGAATACTTTTGTTATATGACAGGATTTATTGCGGGTATGCCTTTTTTAGGAGATATAAATAAGGACATTAGATGTAATCGTTTAGAAACACCAAGATTAAAAGTTCCAAAAGGTTCGGTTGGAATAACCGAGCAGTTTGTAAACATTTATACTTTTGAAAGCCCTGGAGGATGGAACATTATAGGCAATACCCCTGAAAAAATTTTTGATAATTTAAACAGAAAAGAACCTGCTTTAATTAAACCTGGAGATAGAGTTAGTTTTTATCAAATATCTAAAGAAGAATATTTAAATTGGAATGAGTAATACATATTTTGAAGTTTTAAGAGCAGGAGTTAATACAACAATCCAAGATATTGGAAGAAATCACATGTATCACTTAGGCATTACAATTAGTGGTGCAATTGATCAAAGAAACTATGTTTTAAGTAATAAACTTGTAAACAATTCTTTAAATGAAGCAGTTATAGAGTTTGCTTATCAAGGCCCTCTCTTAAAATTAAAAAATGGTTCAATTAATTTTTGTATCACTGGTGATGTAATTTTTAAGATTATTAAAAAAGATGGTTCAATAGAAGACGGCAACTGTTATGAAAGTTATACTTTAGAAGATGAAGAGCAATTAGATATAATCTCAACCAAAAATACTGCTTATGGATATTTATCAGTTAGCAATGGTTTTAAATTACAAAAGATTTGGAATAGTTATTCAATAAATACAAAAGCAAATATTGGTCCAAACAATGGTAAAAAATATTCACTACAAGATAAAATTCTAATTAACAATCAAGATCTTGTATTAAATAAAAAAAATAAAATAAATTATAATGAAAGTTCTGATAATTTAATTAGAATAATTAAAGGTACTAATTTCAATTATTTTTCAAAAAAATCACAAGATAGTTTTTTTAATGATGAGTTTTCAGTAACTAAAGATGCAGATCGAATGGGCATTAGATTGACTGGACCTAAGTTAGAAAATATCGTTAACACAAATATTAAATCAGAAGGTCTTGTAAGAGGAGTAATCCAGGTCCCAGCTGATGGAAATCCAATTATAATGCTTTCTGATCACGGAACTATTGGAGGATACCCAAAGATCGGAGTTGTTATTTCAGCAGATTTAGATCAAGTTGGTCAATTTACACCTGGATCTAAAATAAAATTTAAAGAAGTAAGCCTTGCAGAAGCTCAGAATATATTTAAAGCATATACGATTGATACAAATAAATATTTAAATGAAAATAATTAGCAAAATTCCTGGCCCAATACTCGTTTTTATGGGTGCATGCTGCTTAAGCTTTGGTGGTTTGATTGTTAAATCATTTGAGGGTGCAACTCTGTGGCAAATATTATTTTGGCGGTCATTATTTTTTTCATTAACAATTTTGTTGTTTTTAGTAATCACTTATAAGCAAAAATTATTTAAGGCATTTTATGACTCAGGATTACCAGGGTTTTTTGGTGGAATTATTTTATCCTTGGGTTTCTGTGGATATGTTTTTGCGATGTATAATACAACTGTTGCAAACACTAATTTTATCATTTCAACACAAATATTGTTTCTAGCAATATTTGGATACTTATTCTTAAAAGAAACAATTACATCTTTAACATTAGTATCAATTATCCTCGCGATCACTGGAGTTTTGTTAATGGTTGGAAATTCTTTATCACCAGGAGAAATGTCTGGCAATTTAGCAGCTTTTAGTATGCCTATTACATTTGCTGTTCTGATAATGATTGTGAGAAAATTTCCCAATGTCGATATGGTACCCGCACAATTTATTGCGGGTGTAAGTTCATGTATTATTGGATATTTGTTATCAGACAAACTTATGATTTCCTCTAATGATATCTTTTTAGGATTTACTGCAGGTTTTTTTCAAGTTGGATTTGGATTTATATTTATAACTATGGGTGCTCGAAGCACTCCTTCTGCGATGGTTGGTATTATAATGTTATCCGAATCTGTTTTAGGACCTATATGGGCATTTTTATTTGCCGGTGAAAGATCATCATTATTTACATTAATTGGAGGCAGTATTATTCTTTTTGCAGTATTACTGCAATTTTATGCATTGCTTTTTCCAAGTAAAAAAAAATTAGAAGTTGACTCTTAACATCAACTCATAGATTATCACAACATACGGGAGAGACTACACTACGTAGCGCCGAAGGAGCAACCACCCAGGAATCTCTCAGGCAAAAAGGACCGTACCATATTAACTCTGGAAAGAGATTTAGTTCTCGCCGAAGGAGCAAAACTCTCAGGCAAACATACAGATGGGTATAAAAGTTAATATGGAAAATATAAAAACTAAACTTTACAATTTACATCAAAAGCATGGAGCAAAGTTTGTTCCATTTGCAGGCTATGAAATGCCGATACAATATCCTGAAGGCATTGTAGAAGAACATAAATACACAAGATCAGATGCAGGATTATTTGATGTTTCTCACATGGGACAACTTTTTATTAAAGGTGGTGAAGAATTAACTGCAGATTTAGAAAAAATTTTTCCCTTAGATTTAAAAAATATCTCCTTAAATCAAAGCAAGTATAGTTTCTTAATGAATGAAGAAGCCTTTATTCACGATGATTTGATTATCACAAAAGTAGAAGGAGGATACAATATTATTTTGAACGCAGCTTGCAAAAATGAAGATTATCAAATCATAGCAAAATTATTAAATAATAAATATGAAATGGTTTTAAATTCTGATTTATCACTCATTGCTATTCAGGGCCCAAAAGCTGCTAATATTTTAAAAGAAGTCATTGCAGGTCCTGATAATCTTAATTTTATGAATGGTGATTGGTTTAATTACTCAGATGATAAAGTTTATATAACAAGATCTGGATATACAGGTGAAGATGGTTTTGAAATTTCAATAGGCAATAACAAAGTAGAGGATTTAGTTAAAAATTTAATAGTAAAAGGGGCAAAATTAATAGGTTTGGGTGCAAGAGATACCTTAAGATTGGAAGCAGGTCTTTGTTTATATGGTCATGATATTGATCTAGAGACAACACCAATTGAGGCAAATCTTAAATGGGCAATCTCTAAAAAAAGGTTAGAGAATGGTGGTTTCAGAGGGTTTGATAAAATTGATAGTCAGATAAAATCAGGTACTAAAAAATTAAGAGTAGGCATTGCTCCTGAAGAAAGAATTATAGCTCGAGAAAAAACAAAAGTGTTTAATGAGAATAATGAAGTTATAGGAGAAATAACAAGTGGAACTTTTGGACCAAGCATACAAAAACCAATTACACTTGGTTATGTGCAAAGTGAGTATGCTAAATTAGATACAAAGATTTTATTAGAAGTTAGAGGTAAAAAATACCCAGCTAAAATATGTAAATTACCATTTTATAAAAAAAGCTATGTGAAAGGAGCAAACTAATGAGTGATGTAAAATTTTCAAAAGAACATGAATGGATTAAAATGGATGGTGATATAGCCACAATAGGGATTACACAACATGCAACAGAAATGTTGGGAGATATTGTTTTTGTTGAGCTTCCTGAATTAGGATCAAATGTTGAAAAAGATGGTAATGCGGGAGTGGTTGAATCTACAAAAGCTGCAAGTGATGTTTATACCCCAGTTTCTGGAGAAGTAGTTGAAAACAATCAAGCAATTGTTGATGACCCGGGTAAAATAAATAGTGATCCGGAAAATGAAGCTTGGTTTTTTAAGCTTAAAATTAAAGATAAGGCAGAGTTGGATACTCTAATGAATAAAGAGGAATACGATAAATTTGCAAAAGAAAGTGGTAATTAAAAATGCTTAAAGCTTCACAAAAAGATTTTATCAAAAGACATATTGGACCATCTGATACTGAGCAAAATTTTATGCTCAAAGAATTAGGATTTAAAAATTTGGACGAACTAATAAACAAAACAGTTCCAGAAAAAATCTTACTTAAAGAAAGTCTTGAAATTGGTGAGCCTAATTCAGAATATGAAGCTTTAAGAAAACTGAAAGAAATTTCAAAAAAAAATATAATTAATTCAAACTTTATAGGTATGGGGTATTATGGAACTTTTACTCCACATGTAATTCTTAGAAATATTTTAGAAAATCCAGGCTGGTATACATCTTATACTCCATATCAACCTGAAGTAGCCCAAGGTAGATTGGAAATGCTTTTAAATTTCCAACAAATGATTATTGATTTTACAGGAATGGATATAGCTAACGCCTCTTTACTTGATGAAGGTACTGCGGCAGCTGAAGCTGTCGGACTAAGTTACAGAGTTAGTAAAAATGAAAGTAATAAAGTATTTGTATCAAAAGATTGTCAGCCTCAAACTGTCGATGTTATTAAAACAAGAGCTGAACCTATGGGTTTAGAGGTTATTGTTGGAGATGAATATAAAGATATCAAAGGTGAAATTGTTTGTGGTATTATTCAATACCCTGGAACTTTAGGTGATATTAAAGATCCAAGTGAAGCGATCAGTCAAATTCATAAGAGTAAAGGTAAGGCAGTTTTAATTTGTGATTTACTTTCGTTAGCCAAACTAAAAACACCTGCTGAACTTGGTGCGGATATAGCAGTTGGAAGCTCACAACGTTTTGGAATTCCAATGGGTTATGGTGGACCCCATGCAGCATTTTTTGCAACAAAAGATGAGTATAAAAGATCAATGCCAGGAAGAATTATAGGGGTATCGGTAGATCGTCATGGCAAAAAAGCATACAGACTTGCACTACAAACTCGTGAACAACATATAAGAAGAGACAAAGCAACAAGTAATATTTGTACAGCTCAAGCTTTACTAGCAATAGTGTCTGCAGCCTATGCAGTTTATCATGGGCCAGAGGGAATTCTTAAAATTGCTAACAACACTTCTCAATTAACAAAAAACTTTTCAGATAAGCTAAAGCAGACAGGCTATGAATTATACTCAGAACATTTCTTTGATACAGTTACTATCAAAACTTTAGATAAAACTGACATTATTTATAACAATGCATTAAGAGAAAATATTAACATAAGAAAAGTAAACTCTCAAATGTTAGCAGTTTCATTTGATGAAAAGAAAAATGTTTATCGTGCTAATCAATTGCTTAAAGTTTTTAATTGTTCAGAAACTATCAAAGAAGAGATGAATGAAAGTTTAACTAATATTCCTAAAAACTTATTAAGAACTTCTAAATTTTTACAACACAAAGTGTTTAATAGTTATCATTCTGAAACAGATATGTTGAGATATCTTAAAAGATTAGAAGATTCTGATATAGCATTGAACAGATCAATGATTGCTCTTGGATCATGTACAATGAAATTAAATGCAGTTGCTGAAATGATTCCAGTTACTTGGAGAGAATTTTCAGAACCACATCCATTTGCACCTTTAGAGCAGATGGAAGGGTATAGAACATTATTTACTGATTTAAAAAATTGGCTACGTTCAATAACTGGGTTTTCAGGTGTATCTTTACAACCTAATGCTGGAGCTCAAGGAGAGTTTGCAGGACTTATGGTGATTAGAAAATTTCATGAAAACAATGGAGATCATAATAGAAACATATGCTTAATTCCAAGTTCAGCACATGGAACAAACCCTGCTAGTGCACAAATGGTTGGCATGAAAGTTGTAGTTGTCAGTTGTGATAGTCATGGAAATGTAGATTTTGAAGATTTAAAAAATAAAGTTGAAAAACATAAAGATAATCTAGCAGCATTGATGGTTACTTATCCTTCGACACATGGTGTCTTTGAAGAAAAGATAGTAGATATTTGTGAACTTGTACATAGTAACGGTGGACAAGTTTATATGGATGGTGCTAATCTAAATGCACTTGTTGGAATAGCAAAGCCTGGCAAATTTGGGCCTGATGTTTGTCATATAAATTTACATAAAACTTTTTGTATACCTCATGGTGGAGGTGGACCTGGAATGGGACCAATCGCCTGTAAAAAACATTTAGAAAAATTTCTGCCCAACCATTCAGTTGTAAAAGATTGTGGACCAGCAACAGGTGTAGGTGCAATTTCTGCAGCTCCCTGGGGTAGTTCAAGCATTCTTTCCATATCTTGGATGTACATGAAGATGATGGGATCGGAAGGTTTGAGAAAGGCATCAGAAGTTGCAATTTTAAATGCTAATTACATTGCCTATAAATTAAACAGCTCTTTTCCTATTTTATACAAAGGCAAAAATGGCAACGTTGCACATGAATGTATTATTGATATCAGGCAAATAAAAACTGAAACAGGAATAACAGAGGAAGACATTGCAAAACGATTAATAGATTATGGTTTTCATGCACCTACTATGTCTTGGCCTGTTGCAGGAACGATGATGATTGAGCCCACAGAAAGTGAAAGCTTAGAGGAGATTGATAGGTTTTGCGATACTTTGATTAAGATTAAACAAGAAATAGATAAGATAAAATCAGGTGCTTTTGATAAATTGGATAATCCGTTAAAGAATGCGCCACATACGCACGTTGAATTAGCTTCAAATACATGGGATCATAAATATGAAAGAGAAGAGGCAGCTTATCCTTCTGAATTTTTAAGATCATTTAAGTTTTGGCCTCCAGTTGCTAGAGTAGATAATGTTTATGGAGATAAAAACTTATTTTGTACATGTCCTTCAATGGATGAATACGAAGAGACAGCAGCATAATAAAAATATCATAAAATGAATATTGCTGTAGTTGGAGCTGGCATATCAGGTTTAAGTGCAGCATATTATTTATCTAAAAAACATAAAGTTGATTTATTTGAAAAAGAAAATCAGTTTGGTGGTCACGCAAATACAATAAAAGTTAATTACAGACAAAACAAAGAAATAGCTGTAGATATTGGATTTATGGTATTTAACAAAAATACCTACCCAAATCTAATCAATTTTTTTTCTGAAAATAAAATTGCAATAGAAAAAAGTGATATGTCATTTTCTGTTACTGTTGAGGGCACTAATATTGAATACTGTGGCAAAGGGTTAAAAGGAATTTTTTCAAATAAACAAAATTTAATTAATTTAAGATTTATCAAAATGTTTTTTGAAATTCTTAGCTTTTATAAAAACTGTGAAAAATTGGATATTGCAAAAATACAATCCACAACACTAGGAAATTATCTTAAAGAAATAAAAATTTCAGATTATTTTGTAAATTATCATATTATTCCTATGGTTTCAGCAATTTGGTCAATGCCTCCCTATGAAGCCTCACAAATGCCTCTGACGTTCTTTTTAAGTTTTTTTAAAAATCATGGATTGTTTAAAATAAAAAATAGACCACAATGGTATACGGTTGCAAATCGGAGCAAAACATATGTTGATAAAATAATTTCACAAATTAGTGGTCAACATTACAAAAATTATAACATTAATAAAATAACTAGACAAAGTACAGGTGTTAAAGTTTTTTATGGTGAAGAAAATGAATTCTTTGATTATGACAAAGTTGTAATTGCAACTCATGCAGATGAAGTATTAAATATTATAGATAGTCCAACACCAGAAGAGGAATTAATTTTAAAAAATTTTAAATATAAAAGTAATATTGCTGTTATTCATTTTGATGAGAGTGTTATGCCAAAAAATAAGAAAGCTTGGTGTTCATGGAACTCTTCAATGGATCCAAATAATATTGAAAAGACGTCAGTTACCTATTGGTTAAATCAGTTGCAAAACCTAGAGATTGATAGAAATATTTTTTTAACCTTAAATCCATTTAAGGAAATACCTGTTGAAAAAATCTTTAAAAAGGTATCGTTTACTCATCCCTATTACGATGCAGAGGCATTACTAAATCAAGGTGAACTGCATAAAATTCAAAATAAAGAAAATATATTGTTTTGTGGAAGTTATTTTGGCTATGGTTTTCATGAAGATGGAATAAAATCTTCTATTGAAATGCTAAAAAAACTTAATGATTAAAAACTCATATATTTATACAGGATCTGTAATACACAAAAGATTCAAGCCAACCATTCATAGTTTTAAATATAAAGTATTTTCATTACTAATTGATCTTGCTGAGTTAGATACATTACAAAAAAATTTAAAAATATTTTCATATAATAAATTCAATATCGTTAGTTTTTTTGATGTAGACCATGGACCAAGAGATGGTAGCCCAGTTGAAAATTGGGTTAAAGATAATCTAAAAAAAAATAATCAAGAGTATGAAGACGTACAAATTAAACTTTTATGTTATCCAAGAATATTCGGTTATGTTTTTAATCCATTAAGTGTCTTTTATATATATGATAATAAATCAAATCTTATATCAATCATGCATGAAGTTAAAAATACATTTGGTGAACAACACGTTTATATCTTTAAAGTTAATAAAAATGAAAATTTAGTACAGCAAATTTGTAAAAAGAAATTTCATGTTTCACCTTTTATAAATATGAATTGTGTTTATTTTTTTAGAATATTAAAACCTGGAAATAAAATTTCAGTAATAATTGATGTACAAGACCCAGAGGGTAAAATTCTCTATGCATCTCAAGATGGGATTAAAAGTGAATTAAATAATGCATCTTTAATCAAGTCTTACTTAAAGCACCCATTAATGACATTTAAAGTTATCGTGGCGATACATTTTGAGGCATTTAAATTGTGGATAAAAAAGATAAAGTTTATTCAAAAAAAAATTAAAATTAAAAATAATATTACAATAGAAAATTAATGCTCATTTATAAACTGTCAGATTTAATTGTATTTAGCTTATTGAAAAATATTAAGCACGGACATCTTGAAGTTATAAAAATGAATGGCGAAGTCCTAAAGTTTGGTGATCCAAATGAAATTTTAAAAGTTTTATTAGAAATTAAAGATGAAAGTTTCATTTATAACCTGATTAAGAGTGGAAGCGTGGGATTGGGCGAATCTTATATGAAAGGACTTTTTACAACAAATAACCTTTCAGATTTAATTGAATTAACTGCTCGTAACATAGGTATCATTTACAAGTTTTCAGGGATTCTAGATTTAACTATTATTAATTATATAAAGAGAAAGTTTATAAAAAATACTAAAACCAGAAGTAAAGAGAATATTGCAAGGCATTATGACCTTGGTAATGATTTCTTTTCTTTATGGCTAGATAAATCGTTAACTTATTCAAGTGCAATATTTAAAGAACCTGATCAAGATTTATTTGAAGCACAA